>NZ_CP071953.1:938730-1251640 GCF_020084865.1 Candidatus Kaistella beijingensis | reverse complement strand
GCTTCATAAAATTTTAATCGGAGCGGACGGAGATTATGGAATTGCCGATGCTTACACGTTTTTTGACCCAAAGACAAATAAAACTTTTGGAACTTCTTACACCGTTGGAAATTGGATTTTGAATAATCCGAATACTTGGAATCATATCGAAATGGCTGATTCAGCCAAGGAAAAATTAACGCAGATAAAAACCCAACGTTACGGAATTTACCTTCAGGATTTTGTGGAGTTTTCGAAATATTTCAAAGTTTTGGCGGGAATCCGTTATTCGAATATTGAAAACAAAGACACTTTTGAAAAGAACTATAAAACTTCAACCGAAACAACCAAAGACAATACAGGAAATAAAGAACATGCGTTTTCTCCAAAAGTTGGTTTAATTATTACACCTACAGAAAACTTCACAGTTTACGGAACTTACACCAACTCATTCGCTCCCAATTCAGGATTTGATATGGACAATGCGTCTTTAAAATCTTCAAGAGTTGACCAATACGAAATTGGTTTGAAGAAAAATATTTGGAACAATACGGTGGCTTTCAATTTAAGCGCGTATCAAATCAATAACAATGATACTTACACTTCGCCTTATTTGGCTTCGGGAGCGACTGCGGCATATAAAGTTTATGCGGGTAATATCCGAAGTCGAGGTGTTGAACTTGATATCACGGGAAATCCAACTCCTCAATTATCGTTAATCACAGGAATATCTTACAACAATTCTGTTTACACGAAAACGCCTGAAAATGGTTTTGTAGAAAATCAAAGATTGGTTCGAACTCCCGCGACAACAGCGAATGCATCGGCTTTTTACAAATTCGACAAAGCACTGAAAGGTTTCATAGTAGGAGCGAGCGCATTTTATACAGGCGACCGACAAGCAGGATGGAACGACGTGAAAGGGCAGCCACAAACTACAAGAATGGTCGATTTGAAGGGATTTACAACTGTTGATTTTTCATTGGGTTATGATTACAAGAATTTCTTAATCCAGGCAAAAGTAGGGAACATTTTCGATGTTGAAAATTACAATGTTCACGAAAACTATTCTGTAAACCCGATTACGCCTAGAAATTTCTATTTTACTTTAACATATAAACTTTAAAAAGACCGTAGTCTGAAGACGGATGTCGGAAGAAATTCACACATCAACTTCGGACTCCCGTCTTCGGACTCCCGTCTTCGGACTTCAAACTATAAAAAGCTATGGACAGAATTCATAACACAAAATCTTTCATGCGAATCACGCACCGTTATCTCGGATATTTTATGGCGGGAATTATGACGATTTATGCAGTGAGCGGCGTTTTGCTCGTTTATCGCGACACCGATGTTTTGAAAAAAGAAAAAAACTACGAGAAAGTTTTTGAGAAAAATCTTGATGAGAAAGCACTCGGGAAAGAAATCAAAATTAAAGGTTTTGAAGTAGAGAAAACGGAGAATGGAATTTTGTATTTCAAAGGAGGAACCTATAATTCTGCCACAGGTGAAGCGAAATATGTAAAAAAGGAACTTCCGTATGTTTTAGATAAAATGACGAAACTTCACAAAGCCCCGTCAAAAGAAAAACTCGGTGGATTGAATACGTTGTTTGGAATTTCATTGTTCTTCTTTGTGGTTTCAAGTTTTTGGATGTTCAACCCGAAATCAAAAGCGTTCAAAAGAGGAATGATTTTCACGGGAATTGGACTAGTGGTTTCAATTATTTTGCTTTTGATTTAAATCTATTCAGATTAATTTGGTAAAAAACACCCTTTCAAAATCTTTGAAAGGATGTTTTTAATACTTGGCTCTTTTTACTTGGCTGACCCGTCCTAAAATAAGTTTACACCAAATAGACTTATTATGGAAAATCGAGAGAAGACAGTAGAAAAGCGTACACAACAAGATTACACAATGGCTTTTAAATTAGGTGTTGTGAGTCGTGTAGAAAAGGGCGAATTCACTTACAAACAGGCACAACAACATTACGGTATCCAAGGCAGAAGCACCGTTTTGGTTTGGCTCAGAAAATATGGTAATTTAGATTGGAGCAAACCCACCATTCATACCATGTTACAATCCAAAGAAACACCCGCCGAAAAGATTAAAAGATTAGAGAAAGAATTAGCTGATGAGAAACTGAAAACCAAAGTTCTCAATATGATGATTGATATCTCCGACAAGCAATACGGCACACAGATCCGAAAAAAGTTTACGCCCAAACAGTCAGACAACTCCAAGAAAAAGGATTGAGTTTATCCAAAATCTGCAGATTGTTTGGGATAAGCAGACAAGCCATTTACCAGCAGCGCCAAAGATTATGTGTTCGGGAAAAAGAATTGGAGAAAGTTAAACGATTTGTTGAGGAGGTTCGTTTAGAACAGCCCAGAATAGGAACAAGAAAACTTTATTATTTGCTTAAAAATAAGTTCAGGCTTGAAAACATAAAAATAGGCAGAGATGCGCTGTTCAATTATTTACGAAGAGAAAACCTGCTTATTTATCCTAAGAAAAGATATACAAGAACAACTTTCTCCAAACACTGGCTCAGAAAACACCCCAACCTTTTGAAAACGACTTGCCTAAAAAGAAAAGAACAGGTATTTGTAAGCGATATCACTTATATAAAAACCAAAACGAATGTCTGTTATTTATCTTTGGTTACGGATGCTTACAGCAGAAAAATAATGGGTTACGAATTAAGTGAAAATATGAATGCTGAAAATGTAGTCAAAGCTCTGAAAATGGCCGTTAAAAACAGAACAACACATCTTCCGCTTATTCATCACTCAGACAGGGGATTGCAATATTGCTCAGAAGTGTATCAGAAAGTACTTGTTAAAAACAAAATAAAACCTTCAATGACAGATGGCTATGATTGTTATCAAAATGCTTTGGCAGAAAGAATAAACGGAATATTGAAGCAAGAATTTTTAATTTATAAATGCAAAAACATTCAGGATTTAAAACAAATGGTTAAAGAAAGTATTTATATTTACAACAACAAAAGACCACATCTTAGTCTGAAGATGAAAACCCCGGAAACAATCCACAAAAAATCCGGAAAATCAATATCTTCCGGATTGGTATCTTAATGTAAAACTTGTAAACCTATTTTAGGATTAGTCAGGCACTTATTTATTCGGTTGCGGTGTATATCGCAAATATGGTTTCAGTTCCGTCACCCCTTTCGGGAAAATTCCGCGTGCATCTTCGGTGGAAATTGCGGGTGGAACAATCACATCATCACCATCGTTCCAATTTACGGGAGTTGCCACTTTGTAGTTGTCGGTTAATTGTAAAGAATCGAGCACACGAAGAATTTCATTGAAATTTCTTCCAGTTGAAGCGGGATAAGTAATGATTAAACGAACTTTCTTTTCAGGGTCGATGATGAGAAGCGAACGAACTGTTGCCGTTGCAGAAGCGTTTGGATGGATGAAATCGTACATTTCGGAAACTTTTTTGTCTTTATCTGCGATGATTGGGAAATCTACGGCGCAGTTTTGGGTTTCGTTGATGTCTTTAATCCAACCACGGTGGTCTTCTGCATCATCTACAGAAAGCGCGATGACTTTGGTGTTTCTTTTATCGAACTCACTTTTCAGTTTGGAAGTCATTCCCAATTCTGTGGTACAAACCGGAGTGTAATCTGCAGGATGGGAAAACAAAATCCCCCAAGAATCCCCTAAAAAGTTATAAAAATCGAGTTCTCCCAAAGAAGAATCAGCTTGAAAATTCGGTGCGATATCGCCTAATTTAATTGACATATTCTTGTATTTTTAAAAATTAAAAATCAAAATTAGTAAACACTTGTTTAAATTTGTAATCGAGGTGATTGATTAACATAAATTTAACTATGGATAAAGTAAATTATATTTAATTTAGAAAAAACTCTTCAAATACTGTAAAAAAATTGATTAGAAGTCGAATCGTAACCAGCCCTGATTGAACGACATGTTTGAGCTCTTTTTCTTAGAATGGCTTCGGTGATGCAAGAAAAAAGCGAGTAGTGAAAGCAGGTTCCCGGCTCCTAAAAAACTTCCATCTTCCCGCATCCATCTTCCCACAAAAAGTTTTGAGCAACAAAATTTTTTCATATCTTTGCACCCTTAATAATTAATCGGGACGAGCTCCCACAAAATCAAACATTTATGTCAGTAAAAATTAGATTACAAAGACACGGGAAAAAAGGGAAACCTTTCTTCCACATCGTAGTTGCCGATGCAAGAGCAAAAAGAGACGGTAAATTCATCGAGAAACTGGGAACTTACAATCCTGTTGCAAATCCTGCAATTATCGACCTGAACGTGGATTCAGCGGTAAAATGGTTGAACAACGGTGCACAACCGAGCGACACAGCCAGAGCAATCCTTTCTTACAAAGGCGCGCTTTACAAAAAACACTTGATGGGTGGAGTTGCTAAAGGTGCTTTCGACGAGGCTGAAGCTGAAAAAAGATTCAACGCTTGGTTGGAAAACAAAGAAAAACAAGTTGAAGACAAAAAATCTTCGTTGTCTCAATCTAAAGCGGATGCTAAAAAAGCAGCTTTAGAAGCAGAAGCTAAAGTAAATCAGGCAAGATTAGACGCCGTTGCAAAAGCAGAAGCTGATGCAAAAGCAGCTGAAGAAGCTCAATTGGCAGAAGCTAAAGCAGCAGAGGAAGCAGCAAACACTCCTGCTGTAGAAGAAACTACTGAAGAAGTTGTAGCTGAAACAACTGAAGAACCAACTGCAGAAGCAGAAGGAGCTGAAGAGCCACAAGCTTAATAAATTTTTTACAGAAATTGATGGAGACGCAAGTGATTGTGTCTCTTTTTTGTTGGATTGCAAAAAAAAAAGGGTTTATCAAAAAAAGATTCCTGGCTTAGCTTGGGATTAAAAATTACTCTAACTAAATTAGAGGTTCATTTGGAGCGGCGGCGAAGCCGCCGCTCCAAATGCAACCTTATATCAACAAAAACCGTGGTCATTCCGAGCGAAGCGAGGAATCTCATTGATTTTACATATTATTTTCTACATTTCAACAACAACTAATTAAGTCCTTACAAACCCACTATTTTTAATTATTTTTGCAAATCTTTGAAACTGCACCGTCTTTGTCACGCTGAGGTTCTCGAAGCGTCTTAAATACATAAAACTCCCAAACAATGAAAAAAGAAGACTGCTATTTTCTAGGAAAAATCACGCGAAGACACGGATTACAAGGAAATGTTTTCCTGAAACTAGACACCGACCAACCTGAAATGTACAACAAACTCGACTCTATTTTTATTGAAATCAATGGTTTGTTGGTTCCTTTTTTCGTTGCCAAACAATCTTGGAGTAAAGGCGATACGTTGATTATTTCGTATAAAAATTCCACTGAAGCTTTAGTTGACCAAACTATTGGTAGAGATGTATTTATGCCACTTTCTGCGCTTCCGAAACTTTCAGGGAACAAGTTTTACTATCATGAAGTAATTGGTTTTGAAATCAGAGAAGTAGACGGAAAAACTTGCGGTAACAT
The DNA here is from genome assembly GCF_020084865.1 of Candidatus Kaistella beijingensis. NCBI lineage: Bacteria > Pseudomonadati > Bacteroidota > Flavobacteriia > Flavobacteriales > Weeksellaceae > Kaistella > Candidatus Kaistella beijingensis. Next base: position 1,246,150 of record NZ_CP071953.1, on the reverse strand, counting down.
CGTTTCAGTCAACGATCAAACTGCGCAACATTATTTCATCCTCGATTTGGCGGGGAAGGAAATTATTATTCCGATTATCAAGGACTGGATTCTTGAATTGAACCGTGAGCAAAAGTATTTAAAAATGCAGCTTCCCGAAGGTTTGATGGATGTTTTCCTGGTACCGTCGAAAAAGGATGAATAAAGATTTTAGTAAATTTTGAAGTCTTGATTTGAATCATTTTTTTGATGAAAATCAAGGGATAATTTTGCATTATCAATTTTAAAATTTACGATCATGAAAAAGCTACTCATTATTTCAACACTCATTTTTTCATCATTTTCTTTCGCACAAGATTCTCTTTCGATAAGGAAAACTAAAGTGATTGCCTTTTCGCCGAAGAAGTTTATCGCAGACAATGCAAACGGAATCAATTTTGGTATTTTGGATGAATATGACCATCAGAAAATCAACGGAATTAATTTTCAATTGAATCCTTTCGTTTTAATTTACCCCCTGCTTCCGAAAGGAATTGATGTTCCAACTGAACAAAATGCAACGGTCACCGTAAACGGTTTAAGCATTTCAACCGGAGGAATGACCGATGGAAAAAAACTGAATGGCTTTGCTATTTCTGCGTATCATCACGCAATGATTACCAACGGAATCAGTGCAAATTTCTACAACAATACTTCAGGAAAACTCAATGGAATCCACGTTTCAGGTTTTGCGAACAATTCCGACAAGGGAGCGGGAATCACGGTTGCCGCAATGGGAAATTATTCGGAGAACTTTAGCGGAATTCAGCTGGCTTTTTTCAATAAGGCAAAATCAATGAAAGGCGTTCAAATCGGTTTGTCTAACAAATCCGACAAGCTCAAAGGTTTACAAGTCGGATTATGGAACAAAAACGGAAAGCGCAGTTTGCCGATTTTTAATTTCTAGATCATTTACTTTTAAGGTTTATTACCATTAATTTACGAATTAGCTGCGTTGAAGCGAGTTTATCCGTGCATTAGTGGCATTTTAGCAAAAATAAATTCGTCGTCTGCATCAAAAATTACGCCAATTTTTTTTACATTTGCATCTATTGATACAGATATAAATGAGAACGACGATTAAAGAATTACTTACTGATTACAAAAAGCTTTTACATCACGACATCACCGTTCAAGGTTGGGTCAGAGCTTTTCGTTCGAACAGATTCATCGCTTTGAACGATGGTTCCACGATTAACAACATTCAAATCGTGGTGGATTTTGAAAATTTTGACGAGAATATCATTAAAAATATTTCAACCGCCTCTTCACTAAAGGTTGTAGGTGAAGTAATTGAAAGTCAGGGAAGTGGGCAAAACATCGAAATCATCGCTAAAAAAATTCAGATTCTTGGCGACAACTTTACCGAAGAAAGAGACAAAACCATTCTTCAGCCCAAAAAACACTCACTTGAAGTTCTTCGTGAGCAGGCGCATTTGCGTTTCAGAACCAATCTTTTCGGGGCAATTTTTAGGGTGAGAAGTGCGGTGAGTTTTGCAATTCATCAGTTCTTCAACCAACATCAGTTCATGTATATGAACACGCCGATTATCACAGGAGCCGATGCAGAAGGAGCAGGAGAAATGTTCGGAGTAACCAATTTCGATTTGAATGAAATTCCAAGAGATGAAAACGGTGATATCGATTTTGAACAGGACTTTTTCGGGAAGAAAACAAATCTTACTGTTTCGGGTCAGCTGAATGTGGAAACGGCGATGATGGGATTGGGAAGAGTTTATACTTTCGGCCCAACTTTCCGTGCCGAAAATTCTAACACAACGCGTCATTTGGCGGAATTTTGGATGGTGGAGCCCGAAGTTGCTTTCAACAATTTGGAAGACAACATTGATTTGGCGGAAGATTTCTTGAAGTACGTCATCGGCTACGTTTTGGAAAACTGTAAAGACGATTTGGAATTTTTAGATAAAAGATTTGCGGAAGAACAAAAGCAAAAACCTGAGAAAGACAGAGCTGCAGAAGGTTTGATTCAAAAGCTGGAGAACGTGATTAAGAAAAGATTTAAACGCGTTTCTTACACGGAAGCTATTGACATCCTTAAAAATTCAAAAGAAAATAAAAAAGGAAAATTCCAGTTCCCAATTGAAGAATGGGGTGCAGATTTGCAAAGTGAGCACGAAAGATATTTGGTGGAAAAGCATTTTGAAAGTCCTGTAGTTTTGTTCGATTATCCGAAAGAAATTAAGGCTTTCTATATGAAACTGAACGAAGACGGAAAAACGGTTGCCGCAATGGACGTGCTTTTCCCAGGCATTGGAGAAATTATCGGTGGTTCGCAGAGAGAAGACAAATTTGATGTTTTAACAGAGAAAATGAAGGCGATGAATGTTGATGCACACGAACTTTGGTGGTATTTGGATACGAGAAAATTCGGTTCCGTTCCACATGCAGGATTTGGACTTGGTTTGGAAAGACTGGTTCTTTTCGTGACGGGAATGACCAATATTCGTGACGTAATTCCTTTCCCGAGGACGCCTCATAATGCGGAGTTCTAAAAATTTTCTTATATTCATCTTCAATATTTTTAAAACTAAAAACCAATACTAAGTATTAAAAAATAATCATTCGGAATCGACGAAGGAGAAATAAAATCCAAAAATGTTAAAACAAAACCTACAATTACGTCTCGGGCAGAAATTGGCGCCACAGCAAATCCAACTCATGAAGTTGATACAGCTTCACACCTTGGAATTTGAGGAAGAATTGGAGCGCGAACTCGAAGAAAATCCAGCTTTGGAAAAAGTGCAGGAAGAATCAAAAGAAGAGGACTATTCATCTCTTGACGAAGGTTTTGAAGATGAAGGAACCGACAGCATCGACACCGATTTCGATGTTAATGAATATATTTTTGACGACGAACCTGCCTACAAAACCGCATCAAGTAATTATTCTGCGGATGATGAAGAGTTTGATAACCAGTCACTTTTAACGGAAGGTCAGTCGCTTTACGATTATCTTTTAGAGCAAATTCGCCTCATCAATATCGAGGACGAAGATTTGAAGATTGCAGAATACATCATCGGAAACCTTGATAACGACGGCTATCTTAGAAGAGAGGTAAAACAGATTGTGGATGATTTGGCATTTTCACAAGGTGTTTATTCGACGAAAGAAAAAGTAACCGATATTTTAGAAAATTACGTTCAGAAGTTGGATCCACCCGGAGTTGGTGCGCGAAATCTTCAGGAATGTCTGCTCCTTCAAATCGAGAAAAAAGTAAGTGCCGATAAAGCGGTGATTTTGGCGGGAAATATTCTGCGAAATCAGTTTGATGCATTGACCAACAAACATTACAATAAAATTATTCAGAAATACGATATCGAAGAAGAGGATTTGAAAGATGCATTGGAAGTCATTTCAAAACTTTCCCCAAAAGTCGGCGGAAACTTCGATACACAGACGATTACCATTAATCAGGAAATTATTCCCGATTTTGTTATTCAAGTTAAAGAAAATGGCAAAAAAGGAGTGGATGTTATTCCATTATTGAACAGCAAGAATGCTCCGACTTTGCGTGTGTCCGATGAATACAAAGATATTTTGACAACCTATTCCCACGATAAAACTTCGGCGGAACATAAACAGGCTGCACTTTTTATCAAGCAAAAATTAGATGCGGCGAAATGGTATATCGACGCGATTAACCAAAGACAAAACACTTTGCTTCAGACGATTTCTGCGATTGTAAAACTGCAAAAAGATTACTTCATTACAGGTGACGACAAATCTTTAAAACCTATGATTTTAAAGGATGTTGCAGATATTACAGGTTTCGATATTTCCACGATTTCACGTGTGGTAAAAAGCAAATATGCAGACACGCCGAATGGAATTGTTTACTTAAAAAATCTCTTCTCCGATTCTTTAACCAATGACGACGGTGAAGAAGTTTCTACCAAAGAAATTAAAACCCATCTTCAAGAAGTCATTAATAGCGAGAACAAGAGAAAGCCTTTAACAGACGACGCTTTAGTTGGTTTGTTGAAAGAAAAAGGGTACAATATCGCAAGAAGAACGATTGCAAAATACCGCGAACAGTTGAATATTCCTGTGGCGAGATTGAGAAAAGAACTGTAGTTTTTGTAGGTGAGTGGGTGAGTTTTTGTGTGGGTGAGAAAAGTTGTGATGATCGTGTGTGTTAAATTTAATGGCAGGAATTTTTTTACGGACCAATCGTGATTTGTCCATGAAACGAATTATCATCAATAAATTTCACCATTCTTGGCGAAGCGAATTCACAACATAGTTAATCGACTTTGAACAGAAATTATTCCACGCTTTCCATTTTCTTCAACTCATCCAGATTTTTCCCCAATCTCTTCATGATAATTCCGTACACAATTCGGTAATAAAGCCAAATCAAAACAATGCTAAGTATCGTCATTAAAACGGTTCCCACAATAAAACCAATTAAAGTTGGGTGACTTAACTGAATATGTTGTTGTGACAAGATATAAAAGGTAAAAACCGTAAGAACTGCGGTAAAGAAAACCAACAGTAAGATATTCGCAAGGATAAAAATATTCACCGTTTTCTTGAAACTGATGATTTGCAGTATGAATTTCTTGAGGTTCGATTCTACGTTAATTTTTTTATAATTTTGATAAAACAAAACCACGAAAACGCCTGTCAACACTAAACTGACGAATTTTAAAACAAAATAAAGATGGGCAAAATCTGCTTGTAAATCTACGGTGTTTTCAATGCCGAGTTTTCCAAGAATATTCATGAAACTTTCAGAGTCATCTCCGATAAAAGAGTAATAAAAGTTCAGACCCAGAATCACCAAAAATTCAGCAATACTAATCCACAAAATGTATTTCACATAATTTCGTGAGGATTTATTCAGCATCGCCTCAATTTGCGGACTGTCATATTTCGGCTGAACTTCCTGTTCCTGCCAAGTTTTCTTTAAGTGGTCTAAATCAAATTCAGCCATGTTTTTCCATCAGTTCTTTTAAAGTTTTTTTCAGTCGGTTCATTTTCACACGTGCGTTCACTTCGGTAATACCCAAGTTTTCTGCGATATCTTTGTAAGGCAAATCGTCGAGATACATCGTCACAATCGCTCTTTCCACGTTTGGCAACATTTTGATGACCTTGTAAAGTGTTGAGATTTGCTGTTGTTTTTCCTCATCGTCTTCCACAAAATCCTTATAATGAAAATCTTGCAGTTCGTCTGTTTGTGGTGATTTTGTTTTCTTTCGGAAAAGGGTTATTGCCGTATTTAAAGCGACACGATACATCCATGTCGAAATTTTCGACTGACCTTTGAATGTGTCGTAAGAACGCCAAAGTTGTAACACGATTTCTTGAAATAAATCCTGCTCATCTTCGATCGAATTGGTATAAAGCCGCGAAACCTTGATAATCAAACCTTGATTATCCTTGATTAATTGTGAAAATTCTTTTTCTTTCGCGCTCAAAACCCTTTCAATTTTTTCCGAAGCGAATTTAAGGAATTTGTTTAATCTTTCAGGTTTGATGTGGTTTGAAATTGTTTGATGTAATTTGAAATTATTTTACAAACACATTCACTCAAAAACTCCTCACTCAATCACTCCGACTCTCCAACTCTCCCACAAAAATTATATATTTGCCAAATGATTCTACGCGGAGAAAATTTAATCAAAGAGTACGGCCCGAAGAAAGTTGTAAAAGGCGTTTCAGTGGAAGTTTCACAAGGAGAAATCGTTGGACTTCTCGGTCCAAACGGTGCCGGAAAAACCACTTCTTTCTATATGATTGTAGGTTTGGTGAAGCCGACTTCCGGAAAAATTTTCCTCGATAATAAAGAAATTACCAACGATGCGATGTATCGCCGTGCTCAAAAAGGAATCGGTTATCTTGCACAGGAAGCATCCGTTTTCCGAAAACTTTCCGTGGAAGATAATATTTTGGGAGTACTGCAACTCACGAAACTCTCAAAGCGCGAACAGCAAATGAAATGCGACGAACTGATTGAAGAGTTTTCTTTGCAACACGTCCGCAAAAACCGAGGCGATTTACTTTCAGGTGGAGAAAGACGTAGAACTGAAATCGCGCGCTGTCTCGCAACAAGTCCGAACTTTATTCTATTGGACGAACCGTTTGCAGGAGTTGACCCAATCGCGGTAGAAGACATCCAAAAAATTGTGAGAAGTTTGGTGGATAAAAACATCGGGATTTTAATTACCGACCACAATGTTCAGCAAACTTTGGCGATTACCCATAAAACGTACATCATGTTCGAAGGTCGAATTTTAAAGGAAGGACTTCCCGCAGATTTGGCAAATGATCCGCAAGTTCGTGAAGCTTATCTTGGTGAAAACTTTGTTTACCAGGACATTTTGAACAAGCCGAAAAAGAGATCTTATGTTTATAATATTTGGGCAGGAAATTTCGACAACAAAAATCAGTTCCAAGATTTCGTGGATGAAAATTTTGTTGGACAGGATAATTTGCGTTTGATTTACGGTTTCGAGGACATCAGTTTTGCCTCGCTTTCCAATTCTGAGATTGAACATGTTTTCAATAATGTCGTGGATAAAACTGCGAATAATGCGTTTCTTTTCCAGCGAAAGGAAGTAAATTCCACTTATTCGCTCGAACAAGCCGAATCGGATTCGAAAGTTGCCAGCAAACCACAACTTCACTATTTGACGAGTTATTCGTTTGACGCGTAATTCCCCTTCTCTGAAAGGGTAAACTCTCTTTGGACGAAGACGGGGTAGTTTTTAATTCACAATATTTTATTTTCTCGCTGATTAAGCTGATTGCGCAGATTTTCTTTTACGTAATTCAACCATCCACCGCCGAAAGCCGAAAGCAGATTGCCGAAAGCCAAATAAATGGTTAGATTTTTGTTAAATTAGACCGTCAGTAAATTTATTTCGTTTTCAAAAATGCCGAAACCTTTCAACAGAACCATCACACTTTACCACATTTATCAGCAACTTATTCCGTTCATAAAAACTTATCGTTTAATGATTTACGGAACTTTGGTGTTGACTTTTTTAGGTGCGTTAATGGCGCAAGTGAATCCGTTGGTTTTAAAATATACCGTTGATGAAGTAACGCATTTAACCCAACTTCCGAATCCGATGCAGGAAGGAATTCACGTTTTGGTCATTATTTCCGCAATTTTATTGGGAAAAGAATTGTTGAATATTTTCATTCAGTTTGGGCAGAAATTTTATGGCGAGAAGATTAGGATAAATGTAAGTTCTGTTTTGGCACAATCCGCCATAGACAAAATTTTAACCTATCGTGTTGCCTATTTTAATGACGAGAACCACGAATCGGGAAAACTGCAAATCCGCATCGACAGAGGAATTGAGAGTTTGACGAAATTGGTTCAGAACTTTTTCATCGATATTTTGCCGCTCTTTTCCAATGCGATTATTGCGCTCGTTATTATGTATATGCAGAATGTGTACGTTGGTTTGGTTTCCACCGTGGTTGTTCCTATTTACTTCTATGTCAGTTCATTACAGGCAAAAAAATTGTCGGGAGTTCGTCGCCAGTTGAGAAATCAACGGGAACAGAAAACTTCGGGACTTTTAAATTTAATCAATTCAATTATGGTGATTAAAAGTTTCGTCCGTGAAAAATTTGAGGGAAAGAAGCAATACGATTTACAGATGCAATTGATGGAAAGTCAAATGTTTACACGAAGAACCAATTTTATTTATGATGGTTTAAAGACTTTTATCGAGCAATTCGGCGTGGTTTTAATTATTTTGCTCACCGTTTATCTCGTTCTCGATCAACAAATGACGATTGGTGCGATTATGCTTCATATTTTGTTGTTTAATAACGTTTCTGCGCCGATTCGGCAACTTCACCGAATTTATGATGATATGAATGATGCAATGATTTATGCAGAAGGATATTTCGACATTTTGAATGCCGATGAAGAAACCGAACCCAACGGAAAATTTATTGAAAATGACATCAAGGGAGAGTTTGAATTGAAAAATGTGGACTTCACGTATCCAAACGGAACGAAGGCTTTAAACAACGTTTCCATGCTCATTGAAAACGGAAAGACTACTGCTTTGGTTGGCTTAAGCGGTGCAGGAAAATCTACAGTCATTAACCTTTTGTGTAAATTTTATCTTCCCGATTCGGGCCAAATTTTGTTGGATGGCGTGAATTTGAACGATTACGAAAACACTTTTTTACGTGACGATATTGGTTTGGTTTTACAGAAAAACCATATTTTTAAAGGAAGTATCGAAGACAACATCCGTTACGGAAACATGAACGCGAGTTTTGAGGAAATTGAAACCGCCGCAAAAAAGGCCTATTTACACAACCAAATTTTAGAATTACCTGATCAGTACAACCACGATGCAACGCAACTTTCCGGCGGACAACAACAGCGGATTGCGATAGCAAGATTGTTCCTGAAAGATCCACCCATTATCTTTCTCGATGAACCTACTGCAAGTTTGGACGCGATTGCCACGGAACAAATCAAAAATTCTTTGGATGCTATTAAAGCTGGTAGAACGGTGATTATCATTTCGCATTCACTATCTCAAATTTTAGACAGCGACAAGATTTATGTAATGAAAAAAGGGGAAGTGGTAGAAAGCGGAACCCACGATGAATTGATCAATATGAACGGAACTTATCGCGAAATTTTTGATGCTTCGGCCAGAAGTTTGAACTTGGATAAACTCGTAAGTTCGTATCGGGAAAATTAATTTTGCCACTAATACCCAAATAATTTTATCTTTGGGTGAAATTTTTGAAGCGATACAGAAATCGACAGGAACGGACTTTATCAGTTTATTAAATTTTAGAGTCCAGTGGCTTTGAGCCGAAAACTTAAAATAAATGAAAAAAACACTTTTAGCAATCATTGCAGCAACAACCTTGATTTCTTGTAATAAAATAGAAGAGATATTCACTCAAAGTGTAGATTCTGCAAAAGAAAAAGCGCAACAGAAGGCGAATGAAATGATTCAGGAAACCGTCAGCGAACAACTCAATAAGTATGTCAACGCAAAATCTGTTAAGTTCGACAGCATTTTCCCCAATCAAAATAGTTTGCTCATTGAAAATGAAGTCGGGAAAAGAGTCGCATTCCCGAATGGAACTCCATTTTATGTTTTTAAATATAAAGCAACCCACAAAGATTTGCTGCTAAAAACTTTGGTGGAACAACCCACTTCCGACGAAGCAAAATCCAAAAAAGAATTTGAAAAAATCGACGGTTCCACAATCGTTGAAAAATTGACTTTCTTTGAAAAGTTCCTTCCCGCCAATACGATTGACACGAGTTTTTTGGATGATATTAAAAACGATAAAAACATCGAATATTATAAGGTGAAACGTTTCCCGAATTCGAGCACGATTATTTTTAACCCTAAAAATCAGATGGTTTATCAGTTTGTGGAGGTGAAGAAATAGGATAAGAAACTTTGATTATAAATCTTTTTTATTGAATTTTATCAAAGACAGAACAAAAGGAACAATCGCCCAAATCAACATCACGACAATCGAGATTCCCATTCCGCCTCCTGAACCGAAAACCTGTTGAAAAATCGCTCCCGAAGCTCCAAGCATCGCGGAAATATTAAGTTGCAGCAATACGAAAATTCTTGCCAAACCTACAGGATTTAATCCTGCCAAAGTCGCCATAATGCCCTCGATAGGATAATCCGCAAATTGGAACATCAAAACCAAAAGAATTCCATCATAAATAATGGCAAAAAAGACCCAAATGAAAATGGAAATCCCAATTCCTTTGGCTTTGTCTCGGCTTGAAATGGCAGAAAGCATCGCAAAAGAGGTGAAAATAGTAGAGAGCAAAATTCCTACAATCATTAACGAAAATCCTGTTTCAATCGAAGAATAAAGCAAAATCGGAACTCCGCAACCAATGATAAACGCCAATACCAATGCGCTCGAAAGTCCAAGGAAAATATTAAACCAAACCTTGGTTCTCGGAACGGGTTGACTTAAAAGCAACTCCACAAACTGACTGCTATTGTAAACATAAATTGTTGAAAATATAATACTTACTAAAGGAACAACCAACAAAACCACATTCAGCAAACTCAAAGTAGCTTTGGTATAATTACTTTCTAAACCAAGAACTGACCAAGAAAGAATGAACAGCAAAATGGTGTAGAAAATAATGATTTTGTTCTTTAAAATATCGAAAAATATAAAACGTGCGATTTTGTTCATTATCATATATTTTGGCTGATGCCAATTGGAATTTATTTTTTTAACCAGCGGGCTAAAGCCCGCTCCTATTGATGAAATAAGTATTTTACTTTTTCATTTCCTTTAAAATAGTCACAATCGATTCTGAAATTTTTTCCGAATTGGTTTGGTATAACAAATCTTCAACCGATTGATGGACAAGGATTTTCCCTTCGTTCATGAAGATGATTTCGCTCACAATGTCATCGAGTTCGCTTAATAAATGCGAGGTGATGATGATAAGTTTACCTTTGTTTTTTTCTTTGATGATTTTCTTTTTCAAAATTTCCGAAGCAAGTGGATCAAGTCCTGCAGTGGGTTCGTCGAGAATGATGATTTTCGGGTCAAACATAAACGCCAAAACGGCACTCACTTTTTGCGTGGTTCCCCCAGAAAGATTACCCATTTTTTTGTCATACATTTTTTCCAACTCGAAATCTTCAAGAAGTTCGGTGTCTAAATGTTCTTCCGATAATTTTCGGGTGTCCTTAATCATTTGGATGGTGTGACCAATCGTCATGTTTTCAGGGTATCGCCCGATTTGAGGCATATAACCGATGTTTTTTCGGTAAAGATAATCGTCTTTAACGCTTTTTTCGTCTACGAAAATATCGCCGTTTTCCACCACATTCAATCCTAAAATACATTTTATTAAAGTGGTTTTTCCGCAACCGTTCGGACCGATCAACGCGATGGAATGACCGTTTTGGAAAGACAGATTCACGTCATCAATAGCTGTGAATTTGCCGAATTTCTTGGTGAGATTTTTTACTAATATCATATCTTTTGGCTGGAAGATGGGAGATGGAAGTTTACAAAAGAACTTCTAAAACTCGCCCATTAATTTTCATTATTAATTTCTAAATGCAATTATTTGGTTCATTAAATTAAAACACTTGTCATAGTTTTCTTGAAAGAATTTCTTCGCCAAATTCCATCGACTTTTGCCAAATTATTAATTTCTCAGATTTAAAACTCATATCTCTAAATTTTTACTTTTTTTCTTCCCGCTTCCATCTTCCCGCCTTAAATTTTAATTTTCTTCATCAGTGGCTCCTCATCCACAAAACTTTCGGGAGTGAGACTTGGAATTATCTTTTCCGTTTTGTCAAGCAAATCCACAATAAATGTTTTAAATAAGAGCATTACCGACGGATTTTTTTCCACGAGATAAGAATATAGACTTAAAGGATGAAATTTCACGTCTCCTGTTCCGTCTTTGTTGAGGTCGTAACCTTCATATTTGTCCCAATAATTTTTCTTGAAATCGTTCATCACCATTGTTCCGTTGGTGCTTACATCGAAGGTGTTGTTGATGAAATTATTGTTGATGACGCGGTTTTCCATACAATTCGCATTGATTTTCATTCCCCATCCGTTGTTTTCGAAATCATTTTTATAGAAATCGATTTTTGTGGCTCCGTCAAGGAAAATGGCGACCGTGTTACTCTCAAAAATATTGTGTTTGATTTTACTGAAAGAAATGTCTTTTAATAACAACCCATAACTTCCATCGCCCCAATTGTTGACGAATCGGTTTCCTACCATTCCCACATTATTGCTGTACATCACGGCAACTCCAGCATTGTTGTTGTCGAAAGTGTTGTTCACATAAACATTGTCATTCGCAAACATAAAATGCAAACCATACCTTAAATTTTTTACCGAATTGTTGTGGTAAATGTAGGAATTGATGACCTTTTCAAGGTAAATTCCGTCTTTGTGACCTGAAATGTAATTATTTTTAATCCAAATTTCCTGACTTACCCATGCATGAATTCCATCGCCGCTCCCTTCTTGAGATTTTGCACGAGTGGAAGTGATTTTGTTGTTCTTAATCAAACATTTATAACCACGCTGAATGTAAATTCCAAAATAATTATTCTCGAAAATATTGTCTTCAATGGTGGTGTACTGGCTGTTGTAAAGACGAATTGCACCAATATTTTCCACCTCGTCTTCGCCTGAATTGATGATTTTAAACCCCTTCAAAACAATGTGATTCGCGCGGAAAGACAAAATTTCATATTTCATTTCGCCATCCAAGACAGGTCTTCCAATTCCAATAATTGTCAAAGGTTTGGTAATGTTGATGTTGCCTTCCTTGTAATGGCCACTTTCCACTAAAATACTGTCGCCACTTTGTGAGGAGGCGACAGCGCTTTGTATGGTTTTAAATTTTTCGTTCTTCCCGACTTTTAAAATGTTTGAAAAAATAAAAATGGGGAGAAACAGAAACAATACTCTGAACATCAATAACTTATTTGGTTAAACTTGCGCCCAAAGTTGCTGCTGCTTTTTCTGCTGCCGATTTGTTTTGATAAGCCTGTGTATTTCCACCCATTGGTGATTTGATGTTTCCACCTTTAATGAAAGTCGCTTTCGTGGTTTCCAAAAATTTTTCGGATGGGAAATCAATTACATATTTTTTGGCGTTGGTTGCTTTGTCGGGATTGGAGCTTTCGTACATCGTCATACAGCTGATGTCGTCGAATTTGTAAACCTTTCCTTTTTGGGTGATTAATTCTGCCGCATATTTCAGTTCGGTAATGGTCATTTTGCAGTTGTCGCATTGGTCTTTACCAAGAAGAAAATCTTTCGGACCTGATTGTTGACAAGACATAAATGCCAAAACTGAACCTGCAATGATCAAACTTTTTTTCAATTCCATAATACTTTGAATTATTTTTTAAGGGATTAATTTCATAAAATTTCAGGCAGTTTTCGCTTTTCTGAATTCAATAAAAGCTAAGATAATCAAAATCGCTGCAACTGCAAACATGATGATTCCGCCAATATCGGGATAAGAATATGCACCAAAATTGAGAAGCTGTTTAAAGCCAATCAATGGCGGCTGATAACTCATTCCAGGAACTACAATCGCTGCATTTGGATCGAGATTGTGACCATAATCGTACTCCCACATCCAAAAATCTACCATAAACGCAACTCCGAAAATCAGAAATAAAACAGTTGTAAGGTACAGCCAAATTTTCTTGTTTAAAAATGCTGCAACCAAACATATTATCGCAAAAAATCCGAGGGCATAAGGAAGAACTTTAAATTCCCAAAAATCTTCCTGATGAATGGTTTTCATTCCGATATAGTGATTCAAGCCGTTGATGATTTCGTAATCACCCGTGATTTTGTTGGACCATAGAAACATTCCTAATCCTTCCGGATATTGCGGAGCTTCTAGATAAATTGCCCACAATGGAACAAAAATGCTTACTATCAAACTTATTCCGCAAACGATAAGCAGTATTCTTGACAGTTTTGATAATGAATAATTTTTCATTGTTTTTTAATTTTACACTTTTAAAAGTGTGTTTTGTAACCTATGTTACAGAAGTAAAAAAGGGCAGTGAAAACCGCCCTTTATTTTTATTCTGTTTATTTGGTTTCACCTTGTTTTACAGGACCTTGTGCATTGTCTTTCTTATTATTCAGTGAATAAATTAAAGGAGTGCTGCTTCCTGCAGGTGATACTCTTACGTAACCTTGCATTTCTTGGTGTAGTGCAGAACAGAAGTCGGTACAATACATCGGATACATTCCTGCTTTTAGAGGTTTCCAAAGTAGGGTGCAAGTTTCTCCAGGCATAATTAAGAGTTCGGCATTTTGTGCGCCTTTGATTGCGAATCCGTGTGGAACGTCCCAATCTTGCTCAAGATTTGTAACGTGGAAGTAGACTTCGTCACCGACTCTGATTCCTTCAATATTGTCGGGAGCGAAGTGAGAACGGATGGAGGTCATATAAACATGAACTTTGTTTCCTTCTCTTACCACTTTGCTTTCCGCTTCACCTTTAGTTGCATAAGGGTGCTGATTTTCAGCAATCTTGAAGAATTTCACCTGATTTTTAGAAATTAAATCTCCCGGACAAGCTTGTGCATAATGCGGCTCACCAAAAGTAGGGAAGTCAAGCAAAAGCTTCATTTTGTCACCACTAATGTCGTACAATTGTGCAGATTGCGCCAATTCAGGACCTGTTGGTAAATATCGGTCTTTGGTAATTTTATTATACGCTACCAAATATTTTCCGAAAGGTTTTTTGCTGTCTCCACCTGGAATCATCAAGTGACCAACGGAGTAGAAAGTAGGCTGTCTGTCAAGAACTTTCAAATCTTTGATGTTCCATTTCACCACTTCAGAAGAAACGAACATAGAAGTGTAGGCATTTCCTTTTCCGTCAAACTCGGTGTGAAGCGGACCTAATCCCGGTTTTTGAACCTCACCGTGAAGAGCGGCTTCATATTTAATAACAGTTACACCGTCATAATCTCCACTAAACGCTTTGTCAGCAATTGCTTTCTGAATTTTATCAAAACTGAAAACAGGGATTAAAGCTGCCAATTTACCTGAACCAATGATGTATTCACCAGTTGGGTCAACGTCACATCCGTGAGGAGATTTTGGACAAGGAATTAAATACATTGCTTCCTTCATATCTTCCACAGAAAGTACAGTAACTTCTTTTTTCATGGTTGAAGTTGCGGTGTGTGTTTTCTCGTCGAATTTATTGTGAGCGTATTCAGTTTGAACTTTTCTACCTTTGCCTGCTTTCACCAATTCGGCTGCTTTTTTCCAGTTCACCGCCATGATAAAGTCTTTATCATTTTGGGAAGCGTTCACTTCAAGAAGCGTGTTTGCTTTCTCAGAATTGTAGCAAGAGAAGAAGAACCAATCAGTAGATTTTCCTTTACCTGCGTGAGAAAGGTCAAAGTTAATTCCCGGAGCTTCAATCTGGAAAGATAAATCCATATCTCCGCTGTCTTTATTAATTCCGATGAAAGATAAAACGCCTTTGAAATTTTCTTTCATGGTATTGATAGGAACGTCACCGTTTTTATCATCCGTTGGAACTGCGAAACGTGTTCCTGCAACAACATACTCTGTATTTTCAGTCAAGAAAGGTGAGGAGTGATTTCCCGCAGAATTCGGAAGTTCTAAAATTTCTACTGTTTTGAATGTTTTCAAATCAAGACGAGCCACTCGCGGTGTATTGTTCGCATTCGCAAACAACCATCTTCCGTCCACTTCACCGTTGGTTTGCGAAAGTGAAAGGTGGTGTTGGTCATCCCAAGGAATAAATCCGTGGGAAGTCTGAAGCATCGGTTTTGTTTCTTCGCTGTATCCATAACCGTTTTCAGGGTTTTGGGCGAAAACTGGAAGAACTTTTAGCAATCTTCCGCTCGGTAATCCGTAAACGTTTACCTGTCCGTTGAAACCGCCACTCACGAAGTTATAAAACTCGTCGTATTTTCCTGGAGCAACGTACACTTTTTCAGCGGCGTCGCCACTTACGGCGTTTTCGGTTCCTTTTGGTTTGCATCCTGTCAAAACTGTAATGGCAGCAATGACAGAAAGTCCAAATAATTTTAAACTTTTCATTATATATATTGATTAATTGTTTCTTGAGAAGGAATTACTTCGCTCCGTCGATTTCTCGCATGTATTCGAGAACTTCGCGTGCTTCAGTATCGTTCAAACCTTGGTTTGGCATTCTTACCAAACAAAGTTCTAGTTGTTTTTGTAATTCAGGATCTACATCAATCATTGGATCAGGATTAGAAATAAAATTCATAATCCATTCCGGAGTTTGTCTTGTAGTAACGCCTTTCCAACCCGGACCCACTAATTTTTCTTCCGTAGGTTTGTGGCAAGAAGTACATTTTACGTCAGCGATTTTTTTACCGGCTGCAGCCATTGCAGGATCGAATTTGCTTACATCAACATTTTCGTGGGGACCAAGACCTCTTTTCGGATCATAAGAAGAAGGACTGGAAGAACTTGCGGTAGTTTCTGTTGTAGCACTAGTTTCGCTAGATGCGGTCGGAATTGAGTCTTTCTTGTCGCCACCGCAAGATAGAAGAGCGAGAGTTACAGCTGCAAAAGCCAATGTTTTTAATGATTTCATATTTTTAATTTTTTATATAACCAAAAGTACCACGTTTTTACTTTACGGGGGTATGATTAGAATCATACACTTAATATGACTTTTATCGTGAATTTTGTTCTCGAAAAAAAGTCATAGATTTGTTAAAATTTAATAATAAAAAGATGAGAAAATTTCTAATTCTAGGCGTTTTAGCTGTTACATTTTCCTGTAGCAAAAAAGTGGAATCCAACGCAGAAAGCAACGTAATGCTTGAAGAACCTGCAGTGGTAGCAGTAGATTCAGCAGCAGCTGGAAAACATGAAGGTTTAGCCCTCATAGAGGGTGCAGATTGCTTGACTTGCCATAAAGTAGACGCTAAAGTTGTGGGTCCTTCATATCAAGAAGTTGCGGACAAATATACCGATGCAGACATCGATATGCTTGCCACAAAAATAATCGAAGGCGGTAAAGGAAATTGGGGCGAAATCCCAATGACTCCACATGCAGGAATGAGCAAAGAAACTGCAAAAAAGATGGTGGAATATATTCTGACTTTGAAGAAATAAGAACTTTATATACTTAAACTAAGCACTTCATTATTTTAAATGAAGTGCTTTTTCTTGACACCTATACAATAACCCCAAATAAAAAAAGAAGTTGTCCTCAGTGAAGACAACCCCTTTTCCTTTTTAAACTTAAATTTATCTCTTAATCAATTTTGCTGTTTTTACATTTTGACCATCATTTATTTTAAGAAGATAAATACCCGCAGAAAGTTTTCTAATGTCATAAGATTCACTATAGTTAAATGACTGTATTAGTTTTCCTGCGGCATCGTAAACGAAAACAATGGTGCTTGCCTTTTTGCTTTCAGGGGGTAAGTTCAGTTTAAAATAATCTTTCGCTGGATTAGGATAAAGCACAACTCTATTGTCGTATTGCAAGTTTTCATTAGTTCCTAAAACAGTATAATTGATAATAAAAGGCATATCCATTGTGTAATCTGGTGCCGATGATGGATTTCCAGCATCTATGAGTGGAGTCCAAGTTGAAGTTGCACTTTGGTATTGAACTGCATTGAAAGTAGCTAATCCTCTCGTTCCCGGCAAAGTTACCGGAGGAGCAAAGTTTCCTGTCGCACCTGCGTCCAATTGAAATTTCAACCAGTATGTTCCCGCAGCAAGAGTTTTTGAAGCGGTTCCTATCACTTTCCAAATTCTTCTCGTCGTTCCCACTGGATTACCTGGAGCAGGTACACTGGAATTGAAAATTCGATACATCATACCATCACTACTTGATGCAAATCGATTGGTGGTATCGTCCCCAAAAACACTAACCGCTCCTGCAGCCGAAGGATTAGAAGAAAAAATGTTTAGAGTAACCCCCGTAAAAGGGCTTGTTGTGCCGGAATAACCTGTTTGATATCCGAAAAGTTCAATGGAGCTTATTGTCCAACTTTGTCCTGCAGGAATAATAAAATCGTCCGCACAGAAATTGGAATTTGTTCCAACTTTTTGGCAGCCTACACCTGCAGTAGTATTAGATTCGGTACTGTTACCTGTATTGTTTTGTACTTCAGACCATGTGTAACCAGCGGGTGCGGCTGTACCATTGTTAGAAGTTGCGCCCGTGCTTAAGCCACCGTTGTTGTATTGTGCAAATGTGATGATTGGCAATAAAGCCATTAAAGAAAATAGTTTTGTTTTCATAGATAGGATTTTTTAAAATTAATGTAAAAATAATATAAATTTTTTAATATTTTATTGTATTGTATATTGATTTTGTATATTAATTTATAATTAATTATTGATAATATAAATAAAAACGAGGATGTTTTGATTTACAAAATATGAATAGTTTGATTTACTAATTCTAAAAATCAAAAAGAATGTCATTTTGTCACAAAAATTTCCTTGGTATAAAATTGGAGAAAGGATTAGCAAATCTTAAAATTAAAATTAAAAAATATAAATATTATGAGTAAAATAATTGGAATCGACTTAGGTACGACCAACTCTTGTGTTGCCGTAATGGAGGGTAAAGACCCTGTTGTAATTCCTAATGCGGAAGGTAAAAGAACAACGCCATCTGTTGTGGCATTCACGAAAGACGGAGAAAGATTGGTAGGAGATCCTGCAAAAAGACAGGCGGTAACCAATCCTCAAAATACGGTATATTCTATCAAAAGATTTATTGGAACGCACTTTAAAGACGATGCTTCTGAAATCGGAAGAGTAGCCTACAAAGTAGTTTCCGGACCGAACGATACGGTAAAAGTAAAAATTGACGACAGAGAATATACGCCGCAAGAAATTTCTGCAATGATTTTGCAAAAAATGAAAAAAACGGCAGAAGATTATCTTGGTCAGGAAGTAACAAGAGCGGTAATTACAGTTCCAGCTTACTTCAACGACAGCCAAAGACAAGCCACCAAAGAAGCCGGAGAAATCGCAGGTTTGAAAGTTGAAAGAATTATCAACGAACCAACGGCTGCAGCATTGGCTTATGGTTTGGATAAAGGACATAAAGACCAAAAAATCGCGGTGTACGATTTAGGTGGTGGAACTTTTGACATCTCAATCCTTGATTTGGGTGACGGTGTTTTCGAAGTTTTGTCTACAAATGGTGACACACATTTAGGAGGTGACGATTTTGACGATGTAATCATCAACTGGTTGGTTGACGAATTTAAAAATGAAGAAGGGGTAGATTTGAAAGCGGATCCAATCGCACTTCAGCGTTTGAAAGAAGCGGCTGAAAAAGCAAAAATTGAACTTTCTGCAACTACGCAAACAGAAATCAACCTTCCTTATATCACAGCGACTGCGACAGGTCCAAAACACTTGGTAAAAACATTGACGAGAGCGAAATTTGAGCAACTTTCCGAAGATTTGGTAAGACGTTCAATGGAGCCTTGTAAAAAAGCGTTATCTGATGCAGGTTTGCAAACTTCTGACATTGATGAGGTAATTTTAGTGGGTGGTTCTACAAGAATTCCAATCATCCAGGAACAGGTTGAAAAATTCTTCGGTAAAAAACCGTCAAAAGGCGTAAATCCTGACGAAGTTGTGGCTATTGGTGCCGCAATTCAGGGGGGAGTTTTAACCGGTGATGTGAAAGACGTTCTTTTATTAGACGTTACGCCACTTTCATTGGGTATTGAAACGATGGGTTCTGTTTTCACCAAATTAATTGAAGCGAACACGACTATTCCTACTAAAAAATCTGAGGTTTTCTCTACGGCAAGCGACAATCAGCCTGCAGTTTCCATTAGAGTTGGACAAGGAGAAAGACCAATGTTTAATGACAATAAAGAAATCGGAAGATTTGATTTGACCGACATTCCACCGGCTCCAAGAGGCGTTCCACAGATCGAGGTAACTTTCGATATCGACGCAAACGGTATTTTGAGCGTTTCCGCGAAAGATAAAGGAACAGGAAAAGAACAATCGATTAAAATTCAGGCAAGTTCAGGACTTTCTGACGCTGAAATTGAAAGAATGAAACGCGAAGCCGAAGAAAATGCTTCTGCCGATGCAAAAAGAAAAGAAGAAGTTGAACTCTTCAACAAAGCCGACGGTTTGATTTTCCAAACTGAAAAGCAATTGAAAGAATTTGGCGACAAACTTTCAGCTGACAAAAAAGCAGCCATCGAAACTGCCGTTGCAGAATTAAAAACCGCTTTCGAAGCAAAAGATGCCGATGCTACGAAAATCAAAACCGAAGCTTTAGACGCAGCTTGGATGGCCGCTTCAGAAGAACTTTACGCAGCAGGACAACAAGCGCAAGGTGCAGAACAAGCACAAGGAAATCCTACAGGAAACGCAGGAGCAGCAGAAGATGTTCAGGATGCGGATTTTGAAGAAGTGAAGTAATTCTGGATTGAATGACAGATTCTCATGAAGAATCAACAAATAATTGGAAGTCCCCACTTTGGTGGGGATTTTTTGTATTTTTAACGAAATAATTATCCATGGGGTTTTTGGCAATGAAGTATCCTAAATTCTGGAGGCCTTCAGGATTTCAGTGGAAAAGTTCAGAAATGTTCCTTTGGATGTAAGAATTGTAAGTTACGGAAATACAGATCCTAAAGTTGCCAATTTTATAGAATGTTATAATTGTTTTCAACTCAGTGCGAATCCTTTCGCCAACATTTCATACTCTTTCAGTTTTAAATCCTGTGCAAATTGGAATTGTACGGACTGTCAGTTCGTCAAACCGGTGCACTTGTTGTTTTTTTTGAGTTAATCAACCACCTCATTTATTTCTCCTCGGATGTGCCATTTTTTATTCTGCTCAATAAAGCCGTTCTCCATCCTGTAGGATTTGCGACCACATTCTGGTTGAAATAATCCTCACCGTTTTCATCGTTCATTAAATGTAAAGTTTCCGAGAATTTTTTATAAAGATCCTGAAAACGTGTGTCTTTGCCTTCAGATAAAGCCAAAATGGATTTTCCGTAGCCGCCCGGAGCGCGTCCTGCACCAAAATCAATTTTGCCCGGGGCGTAAGCGGATAAAGTTTTGAAAGTCTCCGCCATTTTGTACGGAGAATAATTCATCATCATTGTTCCGCCCGTTCCCAAACGAATTTTTCGGTTTGTGCAGTGAGCGTCGCGCATTTTTCCCAACGCTTTTTGTGGCGTTTTGTCCTTGTGAAATTGCACCTTGATCTGGTATGCAGAGTTTCATTTATCTATACGTTTATTGTATTTAAAAAAGGATTTTTTGATGCAATCAATTATTTTTTTGCTCTTTTAATCACATATTCTTCAAACCTTAAAAATTTTTGTGACTTTTTAGTTTTCCAGTATTTTTTAAGAAAGCAAATTTCAGGCAATTTTAAATGGCAATGAGTGGGTTGTTTCTAATTTAATCATTTATCTTTGCACTTCAAAAATCTAAAAATGCTCTCCAAAATAATCGTCCACAAAGTCGGAAACAAAATCAATCAGGAATCTTTAATTCTCTCACAAGAAGAGTTGAAACTGGAAGATGATATGAAAGTACTTCTGCAAGATTTTTTCCTGAAAAATTTCAAATCAGAAGAGCAGTTTCGTTTCTACAGCGATTCTTATTTGGTGAACAATCCCGTTTATTCCTCAGTTTCCGAAATTTTTGAAGACAAAAATAAATTCGTTTGGGAAAGCGAGAATTTGGCAAAACATCTTTACGAAATCACCGAAAATCCGCGTGTTCAAAGCGGTGAACTCTTCATCGTTTATTTTGAAGGGGAGGAAAACGCGGACGGAAATAAAATAGACTCTATTGGAATATTTAAAACAGAAAATAAAAATCCTTTCCTGAAAATTTTCCCTCAAAACGAAACCTTTGAAATTGAAAAAGATTATGGGATCGGACTTTCAAAACTGGATAAAGGTGCGTTGATTTATAATACGGGCAGAGAGACCGGTTATGCAGTCTCCGTGATTGACAACAACAAAAACGGCGACATCTATTATTGGTTCGAAGATTTTCTAAAAGTAAAACAACGCGACGACGAATATTTCCACACCCAAGAAACACTCGCAGTTTACAAAGATTTCATCACCAAACAATTGCCAACAGAATTCGAGGTTTCAAAAGCCGACCAAGCCGATTTCCTCAACAAATCCATCAACTTTTTCAAGGAAAAAGAAAAATTCGATTTCGAGGAATTTACCAACGAAGTTTTAGAAGACAAAAACGTCATCGAAAGTTTCAGCAACTTCAAATCCGATTACGAAAACGATATGCAGGTTTCAATTTCAGAGGATTTTGCGATTAATGAAGCGGCGGTGAAAAAGCAGAGCAGGGGTTTCAAAAGTGTCATCAAACTCGATAAAAATTTCCACATCTATGTTCACGGCGACCGAAAGATGATTGAGACAGGGCAGGACGAAAAGGGAAAATATTACCGACTTTATTTCGAGGAAGAAAAATAGCAGATTTTAAAAGATTAGCGGAATAATAATTTCTGTTGACCAGCAAATTATGTTAAATAAAAAGTTATCTTTGGTCGGTTAAAAAACTATGAAGGAATTTTTAGACTGTCACGAGGAAGAAATTCACATTCCGGGACACATTCAGAGCTATGGTTACCTGATTGGACTTGATGCCGAGACTAAGACCATAAAATTTTACAGCCAGAACATTGCAACGCTTTTTCAAATAGAAGGTGATATTTTTGGTGCGGAAATCGAAAGTTTACCTCAAAGTTTTTCACAAATTGCCGAATCTGAACTCTATCAGAACCTCGAAAAATTTACCCAGAAAGAAAATGATTATTTTGTTGATAAAATTATTGTCAACGGCATTCCGCATCATTTTTTAATCTATAAATTCAGTGGAAATATTTTCCTGGAATTTGAACGATTTATCGACAATAATTCCCAGAAAGTTTACCTTTCAAATAAATATGCCAATCCAAGCAGCCTTTTAAGTTCAGAAGAATTATGGAAAAATCTGGCGCGGTTGATTTACGATGTGGTGGGTTACGACAGAATTATGGTGTATCGTTTTTTGGAAGACGGCACCGGAAAAGTAATTGCAGAGCACATCAATCCCGGTCTGGAAAGCTACATGAATCTTCATTATCCGGAGAGCGATATTCCAAGACAAGCCAGAGCGCTTTATTTAAAAAAACGCGAACGTATTTTCAGCGATGTGTATTCTGAAATGGTCCCGATTTTTAGCAAAACCGACGAAAAAATTGATTTAACTTATTCTTCAGTTCGGGCAATGTCGCCAATTCATGGGCAATACTTGAAGAATACGGGTGTCGCTTCAAGTTTCAGCACTTCGATTATTATCGACAATCAACTTTGGGGTTTGGTAACGTGTCAAAATATTGAAGCCAAACATATCGATTTAGCCAACAGAATTCGGGCAGAAGTTTTTACCGCTTTGGCAGCAAACTCCTATATGTCATTCAAATCTCAACAGAAAATTGATGATATTAATGAGTTCAACAATAAAACCCGTTTTTTAAGGGAGCAGTTTCTAAAACATAACACTTTAAAAGATTCACTTTTTGAGAATATTGAAGTTTTAAAAAACATGGTGGAATCTGATGGTTTGGCGATTATCATGGGGGATGGGTTGAAGACTTTTGGAACGGTTCCGGCCGAAAATGCAATTCGCAAAATTGGTGAATGGATGCAAAGCCAACCGGAAAAAATGTTTTACAGTAATTCATTTTTGAAGGATTTTAAAGAGCAGTTTGATGTAGACCAAAATGCTGCAGGAGTTTTTATTGCCAATCTCGACAGTTTGAAAACACAAATGTTGATATGGTTCCGAAAAGAATACACCGAACACATCAATTGGGCAGGTTATGAAGAGAAAAAACCCGAAACCGTCAATCATTACGGTACAGAAAAAATCATGATTTCGCCAAGAAAATCTTTCGAGATATTTTCGGAAGACATCAACGGAAAATCTAAGCATTGGCAAAATAAAAACATCATCGCCGTAGAAAAGCTGATTCCCGTGATTTTGGAAACTTCGATAAATCTAAGCTCAAAAATCGTGGAACTGAATGACCAATTGAAAAAATTGAATGAAGAACTCGACAGTTTTTCACATACCATTTCTCACGATTTGGGAACGCCTTTAACCGTTATGAAGCTGAACGCACAGTTGCTCGAAAGAACCCAAAAAGAAAATCCAGACGTTCAGAAAAAAGTCAAGAAAATTATTGAAGAAATCAACAGCATGGAGGTGATGATGCGCAACGTTCTTGATTTAAGTCGTGCGAAAACCTCTGAAATCCATCTAGAAAACATGGAAACACTTTCGTTGATTGATAAAATTATGTACGATGCTAAATTCACTCTGCAAGCTGAAAGTACCGAAGTCATTAAAGGTGATTGTCCAAATGTTTTGGCCGATAAAACCATGTTGAAACAGGTTTTACAAAACGTAATCGGAAATGCGATAAAATATTCCTCCAAAAGTGAATCTCCGAAAGTGGAAATTCATGGTGAAGTTTCAGGCGAAAGCGTCATCTATAAAATCAAAGACAACGGAATCGGAATTGCGGATAAAAATAACGAAAAAATGTTCAAAATCTTCAGCCGAATGGAAAATGCGAAGTCATTCCAGGGAAATGGCGTAGGACTTTCAATCGTATATCGACTGATGAAAAGGCTTGGCGGAAATATCTCGTTTGAAAGCAAAGTGAACGAGGGAACTACATTTATCCTTACTTTTCAAAAACCTTGATTTATAGTAGCATTTATCAATAGGGACGGGCTTTAGCCCGTTTTTTAATATTAAAAATCCGAATCAGGCTTTAGCCGAAACTTACAAAACCATATGATTTCACAAACCTTAAAAGAAAAAACAAAATCCCTTCACGATAAGTTGGAACAGCAATTCCAATCCTCAAAAATCTTCGATAAAACGTATACTTTAGATAATTACCGAAAATTAATTCATTTCAATTACCTTTTCCTTTTGAATTTTGAAAGTGATGTTTTCAAAACACTTTCAAAAGAAACGGCGCAGAATTTACATTTAGAAAAAAGGAGAAAACTTCCTTTAATTGAAAAAGATTTGTCTTCTTTACATATAGAAAAATCCAAACCTGAAAATCTGCCAGAAATAGTAAATGAAGCCGAAGCATTCGGTTTTCTTTATGTGATGGAAGGTTCCACTTTGGGCGGAAATGTCATTGCAAAACAACTCGCAAAAAGTCCTGAATTTCAAAATATTTCTTTCCATTATTTTAATTGTTATGGTGAGGATACCGGAGTTTTATGGAAAAATTTCAAAGAGTCGCTTGATGAAAATGTTTCTGAACATCAATACGATGATGTTTTAAGGGGAGCCATGAGAGCTTTTGAATTTTTACTCGGATTATTTTGAGGAATATTTTATAATTCTAAATTGGCAGTAATTTCAATATTTCGTAAATTTGGAGTTCTAACAAAGACATTAAAAAAATATAAAAATAATAGTATTATGAAAGTTACCGTAGTTGGAGCAGGAGCAGTGGGCGCGAGTTGCGCTGAATACATCGCGATGAAAAATTTCGCTTCAGAAGTTGTTTTGGTTGATATCAAAGAAGGATTTGCCGAAGGTAAAGCAATGGATTTGATGCAGTGCGCTTCTTTGAATGGTTTTGATACCAAAATCACAGGAACAACAGGCGATTACAGCAAAACTGCAGGTTCAAAAGTCGCCGTAATTACTTCGGGAATTCCAAGAAAACCGGGAATGACAAGAGAAGAATTAATCGGAATCAACGCCGGAATTGTGAAAGAAGTAACGGCGAATTTGGTGAAACATTCTCCAGACGTCATCATCGTCGTAGTTTCTAATCCAATGGATACCATGGCTTATTTAGTTCACAAAACTTCGGGTCTTCCAAAAAATAAAATCATCGGAATGGGTGGTGCTTTAGATTCTGCACGTTTCAAATACAGATTGGCAGAAGCTTTAGAATGTCCAATTTCTGATGTGGACGGAATGGTAATTGCCGCTCACAGCGACACAGGAATGTTGCCATTGATGTCTAAAGCAACTAGAAACGGTGTTCCAGTTTCAGAATTTTTGAGCGAAGAAAAACAAAGCTACGTTATCGAAGAAACTAAAGTTGGTGGTGCGACTTTAACAAAATTATTAGGGACATCAGCTTGGTATGCTCCAGGTGCGGCTGTTTCTGTAATGGTTCAAGCAATTGCTTGCGATCAAAAGAAAATGATTCCTTGTTCATTGATGTTAGATGGTGAATACGGACAAAGCGATATTTGTCTTGGTGTTCCTGCAATCATCGGTAAAAACGGAGTTGAAAAAATTGTTGAAATATCTTTAACAGAAGCTGAAAAAGCAAAATTTGCAGAAGCTGCAAACGCTGTTAGAGAAGTTAACGGAGATTTAGGATTTTAAGATTTTTTCTAAACAAATACTGTAAGAAACGTACCATTTGGTACGTTTTTTTATTTGTTGCAAACAGCGTTTGAAAAACAAAAAGAATTAAATTTGCAAATAATTATTAAAAATGAAAAGATCTGTTTTTATTGCATTACTGTTTATAAGTCAATTGTTGTTTTCACAAAAAATTGGTTTTCAGGTTAAAATAAATCTGAAAGATGTAAATGAAGAAAAATTATACTTAAGTTACTATAACGGTTCATTGGGTAAAACTACAGCGGTCGACTCTGCTTTAGTCTCAGGAAAAAACGAGGTTGCATTTATTCAGCAGAAGAAAATTATTGGTGCGGTTTATCGGTTGAGTTTCAAAAAAAATGACAAACTTAATTTTGCAAATATTGATTTGGTAAACGGTTCAAACCTTGTCTTCAATCTTGATAATAGTGTTCTACGATCAATGACAACTTCAGACCCTTTGAATAAGGCATTATTGCTTTCCCAAAATGTCATTAACAGGGAACAAAGAGAAACAAACTTGAAGGCAATCGTCCAAAATTTTCCACTTTCAGCCGCAGCTTTATACGCAAAATTAGAACTGAAAGAATTGACCATCCCAACAGAAGAGTTACAACTAAAAAATTTCAGAAATCAATATTTTAAGGGGATAGATCTTAATGATAAACGTATTAAGTTACTTCCAAATATTTATTCATCGCTTTTCAATTATGTTAAAGTATTACCTATAACTAATGAAAACTATAAGTCAAACGTAGATATTTTACTGAAAGGTCAAACTTGTAAAAGCCCGAATTATTTGTACTACCTAAAATGGGTTTTCTTGAATTTGGATTATTTAAATAAATACAATCTGAATGAGACTTACAATTATGTTTTCAACAAATATCTTAATTCAGTTGATTGTATGAAAGCAGATGAAAAACTTTATCAAACGACCTTGGTTAAACTTAAACAGAATGAAAAATTACCATTGGGTTCTGTAATTTCGGATATTGCAATGACCGATTTTAGCGGGATAGATACGAACTTGAAATCAATCTATCCAAACCATGATTACACTTTGATTATTTTTTATGATCCTGATTGTGTACATTGCCAAGAGAAAATGCCTGAAATTCAGAAATTCCTAAAAGAAAATCAGTTTACAAAAGATGTTAAGATTTTAGCATTTCTAAACACAACAACTGATCTACAATGGAAAAAATTTGTCGAAGATCATAAGATGCAAGATTGGCAGAATGTTAAAAGCAAGAACAACAATGCAAAGTATCAAGAGGAATTAGGGGTTTTTTCTAACCCAAGTTATCTACTTTTGAACCGTAAAGGTGAGGTGGTCTTGAAGAGCTATAACACCGAAGAATTTAAGAAACTATTTCAATAATAGTTTTCTTAATTTTGTGAAAATTTATATAGAATAATATTTTAAAATTATGTTCAAAAAAGCGAGCCTTATTGCATTGGCTGTATTCTCCATAGGAATCAATGCGCAAAAAGCAAAAATTAACCAACCGAATCGTCCAAAATTAGTTGTAGGTCTAGTTGTCGATCAAATGAGATGGGATTATCTATATCGTTATTACAGCAAATATGGCAATGATGGCTTCAAAAGACTTTTGAACAAGGGTTTTTCCTTGAATAATGTTCATATCAATTATGTTCCTACAGTGACAGCTTTAGGACATACATCGATTTATACAGGTTCTGTTCCTGCAATTCATGGGATCGCTGGAAACGATTGGTATGACAAGGGCACAGGGAAAAATGTGTATTGTACAACCGATGAAACTGTAAAACCGGTTGGAACCCAGAATGTAAAAGTAGGAAGTCATTCACCAAAAAATTTGTGGTCCACAACAATTACAGATGAATTAAGATTGGCTACCAATTTTCAGGGAAAAGTTGTGGGTGTTTCTTTGAAAGACAGAGCCTCAATTCTTCCAGCAGGACATAATCCGACTGGAGCATATTGGTTTGATGACTCTTCAGGAAATTTTGTAACGAGTTCGTATTATATGAATGATCTTCCGCAATGGATGAAAAATTTCAACGCCCAAAATCTGCCTGAAAAATTAGTCGCAAATGGTTGGAATACTTTGCTTCCACTCAACCAATATACCGAAAGTTCACCAGATAATTCTCCGTGGGAAGGACTTTTAGGAAGTGCAAAAACACCAACTTTTCCATACAATAATTTAGCGGCTGATTATCAGGCCAAAAAAGATAACATCCGCTACACACCTTTTGGAAATACCTTGACTTTGAAAGTTGCTGAAGCTGCAATTGAAGGAGAAAGTTTGGGAAAAGACAATATTACCGATTTTCTTGCCATCAATATTGCTTCAACTGATTATGCAGGACACAAATTCGGACCCAATTCTATCGAGGTTCAAGATATTTATTTGAGATTAGACCAAGATTTGGCAGAATTTTTTAAATATTTAGATAAAAATATTGGCAAAAATGAATATACGGTTTTCCTTTCTGCGGATCACGGTGGAGCTCACGCCGTAGGTTTTATGCAGGAACACAAAATGGCGACAGGATTTTTTGGAGAAGGCGCAGAAAAAAGTTTGAACGAAAAATACAAACTCAAATATGGAGTTGAAAATCTGTTGACCTCAATTGATAATTATCAAATTTATTTGGATCAAAGCTTGGTTGAAAAAAACAAGCTAGACATGACCAATGTTGTTGATTATTTGGTCGATGAACTCAATAAAGACCAATCAGTTTTATTTGCAGTAAATCTTAAAAAATTAGGACAAGCTCCCATTCCTGAACCGATTAAAACTAGAATTATCAACGGTTACAATTGGCAGAGGAGCGGCGATATTCAATTAATTTCACATGATTCCATGCTTCCTCCTTATGCAAAGAAGGGAACGACTCACAGCGTTTGGAATTCGTATGATTCGCGTGTTCCATTGATTTTTATGGGATGGGGAATTAAAAATGGTGAAAGTAACAAAGAATACAATATGACCGATATTTCACCAACAATTGCATCACTTTTAAGAATTCAGTTTCCAAGCGGAAACATCGGGAATCCTATAGTAGAAGTGATCGGTAAATAATTTTTGAAGTAATGTTTTTCGGCGGCGGCGAAGCCGCCGCCGAAAAGAACTAAAGATTTTTTTAACAACAAAAAAACCGCCATCAAGCGGTTTTTCTGATATATAGAATTTGTGTTACTTCCCTTTCTGCGGTGGGTAATTGGCCATAATCTCGGCAACAATTTCAGGAATTTGTTTTTGTTTAGCTTTCGGGGAATCTACTGAAATTCCACTTCCGATTCCTTGCCAAACTAATTTTTGGGTTCTCGCATCGATTAAATCCAAAACCAATGCTCCTTCGTTATAATTTGAAGTCCAGGTTCTGTTCATCCCAACTCCCCAACCGAAAGGACCGCCCCATCCGTACATTCCGTAAGGTCTTGTCGATTGAACGTCTTGAATTTTTTTGTGGTTGGCTTTCACATTCACAATTAAATCAGGATTGTCGGAGACGCTTAAACCTTTTGACTGCAATTGTTTTGAAACCTCGTTCAGTACACGGTCTTTATCGATATCGTTCAGTTTTAAATCGTCAATTCTTAACTTATAAGTTTTGTACGTGTTGAAGTTTGCGGTTTCCGCATAGTCGGATCTCACCTGAAACGGACTGCAAGAAGTTGTAAGTCCCAAAGTTGCAGATGTGAAAAGCAAAAGAAAATATTTTTTCATTTTTTTAAGTTTGTTTTATTAATCTTAAGGAAAGTGTCTGTCTTTTTATCATAACCATAAGGACAGTGTTTGCAGCCGCTCTTACAGCAATAACCACGCTTTAAGTGGAATTTCTCCGTAAAAACTTTATAACCCTGTTCGTTATAATAAAAGTCTTCATGCTCTTTGATGATATTTGCGCTCATTGGTTAAAATAAATACCCAAAAATTTTATATTTGTCACATGATAATCGTGTGCCAAAATTTACTCAAAAATACAAAAATTAACGGCATTACTCTTTTTCCCTTTATTTTGCTGAAAAAACCGCAAGACAAGAACAACAAGATTCTCATTAATCATGAAAAAATTCACCTTCGGCAACAGCTAGAATTGTTGGTGATTTTCTTTTACCTGTGGTACGTCATCGAATATTATTATTGGTATTTTCGTTTGAAAGACAGTTTTCTTGCCTACAAATATATATCGTTCGAAAGAGAAGCTTATGCAATGGAAGACGACTTGAATTATTTGGAAACCCGCAAAATTTGGAGCTTTTGGAAATATTTAGCAAATTAATTACTTCATTTCCTTCGAAATTTAAATAAAAATGTTTTCAAATTGTATTTTGTTTGTAATTTAGTCACTACAAATATTTAAAATATGAAAACAAATTTACTTTTTTTAATCCTTGCATTTTTCTTTGGGAATGTGATTCTCAAATCTCAACAGTCAATTTTGGTAATGAACTCTACAGCCAAAACGGTAGCACAACTTAATGCTGCAGATGGATCGGTGATTAATTCTGGGTTTATCAACTTAACATCACTTTCGGCAGGAACCATAAAGGGTATTGTGCAGGTTCAGGACAAAATTTGGATTTCGGATCAGACTAATAATCGAATTTACACTTTCGCACTCGATGGGACTTATGTGTCCACAATCCCTTCAACGGTTGGTTTAAGTAACATTCGCGGATTGAATGTGGTAAATAACGAAGTTTGGGTAACCAATGCGGGAAGTACAAATGGAGCAATTGCCAATTCTGTGAGAAG
This sequence comes from Candidatus Kaistella beijingensis, assembly GCF_020084865.1. Taxonomy (NCBI): domain Bacteria; kingdom Pseudomonadati; phylum Bacteroidota; class Flavobacteriia; order Flavobacteriales; family Weeksellaceae; genus Kaistella; species Candidatus Kaistella beijingensis. The sequence continues at coordinate 1,215,401 of NZ_CP071953.1, read as the reverse complement.
GCTTGATTTTGCAGGCAATTCACTTGGTGCCTACAACACAATTGCGGATCCTTTTGATGCGATTGATAATGGCGCTGGGAAAGCATATATTACCTCTTTCGGAAGCAGTGGAATTCAAATGATGAATTATGACGGAACAGTGGCGGGAAATTTGGTTGATGCAGGAATTTTGTCAGGAATTGAACAAATCAATAAAACTTCGGCCGGAAATTATGTACTGGCCGTATTTAGTAGCAATGCAACCTCCGGAAACACAAGCGGACTGTATGTTATTTCGCCTACAGGAAATATCTTAAACAAATGGAATAATGTTACGGGTTTACGTGGAGCGATACAGACTTCTAATGGCAACTACTTGTGCTCCAACTCAAATGGTGTGCAAAAAGTGGACGCAGCTACGGGAGCATCAACACAGATTATTGCTGGAAATTACCAATACTTTACTTTGATTAACGGTAATTTGGCAGTTGATAACATTGCCGCAAAATATGTTTCAGTATTTCCAAATCCTACAACAGATTATATTAATGTAGAGACAGAAAGCAAAATAAATACGGTGCAATTATTCTCTGCTTCTGGTCAGCTGGTAAAACAGTTTAAAAATATTAATGAATCTAAAACAAAGCTGAACTTACACGATTTGCCGGTGAATGTTTACATTTTGAAAGTGGATACTCAACAAGGAGTCAAAACGCTGAAAGTTATTAAGAAGTAGTAGGATTTTATCTTCAAGCAGATTAAAGGGTGTATTGATATGCACCCTTTTTTGTTTTTGATTTTCTTTCGAATAAATTTGTAACAATGAAAATTCCTGATACTCAGATTCCAATAATCGAAATTCCTTTAAAGGGAAACATTCAACTTTTTATCAAAAGAGAAGATCTCATTCATCCCCAAATTTCAGGAAACAAATATTGGAAGCTTTTATATAATATCAACAACTACTTAGACGAAGATCCAACAAATCCTTCTATCATTACTTTTGGTGGCGCTTTCTCAAACCACATTTCCGCAGTTTCAGCTTTAGGAAAAGATTTAGAGATAAAAACTTTAGGGATAATTCGAGGTGAGGAATTGCAAAGTAAATGGCAGCAAAATCCAACCCTAAAATTCGCTCACGAAAACGGAATGGATTTCAGATTTGTTACAAGAGAAGATTTTCGTGACAAAGAGATTTTAACTAAAAACTTAGAAATAGAATTTCCAAACGCATTAATTATTCCAGAAGGCGGAACTAATGAATTCGCTTTAAAAGGCATTCAACACCTACTGAACAGCGATACGAAAAGTTTTGATTATCTTTGCACCGCAGTTGGAACAGGCGGAACCGTTGCCGGAATATCCAAATTTGCAGAGGAAAATCAGAAGGTTTTAGGTTTCAAGGTTGTTGATGATCATTCATTGAATGATAGTGTTTTAAAACTTTCCGAAAGAAATAATTTTGAACTCATCGAAGCACACGACGGAAGTTACGGCAAAATAACTGATGAAAATATCCGTTTTATCAATGATTTCTCGGAAAAGTTTGGAATTCAGTTGGAACCCATTTACACAGGAAAAATGATGAAGAAGGTTTTTGAATTGATAGAAGTAAGTTATTTTCCTGAAAACAGCAAAATTCTCGCATTTCACACCGGCGGATTACAGGGAATTGAAGGCGCCAACGAAATGTTGAGGAAAAAGAAAAGAGATTTAATAATCAATAGGAACGCACTTTAGTCCGTTTTAATAAAAGGTAAATAATTATTGGCTTTAGCCAAAACTTAAATCCATTTATGAAAAAAATATTTTTTGCATTCGCAATACTTATTTTATCAAAATTCCAAGCCCAAACTTGGAAAACTGAAGACCAATACATCCAAAGATTTGCAACCTACGCCGTCGAGGAAATGGAGAAATATAAAATTCCCGCCTCCATCACTTTAGCGCAAGGACTTTTAGAAACCGGTGGTGGACAAAGCCGACTCGCCATTCAAGGCAACAATCATTTCGGTATCAAATGTAAAGAAGAGTGGACCGGAAAAACCATGAAGCACACCGATGACGCTCCCAACGAATGTTTTCGTGTTTATGACGATCCGAGAGAGTCCTACGAAGACCATTCAAAGTTTCTGGCTTACCGAAAATATTATCAGAATCTCTTCAAACTTGACATGAAAGACTACAAAGCTTGGGCGCATGGACTGAAAAAAGCAGGATACGCTACAAATCCGCGTTACGCTTACATTCTTATCGATAAAATCGAGCGATACAAGCTTTACGAATTCGACAATACCAATTCAAAGGAAGTCCTTTACGCAGTCTTAAAAATGTATCCCGATTTGAGAAACGACAAAATGTTTATGGCGCAACTCGACCAAAACAAAGCCTCCTCAAAACCTGTCACAGTAACGGTTCCTTATCAACAGACTTCTTATGCTCAACAACAAAAAAACGTTCAGAAAATTGTTACAAAAGCAGAAACCCTCAATTCAATTTTAATTAAAAGTCATCCCAACGAAAACAAAAAGTTTGTCATTATTCCTGATAACGTTGATTTAGCTTCAATTTCTAAAAAATTCGGAATCAGTGAAAGTCGTTTGATGAAATGGAACGAACTCGATGGAAATCAATTGAAAAGAAACGATATTCTCTTTTTAGAATCGAAATCTTCGAACGGAAACATCGCTACTTACAAATCACAATCCGGAGAATCTATGCACGATATCGCGCAAAAATTCGGAATAAAGTTGAAAAAATTATATTCCAAAAACCGTATGGATTTCGGGCAACAACCAAAACCGGGACAATTAATTTATCTACAGGAAAAAAAACCAAGAGGATAATTTTGGTGTATGGTCAATTTGCTTCGCTGCAATTTCTTTGATCGAATTTTTCTGCGTACATGATCCATCACCCAACATCCAGCCAAAATATTACTCATTACTTATTACCCATTACTCATGATTTACCAAAGAAGTTCGGCCTTATTCCATGAAGCCCAAAAATATATTCCCGGTGGAGTAAATTCCCCGGTTCGCGCCTTTAAATCTGTTGGCGGAGTTCCAATTTTTATGAAATCTGCAAAAGGAGCATACATGACCGATGTGGACGATAATGTTTATATCGACTACATCAATTCTTGGGGACCCGCAATTTTGGGGCACACTCATCCCGAAGTTTTAGAAGCCATTAAAAAGCAGGCAGAAAATGGTTTTTCTTACGGAACTCCAACTGAATTGGAAACTGAAATCGCAAAATTCATCGTAGAAAATGTGCCAAACATCGATGAAATCAGAATGGTTTCTTCAGGAACTGAAGCATGTATGAGTGCGATTCGTTTGGCGAGAGGTTTTACCGGAAGAGACAAAATCATCAAGTTCGAAGGTTGTTATCACGGACATTCCGATTCTTTTTTAATTAAAGCGGGAAGTGGTGCTGCAACTTTCGGGAATCCAAATTCTCCCGGAGTTACCGCCGGAACTGCGAAAGATACTTTGTTGGCGAGATACAACGATTTCGAACAGGTTGAAGATTTGTTCCGTTTGAATCAAGGTGAAATTGCAGCAATCATCATCGAACCTGTTGCAGGAAATATGGGATGCGTTTTGCCGGAAAATAATTTCCTTCAAAAATTGAGAACCATTTGTGATGAAAACGGAGCATTATTGATTTTCGATGAGGTAATGACAGGTTTTCGTTTGGCTTTCGGTGGCGCACAGGAAGTTTTCAATGTGAAAGCCGATTTGGTGACTTACGGAAAAGTCATCGGAGGCGGACTTCCTGTTGGTGCTTTTGCGGGAAGAAGTGAAATCATGAATCATCTTGCTCCACGTGGCGCGGTATATCAAGCCGGAACTTTGAGCGGAAATCCTTTGGCGATGAGGGCAGGTTTAACGACTTTGCAGCTCATTAAAAATGATGAAAATTTCTACCAAAACATCAATAAAACGACAGAAACCTTAGATTTTGAAATTGGAAAAATCTTAAATTCTAAAAATATTCCACACCGAATTAACAGAAAAGGTTCGATGATGAGTGTTTTCTTCCACACGAAATCGGTTTCTAATTTTGATGAAGCGGCAGATTCCAATCATGCTCTATTCAACAATTTTTTCCACCAACTTTTAGAAAAAGGAATTTATCTTCCACCAAGTGGTTACGAAACGTGGTTTATTTCCGATGCGATTAAAGATCAGGAAATCGACAAGACTTTGGAAGTCATCAGAAAATTTGAATATTCGTAAAAGCATTTAGAATAAAAAGATCTGCGCAATACCCATAATTTCCGAGAAAATAAAATACAAATCCGCTTCAAATTTAGAAGCGGATTTTTTAGAAGGTTTCAAAAGTTGACAAGGTTAAATTCTCGCTCTTTCATATTGATGCGGAAAAAAACATTCTCCTTTTTCATTAAAAGAATTCTGTACCGCTAAATATGGATTTCTCAAAATTTCTCGTGCCACGAAAATTAAATCGGCTTCCTCTTTCTGCAGAATTTCTTCGGCTTGTTCAGCGGTTTTTATCAATCCAACTGCGCCGGTTTTTATTCCTGATTTTTTCTTGATTTCTGCCGCGAAGGAAACTTGATAACCATCAAATAAGGTGATTTTTGCGCCGTGAATATTTCCACCGCTTGAAACATCGATTAAATCGACGTTTTTAGTTTTCAGAATTTTTGCGAGTTCCACACTTTGTTCTAAATCCCAACCGTTTTCCGCATAATCTGTCGCAGAAATTCTTACAAAAAGTGGGTGGTTTTCATCTAAAACTTCATTCACAGCATCAACAATTTCCAATAAGAAACGAATTCTATTTTCAAAACTTCCGCCATATTCATCGGTTCTGATATTCGATAATGGCGACAAAAACTGATGAACTAAATAACCATGGGCAGCGTGAATTTCCACCAAATCAAAACCAGCATTAATGGAACGTTTTGCAGCATCTCTAAAACTCTGAACCAAACTTTTGATTTCTTCAGTTGAAAGTACATGTGGAATTCTTTCGCTTTCATGATAAGCAATCGGTGATGGAGCCACGGTTTTCCAACCTTCCTCCAAAGAAATCTGTTTTCCGTTCCAGGTTGAAGCTTTTCTTCCTGCATGTGCTAACTGAATTCCGATTTTGCTTTCCGAGTTTTCATGAACAAATTTTACAATTTTTCGAAATGCTTCAACTTGTTCGTCATTCCAAATTCCGGTGCATTTGTTGGTGATTCTTCCTTCGGGAACAACGCCGGTTGCTTCCACGATGATTAATCCAGTTCCACCTTGAGCACGACTTCCGTAATGAACGAAATGAAAATCATTCGGAACGCCATTTTCTGCTGAATACATACACATCGGGGACATTACCCAACGGTTTTTCAGTTCTAAATTTCTAAATTTTATTTTTGAGTATAACATAAATTGATGCAAGATGCAGTTGGTGCAAGTTGCAAAGGGTGAATATTGGTACAGTTAGTACAACTTTTCACAAAGTTACTAGTAATATCTTATTGACCAACAATTGAAATGATATTCAGTGAAAACTTATTAATGAGAACGCTCAAAACCATTTGCAACTTGCACCTACTGCACCGAATTATTACTAATTTTTTCCTATATTTACTCCCCGATTTTTAAAAATGGAAAAAGAATTTAAAATCACTTTCGAAGCCATCAGGAATTACGACGCGCTTGATGAAACTGAAAAAAAATTATTTGATGCCGCCAAAAAAGTTCGTGAAAATGCTTATGCTGCCTATTCCAACTTTCATGTTGGTTGTGCGATTCTTCTTCAAAATGGTGAAATTGTCACAGGAAGCAACCAGGAAAACGCGGCTTATCCTTCAGGTTTATGTGCGGAAAGGACTACAATTTTTTGGACATCCGCCAATTATCCTGGAGTGAAGATGAAAAAATTATTTGTAATTGGAGCACCGAAAGATGCCATTTCATCATCACCAATTCCTCCGTGTGGAGCTTGCAGACAGTCGATTTTAGAATACGAAGCGAAACAGAAAGAAGAAATCGAAATTTATTTTGCATCTCTTGATGGCGAAATTTTCAAAACAAAATCCATTAGAGATTTGCTTCCATTTTCATTTGATTCTTCTTATCTTTAGATATTAAATTTTTTCAGACTTATGAAAATCGCCGCGATCGATATCGGAAGTAATGCTGCACGACTTCTCATCAATGAAGTCATAGAACCTAAAAAAGGCAAACCCGAATTTACCAAACTCAACTTGTTGCGGATTCCGTTGCGATTGGGAATGGATGTTTTTACGAATGGCGAAATTGGTCCTGAACGGGAGAAAATGGTGGTCGATTCCATGAAAGTGTTTTCGGATTTAATGAAAATTTATGGGGTTGAACATTATCGAGCGTGTGCAACTTCGGCGATGCGTGATGCGAAAAACGGCGTGAAGATTCGTGAATTGGTAAAAAAGACTTCCGGAATTGATATCGAAATTATTTCCGGCGACGAGGAAGCTTCATTGGTTTATGAAAACCACGTTGCAGAGGGACTTGACAAAGATTTTTCTTATTTGTACATTGATGTTGGAGGTGGTTCAACCGAACTCACTTTCTATGAAAACGGAAAGATGAAATACAAAAATTCCTTTAATATCGGAACCATCCGGTTGCTGAACAATCTCGTTACAGAAGATCATTGGAAAGATATGAAAGAGGAAATACGCAAAAATATCAACAGTAAAAAAGCGGTTGTAGCAATTGGATCGGGCGGAAATATCAACAAAGTTTTCTCCATGAGCAAAACCAAGGACGGAAAACCTCTCTTTTTATCGGGCTTAAAAAACACCTACAAAGAATTAAGTTTGCTATCTGTAACGGAACGAATGGCGAAACACAATCTGCGAGAAGACCGCGCGGATGTTTTGGTTCCTGCCTTAGAAATTTTCACCAAAGTGATGACTTGGAGCGACATCAACAAAATCTTTGTTCCGAAAATCTCCGTTGCGGATGGTTTGATTCATCAGATTTATGATGGCTTAAAGAAGAAATGATTTGTGGGAAACTAATCTCCACCTTCATCATCTGATTCATCGTCATCATCTTTAAAATCAAAACCATCGAGATTAAAATCGTCAAGGTCAATTTCAGAGGCATCAAAACCGAAATCCAGTTCGTCATCATCTTCGTCTATCCAATTCAGTTCTACACCGTCCTGCACGTAATCTTGCGGAATTCCAGGCGGATTGAAAAGTCCCCATTCATCCACAATAAATTTTTTTGGGTCAAATGAAGCCACCCAATCTCTGAACAGCAAACGAAATTCCTCCAATTGTTTACGAACAATCAAGTAATAATGCGCTTCATCAAAACCGAAAGAGGTCAAACTGTGATACAAAACCACCAATTCTCTTGCGCATTTTCTAATGATGGCGGCGTTTTCCATTTTGATGTCCCAAAGATTCACTGCTTCTGCTCCCGAAATTTTCGCCTGAATCACCATCGTATTTTCCATCAAATGCATTTTGGTGTGCTGTAAATATTCGTTTTCTTCGGGAATTAAATCGCAAATTGTTTTTACAGTTCGGTAAATTTCTTCCGATTTTTGGTAAAGCGGCATTTCGCGCAGTTTCTTTCTCATGGCTTGTTATTTATTCAAAATTACGAACATTCAGAAATTTGTCATTAATCATTACTCATTACTTATTGCTCATGAAGTTAGCGTTTCCCCAACTCAATCACTTCCAAATTTTCGATCTTTTCCCCATTAATTTCAAACCGCATCATCGTTCTCACTTTATGCCATCCTTGATTTCCCGCTGCACCTGGATTCAAATGAAGTAATTGATTTTTTTGGTCAAACATCGCTTTTAAAATATGCGAATGTCCTGAAATAAATACTTTCGGCGGATTTTCTGCAATTTCTTTTTTGGCTAAAGGCGAATATTTTCCCGGATAACCACCAATATGAATCATCAAAACTTCCGCTTCCTCGCATTTAAATCTTAAAACTTCGGGAAAAATTTTTCGGATTTTTTCGTTGTCGATATTTCCGTAAACACCGCGAACAGGTTTAATTTTTTCTAATGCTTCAATCACTTCCAAACTCCCGAAATCGCCGCAATGCCAAATTTCGTCGGCATTTTTGGCATATTCAAGAATTCTTTCGTCCATATAAGAATGCGTGTCGGAAAGGAGTAAAATCTTTTTCATGGGAAAGCAAATTACTCGATTTTTCTTGAATTTTACGGATTAAATTTTAGAAATTTGCATCAATGAGATATTTCATCGAATTTTCATACCACGGTAAAAATTATTTCGGCTATCAAATTCAGCCAAGAGAAATTTCGGTTCAGCAAGAACTTGAAAAAGCTTTGTCTACAATCCTTCGCGAAGAAATCAAAACGACAGGAGCGGGGAGAACCGACACCGGAGTTCACGCCAAAAAAATGTTTGCGCATTTTGATACCGAACAGATTTTAGATGAAAATCTTCCACACAAACTCAACAGTTTTCTTCCACCCGATATTTCGGTGAAGACAATTTTTAAAGTCAAAGATGATTTCCATGCAAGATTTGATGCAACTTTCCGAACTTATGAATATTATATTTCTTTAGATAAAAATCCTTTTACTCAAGATTCTTCTTGGCAAATTTGGAAGCGGAATTTAGATATAGATAAAATGAATGAAGCCTGCAAAATACTTTTTGAATTTGAGGATTTCACAAGTTTTGCCAAACTTCACACCGACAATAAAACCAATAACTGCAAGATCTACAAGGCATTTTGGGAACAAAACGGAACCGAATTGAAGTTCACCATTTCAGCCGACAGATTTTTGAGAAATATGGTTCGATCGATTGTTGGAACCATGGTTGAAATTGGCAACGGCAAACTTCAACCCGAAGATTTACGAAAAATCATAGCAAAAAAAAACCGCAGTTCCGCAGGAACTTCCGCACCACCTCAAGGTTTGTTTTTGGTCGACGTGGGTTATGATTTTGTTTGAGAGTTTGAGCGTTTGAAAGGAAATAAACATCTCTACACAATCTTTTTTACCGAAAATCGCATCTCGAACCCCGTATCTCGAACCTCGCAACTTTTCCTTATTTTTGCACAGCAATTTTCTAGAATTTAAATGAAGAAACAAACGACTTGGGATATTATTAGGAGGCTTTTTGTGATTGGGATGAAATTCCGGTCTTGGTTTATTGTTACGCTTCTAATTTCCATTGTACTCTCAGTAATTTCCACGTATCGACCGTATCTCACGATGCAGATTGTGGACGTTGACATCATTCAGCTCAAAGACAAAGAGTTGATGATGAAACACATCTATATTTTGGTGGCTTTGGTTTTTGGGGAAACGGTTTTGAACTTTTTCTTGGTTTATTTTTCAAACTTTATTTCTCAAAATGTAATTCGTGATATTCGGGAACGGCTTTATCATAAACTCATCTATTTCCGAACTTCATTTTTTGACAAAACGGCAATTGGTCAACTCGTCACCAGAGCAGTGGGAGATGTAGAAACCATTGCGACGGTTTATACCGATGGATTTTTGATGGTTTTCGGGGATATTCTTCGAATCATTTTCGTTTTGGTCGCTATGTTTCAAGTTGATGTTCATTTGAGTTACATTTCATTGGCGATTCTTCCGTTAATGGTGATTATTACAAGATTTTTTCAGAAAAGATTAAAGAAAGCTTTTGGTGATGAAAGAACTTGGACGGCAAATCAGAATTCTTTCGTTCAGGAGCGACTTTCGGGAATGACTTTAATTCAGGTATTTAACCGTCAACAGGCGGAGTTCAAAAAGTTTGATGAAATCAACATTACCTTAAAATCGGCTTTATTAAGAACGGTTTTCATTTTCTCATTGTTTTTTCCTGTTGTTGAATTAATTTCTTCACTTTTCCTTGGATTTATCTTGCTTTACGGCGGATTTATTACCATCAAAGCAGGAGCGGTGATTGCCTTCATTCAATATATTTCGATGTTGATCCGTCCTTTAAGACAAATCGCGGACCGATTCAACAATATTCAACGAGGAATTGTTGGTGCAGAGAGAGTTTTGGGTGTGATGGATGAAGATTTCACATTACCGAATCAAGGAGAAATCGTTAAAAACCACTTCGACGGAAAAATTGAATTTCAGAATGTTCATTTTGCCTACGATGAAAAACAGGAAGTTTTAAAAGGAATAAGTTTTAAGGTAAATCCGGGCGAAACCGTGGCAATTGTTGGTGCAACAGGAGCAGGAAAATCAACGATTATCAGTTTGATTACACGACTTTACGACATCAATTCAGGGAAAATTTTGTTGGATGATGTGGATTTAAAAGATTATGAACTCTATAATTTAAGAAGTCACATTGGAGTTGTTTTGCAGGATGTTTTCTTATTCCACGGAAGTATTTTTGAAAACCTTTCTTTTGGCGATGACACGATAACTTTAGAAAAAATCAGGAAAATTGCGAAAGAAATAGAAGTGGATGATTTCATTGAATCACTTCCTGGAGGTTACGATTATGTTGTTCGTGAAAGAGGTTCCTCCATTTCTCTGGGACAAAGACAGCTTTTGTCATTTTTAAGAGCTTATCTTTCTGACCCGAAAATTCTGATTCTCGACGAAGCGACTTCTTCCATCGACCACGAAAGTGAGAAACTGATTCAAAGAGCGACAGAAAAAATCACCAAAAACCGAACTTCCATCATCATTGCACACCGACTTTCCACCATCGAAAAAGCCGATAAAATCATCGTCATGGAACACGGCAAAATCGTGGAAGAAGGTAAACACATGGAACTCCTCAACAAAAATGGCTATTACTCAACTTTGTACAAAGCGCAACTAAAGCATGAAGTAGAGGAGAGTGAGTAAAGAATTTGCGAATTGTTACTCACCCCAACACACCAAAATAATTTGGCTCCTGATTAATTTCCCACAACCGTCTTCACCGTCACAAACTCCTTCAAAGCAATCAGCGAAAGCTCCGTTCCGTAACCCGAAGATTTTGCTCCGCCAAATGGCAATCGTGGGTCAGAACTCGATTCCTTGTTTACACTCACCGTTCCAGATTCCAAGTTTTCAATAAAAAACTGCTGTCTTTTTTTATCCTTTGTCCAAACAGAATTTGAAAGTCCGAAAGGAATATCGTTCGCCAATTTCAGCGCTTCTTCATCATTTTTAGCAATCATCACCATTCCAAGCGGACCGAAAAGTTCCTCTTCCAAAATCGGATTTCCTGATTTTACTTTAATTAAACCCGGCATAAATTCATTGGGTGAGATTCTTTTCAACGGCAAAATAACTTCCGCTCCGTTCTTGAGAGCTTTCTTATATTGCATTTCCAATTCATCCGCCAAATCGGGACGAGCCATTCCTGCAATTAAGGTGTCTTTTTTCAAGGGTTTTCCGGGAATGTATTTTTGATATTCTTTAATGAAAATCGGCAAAAATTCTTTCTCAATATTCTTTTGGATGATGAATCGTTTTCCGGCATTACACGCTTGTCCGCAATTTTGAAGTCTTGCTTTAGCGCCACTTTCCGCCGCTTTTTTGAAATTAGCGTCATCCAAAACAATGAATGCGTCGCTTCCTCCTAATTCCAAAAGAGATTTTTTAATATTTCTTCCTGCAGTTGCTGCGACTTCAGCACCGGCTTTTTCACTTCCTGTTAAACTTACTCCACGAACAATGGGATTTTCTAAAACTTTCGTCACCTCTTCATGACCGATTTCCAGATTTTGAAAAATTCCTTTTGGGAAACCTGCTTCAAGAAATAGCTTTTCAATTCGGTTTCCACTTCCAAAACAAATTGAAGCGTGTTTCAAAACCACCGCATTACCTGCAAGAATCGCAGGAACTGCAAACCTTAAAACTTGCCAAAACGGAAAATTCCACGGCATCACTCCAAGAATAACCCCTTTCGGAACATAATGGATTTCGGAAATTCGATATTCGGTTTTTATTTTTTCGGGTTTCAAAATATTTTCTGCGTTCGCATAATAACTGCACATTAAAGCACATTTTTTAATTTCGGCAATAGATTGTGAAATGGGTTTGTTCATTTCTTTGGTAATAATTTTACCTAAAGACTCTGAATTCTTTTCAAGTTTATCGGCTAATTTCAGCAGAAGTTTCTGTCTATTTGAAAAAGGGACTTTCTTCCAACTCTCAAAACTTTTTTGAGCGGCATTTAATTTAGATTGTAAATTCATTGTTTGGAATTTTTGACCTTATTATATATAGGGTGTAAAAGTGATATGAACAAATATAGCAAAAACGATGCAAAGCACTTTTTGAAAACCAATAAATTCTCTTTTGAAAACATTGATGAAGAAAATCAGAGAATCGTTTGCCGTTTTATATATATCGAACTTTCAATGAAAAATGAAATATCTTAAATGGAGTTCATTTCGACCTAGGAGATTTTTGGGTTAAGAAAAATTGAAATTTCTTTCAGCGGTAATTCACTAAATTATAACTAAATAAAAATTTCCATTGTTTGAGTGGCGGCAATTCATTTTCTTACCATTCAAAACTTAACTTTCCGCCCGAGTTTTTCAAATTTTCTTGCAAGAAATTTTATTTTTTTTAACAAAAAATCCAGTCTTGATTTTTTGAATACTTTTGCATAAAGCCCAAAGTATTGAATAAAAAAAATATTTTAAATATCTACTATTTTAGGTAGAAATAGAATATTTTCTTTAATTTTGAAAAAATAATAAAAACAGATAAAAAATGAACACACCGTCTGAATTAAAGTACACCAAAGACCACGAATGGGTTAGAATTGAAGGAAACATCGCAACCATCGGAATCACCGATTTTGCACAAAGCGAGTTGGGCGACATCGTTTTCGTGGATGTAGATACTGTGGATGACGAACTTTCTGCGGGAGACGTTTTCGGAAGCGTGGAAGCTGTGAAGACCGTTTCCGACTTATTCTTGCCATTATCAGGAAAAGTTGTAGAATTTAATACAAAGATTGAAGACGAGCCGGAACTACTAAACACCGACCCGTACGGAAACGGATGGATTATCAAATTAGACATCGGCGAAGGTGCAGATACCTCACAACTCCTTTCAGCAGAGCAATACCAAGCATCACTTGGATAAAATATCAAAAATATTTACGAAGATTTTGCCCATTTATTGGGCATTTCTTACTTATATGCTCCTCAAACCCGGCGTGGAAAACATGGAGTATCCCTTTATGTTCCAAGGAATCGACAAAATCTTGCATTTAAGCATCTTCGCGTTATTGGGATTCTGTTTTATGGCAGCATTCCCAAGAACAAAATTCATCATTTACATTCAGATCATGCTCTGTTACGGCATTCTCACCGAAATCCTACAGGAAGAGATGGCTTTAGGCAGGTCTTTGGAAGGGCTCGATTTGGTCGCAGATACAATAGGAGTTCTCATCGGGTATTTTGTCTTTCAAAAGACTAAAGCAATCAATTTATAAATATTTTTTTTGGGCGGTTCCCTGGCCAATGCTTACCAACTTACTCAAAATTTTCCCTCAACTCGGGTCGGGCTATTCGTTGCAACTCCTCGTGCCACTGCCAAATTTCCATGCAACTGCGGGGTTTCCACTTCTATCCCTACCGCGGTTTTCCGCTAATTTGATAATGTGGATAACTTTTTGAACGATTATACGGTACTTAAAACCAATATTTTACGAACACATTTTTACACATCCCAAAAATTTACTTTAGTTTCCATTTGGAAGTTAATAATTAATTAACATACTTTTGCACCCACCATTTGAGATATAGTGGTAGCGAAGTAGAAAATATAAATAAAAAAGGAGATTTGTTGAGGAAAGAACCTCGGCAACTTTTTAAAAAAAAGTTTTGGTGTATTGAAAAATCTTATTATCTTTGCAGTCCCTAATCGGTAGAGTTTGGGGTAGCGGAGTAGAGGATTTGGTTATGAATTTGGTAGGAGTTAAAATCTCTGAAATTTTTCGCACTGAATTTTAAGCAGTTAGAAAATATTTTAAATTTTTCTCCAAAAAATTTTGCCACATCAAAAATAGTTCATACTTTTGCACTCGCAAATCGGAACAAACGACAGAGAGAGTTTCCGGGGCGCGAAGAGAATACAAGTTCATTGACATACAAATAACAACCAAAAAAGTAAGGAAAAAACTAAGGCGTAAACAACTTTGAGCGAGTCAAGACAAACATACAATGGAGAGTTTGATCCTGGCTCAGGATGAACGCTAGCGGGAGGCCTAACACATGCAAGCCGAGCGGTAGAATCTCTTCGGGGATTTGAGAGCGGCGTACGGGTGCGTAACACGTGTGCAACCTGCCTCTATCTGGGGGACAGCCTTCCGAAAGGAAGATTAATACCCCATAATATAATGATTGGCATCAATTATTATTGAAAACTTCGGTGGATAGAGATGGGCACGCGCAAGATTAGATAGTTGGTGGGGTAACGGCCCACCAAGTCGATGATCTTTAGGGGTCCTGAGAGGGAGATCCCCCACACTGGTACTGAGACACGGACCAGACTCCTACGGGAGGCAGCAGTGAGGAATATTGGACAATGGGTGGAAGCCTGATCCAGCCATCCCGCGTGAAGGACGACGGCCCTATGGGTTGTAAACTTCTTTTGTACAGGGATAAACCTCCCCTCGTGAGGGGAGCTGAAGGTACTGTACGAATAAGCACCGGCTAACTCCGTGCCAGCAGCCGCGGTAATACGGAGGGTGCAAGCGTTATCCGGATTTATTGGGTTTAAAGGGTCCGTAGGCGGGCCCGTAAGTCAGTGGTGAAATCTCGCAGCTTAACTGCGAAACTGCCATTGATACTGCGGGTCTTGAGTGAATTTGAAGTGGCTGGAATAAGTAGTGTAGCGGTGAAATGCATAGATATTACTTAGAACACCGATTGCGAAGGCAGGTCACTAAGATTCAACTGACGCTGAGGGACGAAAGCGTGGGGAGCGAACAGGATTAGATACCCTGGTAGTCCACGCCGTAAACGATGCTAACTCGTTTTCGGGCCGCAAGGCTCGGAGACCAAGCGAAAGTGATAAGTTAGCCACCTGGGGAGTACGTCCGCAAGGATGAAACTCAAAGGAATTGACGGGGGCCCGCACAAGCGGTGGATTATGTGGTTTAATTCGATGATACGCGAGGAACCTTACCAAGACTTAAATGGGAATTGACAGATTTAGAAATAGATCCTCCTTCGGGCAATTTTCAAGGTGCTGCATGGTTGTCGTCAGCTCGTGCCGTGAGGTGTTAGGTTAAGTCCTGCAACGAGCGCAACCCCTGTCACTAGTTGCCATCATTCAGTTGGGGACTCTAGTGAGACTGCCTACGCAAGTAGAGAGGAAGGTGGGGATGACGTCAAATCATCACGGCCCTTACGTCTTGGGCCACACACGTAATACAATGGCCGGTACAGAGGGCAGCTACCACGCGAGTGGATGCGAATCTCGAAAGCCGGTCTCAGTTCGGATTGGAGTCTGCAACTCGACTCTATGAAGCTGGAATCGCTAGTAATCGCGCATCAGCCATGGCGCGGTGAATACGTTCCCGGGCCTTGTACACACCGCCCGTCAAGCCATGGAAGTCTGGGGTACCTGAAGTCGGTGACCGTAAAAGGAGCTGCCTAGGGTAAAACAGGTAACTAGGGCTAAGTCGTAACAAGGTAGCCGTACCGGAAGGTGCGGCTGGAACATCTCATTTTAGAGCGTCGTTCGACGTTAAACAGACAAGTGCCTCGGCACGAAAGAACTTGCTTGAAGTTCGCTTTAGTTTTTTTACTTTGGTTGGTATTTAAAAATAAACCCACTAGAAATTAGTACAGGGAAGAGATTAATAGCAAGCAGTCTCGTAGCTCAGCTGGTTAGAGCGCTACACTGATAATGTAGAGGTCGGCAGTTCGAGCCTGCCCGAGACTACTAATTGATAGAGGGGAATTAGCTCAGCTGGCTAGAGCGCCTGCCTTGCACGCAGGAGGTCAAGGGTTCGACTCCCTTATTCTCCACAGTTTCGGGGGCCTGGTTTAAAGGTTACGGATGGAGCCAAAAACAACATCTGTTCATCAGGACGAAGAAAAGACATTAAGATCATTGACATTAACGGTAAAGACATCACAAAGAGAAAACCGAGCGCCTTCGGGCGCCGAGTATAAAAATATACTAATATAACAATTAGGAAGGAAATCGTTAAGGGCGTATGGCGGATGCCTAGGCTTTCAGAGGCGAAGAAGGACGTGGTAAGCTGCGAAAAGCCGCGGGGATCGGCACACACGAATTGATCCGCGGATGTCCGAATGGGGCAACCCAATACATTGAAGATGTATTATCCCGCAAGGGAAGCAAACCCGGAGAACTGAAACATCTAAGTACCCGGAGGAAAAGAAATCGAAGAGATTCCGTAAGTAGTGGCGAGCGAAAGCGGATTAGCCCAAAAGCTTTTATATGTTTAATAGAATGTTCTGGAAAGAACGGCCGTAGAGGGTGATAGCCCCGTACATGAAAGGCATACATAAGTGATAAATGAGTAGGGCGGGACACGTGAAATCCTGTCTGAATATGGGGGGACCATCCTCCAAGGCTAAATACTCCTGAAAGACCGATAGTGAACAAGTACTGTGAAGGAAAGGTGAAAAGCACTCCGAATAGGAGGGTGAAAGAGAACCTGAAACCGTACGCCTACAAGCGGTCGGAGCCCACAAGTTGGGTGACGGCGTGCCTTTTGCATAATGAGCCTACGAGTTAATTTTGCCAGCGAGCTTAAGCACTTCAGGTGCGGAGGCGGAGCGAAAGCGAGTCTGAATAGGGCGCTTAGTTGGCAGGATTAGACGCGAAACCTTGTGATCTACCCATGGGCAGGTTGAAGCTTTGGTAACACAAAGTGGAGGACCGAACCGGTTGACGTTGAAAAGTCTTCGGATGACCTGTGGGTAGGGGTGAAAGGCCAATCAAACTGGGAGATAGCTCGTACTCCCCGAAATGCATTTAGGTGCAGCGTCGCGATAAGTTTATTAGAGGTAGAGCTACTGATTGGATGCGGGGGTTTCATCGCCTACCAATTCCTGACAAACTCCGAATGCTAATAAATGTTGCGCGGCAGTGAGGGCATGGGTGCTAAGGTCCATGTCCGAAAGGGAAAGAACCCGGACCAACAGCTAAGGTCCCCAAATCTATACTAAGTTGAAACAACGCGGTTGGACTGCATTGACAGCTAGGATGTTGGCTTGGAAGCAGCCATTCATTTAAAGAGTGCGTAACAGCTCACTAGTCGAGCGGTCCGGCATGGATAATAATCGGGCATAAGTATAGTACCGAAGCTATGGATTTATATCGTAGGATATATCTGGTAGGGGAGCATTCTGTCTGCGCCGAAGCAGTGTCGCGAGGCATTGTGGAGCGGACAGAAAAGAAAATGTAGGCATAAGTAACGATAAAGGGGGCGAGAAACCCCCTCACCGAAAGACTAAGGTTTCCTCAGCCATGCTAATCAGCTGAGGGTTAGTCGGGACCTAACGCGTACCCGAGAGGGGAAGTGGATGGACAGCGGGTTAATATTCCCGTACTTGCTCACACTAAAAAGGGGACGGAGCGCCGTACCTGCTGGAGACTGACGGAATAGTCAAGGCCTAGCCTCCGGGCGAAGCTGCTGCAGGGAAAGCGCTTCCAAGAAAAGCCGAAGTGAAGCAACCCGTACCAAAACCGACACAGGTAGTCGAGGAGAGAATCCTAAGGTGCTCGAGTGAGTCGTGGCTAAGGAACTAGGCAAAATAGTCTCGTAACTTCGGAAGAAGGGACGCCTCCCCCAGGGGAGGCCTCAGTAAAGAGGCCCAGGCGACTGTTTATCAAAAACACAGGACTCTGCTAAATCGAAAGATGCTGTATAGGGTCTGACACCTGCCCGGTGCTGGAAGGTTAAGGAAGGAAGTTAGCGCAAGCGAAGCTTTTGACTGAAGCCCCAGTAAACGGCGGCCGTAACTATAACGGTCCTAAGGTAGCGAAATTCCTTGTCGGGTAAGTTCCGACCTGCACGAATGGTGTAACGATCTGGGCACTGTCTCAGCCACGAGCTCGGTGAAATTGTAGTATCGGTGAAGATGCCGATTACCCGCAATGGGACGAAAAGACCCTGTGAACCTTTACTATAACTTCGTATTGACTTTGAGTAAACAATGTGTAGGATAGGTGGGAGGCTTTGAAGCCGGCACGCTAGTGTCGGTGGAGCCGACGTTGAAATACCACCCTTTGTTTACTTGGAGCCTAACTTCCTAAGGGAAGGACACTGCGTGGTGGGTAGTTTGACTGGGGTGGTCGCCTCCAAAAGAGTAACGGAGGCTTTCAAAGGTACCCTCAGCACGCTTGGTAACCGTGCGCAGAGTGTAATGGCATAAGGGTGCTTGACTGTGAGACCTACAAGTCGATCAGGTGCGAAAGCAGGACATAGTGATCCGGTGGTTCCGCATGGAAGGGCCATCGCTCATAGGATAAAAGGTACTCCGGGGATAACAGGCTAGTCTCCCCCAAGAGCTCACATCGACGGGGAGGTTCGGCACCTCGATGTCGGCTCGTCACATCCTGGGGCTGGAGAAGGTCCCAAGGGTTGGGCTGTTCGCCCATTAAAGTGGCACGCGAGCTGGGTTCAGAACGTCGTGAGACAGTTCGGTCTCTATCTATTGCGGGCGTTAGATGTTTGAGAGGGCTTGAATCTAGTACGAGAGGACCGATTTGAACAAACCTCTGGTGTATCAGTTGTACCGCCAGGTGCACCGCTGAGTAGCTACGTTTGGAAAGGATAAGCACTGAAGGCATATAAGTGCGAAACCTGCCTCAAGATGAGACATCTTTTAAGGGTCGTGGGAGATGACCACGTCGATAGGCTGCAGGTGTAAAGACAGCAATGTCATAGCCGAGCAGTACTAATTACCCGTAGATTTATGGCCTGGTTGGGCACCCGGGGGCAAGCGCAGGTTTGCTCTTTGTGAAAGTTTTTATCGATAAAAATTAAGAATTTTAAAGATTGGTGTGTTGAGGGATTGCCAATATCCTGACACCCTAATCTCTTAATCTCCTAATTATAATAATATTTAGGGTGGTTTTAGCGGAGGGGCTCACCCGTTCCCATTCCGAACACGGAAGTTAAGCCCTCCAGCGCCGATGGTACTGCGTAAGCGGGAGAGTAGGCCGCCGCCAGTTTTTTTTCAGAGTCCCCAATTACGAATGTAGTTGGGGACTTTTTTTGATTTATGTTATATGTAAAGTTTTTATTGGACGAGAAGCTATACAAACAATCCGACGAAAGCTTTCATCGGATACAAAAAATGTATTTTAAAAGATTAATTAGTTATAAATTTCCTGCTATTTATGAGGTCTGCAATTGCTAAAATGTCGTCCCCAATCAAACGGTCGTCTTCTAGTTTTGCGACTTTAGATCGAATTAAATCATAGGTGTTTTCTACAAATTTTGAGCATTTTGCAGGTCTTCGGAATTCTAAACCTTGTGCACCGAACATCAGTTCAATCGCTAAAATATTTTCAAGATTTTCTAAAACCTGATTGAATTTTCTACCCGAAATACTTCCCATCGAAACATGGTCTTCCTGTCCCAAACTTGTAGGGATGGAATCTGAAGATGCAGGAAAGCATAGTGTTTTATTTTCAGTAACCAGTGCAGCTGAAGTATATTGCGGAATCATAAAACCTGAATTCAAACCCGAGCTTTCCACCAAAAGTTTTGGCAACCCAAATTGTCCTTCTAATAAAAGGTAACTTCTACGGTCAGAAATATTACCGATTTCCGCCGCGGCTAAAGTTGCGTAATCTAAAGGTAAGGCTAATAATTGTCCGTGGAAATTTCCTCCTGAAATAGATTCTTCGGCACTTAAAACGACTGGATTATCGGTTACGGAATTCAGCTCAGTTTCAGCTAAATTCTTTAAATGTTCAAAAGCATTTCTACTTGCACCATGAACTTGTGGAACACAACGCATCGAATAAGGATCTTGAACACGGTCGCAGAATTCATGAGCGTGAAGATTTTCTGAACCTTTCAAAAATTTCAACATTCTTGCCGCTACTTTTTTGCTTCCTGCAAACGGACGGATTTCATGAAGTTCCTTTTTAAATGGACTTGCTGAACCGCGATAGGCTTCTAAACTCATTGCCGCTGTCAAATCTGCCAAATCTAACAAGTATTCAAACTTATCGATGCCTAAAATGGCGTGAGCTAAAATAAATTGCGTACCGTTAATTAAACCCAAACCTTCTTTTGGACCGAGGACTAATGGTTTCAACCCGTGTTTTTCTAAAATTTTTGAAGTTTCAACAGGTTCATTATTTTCCCAAACTTTTCCCAAACCGAGAAGCGGTAGGACCAAATGCGCAAGCGGCGCCAAATCTCCTGAAGCGCCTACCGATCCTTGTTCGGGAACTACAGGAATGATGTCTTTTTGCAACATTTCGATGAGTCTTTCAATCACTTTCAAAGACACCCCCGAAAATCCTTTGGAAAGGGCGTGAATTTTAGAAATCATCATCACTCTAGATAAATTTTTGGAAATGGGTTTTCCAACTCCTACTGCATGGGATATAATTAAATTATGTTGAAGTTTCGCAGTTTCCTCTTCAGAAATTTTCACGTCGCAAAGCGGCCCAAATCCTGTGTTAATCCCATAAACAGTGCGGTCTGATTCCACAATTTTCTGTACATTTTTTTGGGATTTTAGGATTTTATCTTTGGCTTCTTTGTTGAGTTTTGCTTTTTTGGGATTATCTAAAATCGCCATCACATCGGAAATGGTGAAAGTGTCTACGCCGTAAATCATCATGAATTATTTGGTCTTAAAAGTAAGGAAATTTTGAAGATTACTAAAATTGAATATATGGAGTAAATTTCACTATCATAAAAAATAGAAAATGGCAAATGTATATTCAAAAATCATTTCCCTATTTTTGTAACATGAATTCCCACCTCGAACTTCAACTCAAAACTTTGCCTTCTGATCCCGGTGTTTATCGTTATTACGACAAAAACGGTCAACTTCTTTACGTGGGAAAAGCCAAAAATTTGAAGAAGAGGGTCCTTTCCTATTTCAATAAAAATCTTTCCGGTTACCGAACCAAAATCATGGTCGGAAAAATTTACCGCTTGGAGACAACCGTGGTAAACAGCGAATACGATGCACTTTTACTCGAAAATAATCTGATTAAGGAACATCAACCGTTTTATAACGTGATGATGAAGGACGACAAATCGTTCCCATGGATTTGTATTAAGAATGAAGATTTTCCGAGGATTTTCATGACGCGGACTTTAATTAAAGACGGTTCCGAATATTATGGTCCTTATGCGAAAGTTCGTCCTGCAAAGGTTTTGCTTGATACGATTAAACATATTTACAAAATCAGAACTTGTAATTTGAATTTGGCTCCATCAAAAATTGCGGAAGGTAAATATAAAGTCTGTTTGGAATACCACATCAAAAATTGTGAAGGTCCTTGCGAAATGTTGGAAAGCAAGGAAGATTACGACCGAAAAGTTGAGGCAATTCGTGGAATAATTAAAGGCGATTTTCGGAAAGCTAAAGAATATTTGGTGAAGCAGATGATGAGATTTGCAGAAAATTTAGAGTTTGAAAATGCGCAGGCTGTTAAGGAAAGAATGGATTTGCTCGAAGATTATCAACACAAACACACGGTGGTAAATCCTAATATTGATGAAGTGGATGTTTTTGGAATGACAAGCGACGAAACAGCGGCTTATGTGAATTATTTCAAAATTCAAAACGGAAATATCATCCAAAGTTATACTACGGAAATCAAAAAAGTTTTGGAGGAAAGTGATGAAGATATTTTGGAAGAAGCCATTATCGAAATTCGACAAAAATTTCTTTCAGATTCTAAAGAAATTTTAATTCCTTTTCATCTTTCATTTGAAATTCCGAATGTGAAATTAATTGTTCCAAAAGTCGGCGACAAAAAACGTATCGTGGAACTTTCCGAAAAAAATGCGAAAGAATATCGAATCGAAAAGTTAAAGCAAGTTCAGATTGTTGATCCCGAAAGACACACGAACAGAATAATGGCAGAAATGCAGAAATTGCTGCGAATGCCGACTGAACCGAGACATATCGAAGGTTTCGACAACTCCAATATCCAAGGAACAAATCCTGTTTCTGCATGCGTGGTTTTCAAAGATGGAAAACCAAGCAAAAATGATTACCGAATTTTTCACCCAAAAACCGTAGTTGGAGCGAACGATTTTGCGACAATGGAAGAAGTGATTTATCGCCGCTACAAAAGACTTTTGGATGAAAACGAACCGCTTCCACAATTAATTTTAATTGATGGTGGAAAAGGTCAACTTTCTTCCGCTGTGAAAAGTTTGAAACTTCTCGGTTTATACGGAAAAATAACCATCATCGGTATCGCAAAACGTTTGGAGGAAATTTATTTTCCTGAAGACTCCATTCCGCTTTACCTTGATAAGAAATCTGAGACGTTGAAGATTCTGCAAAGAGTTCGTGACGAATCTCACCGTTTCGGTGTAAAACATCACCGAACGAGAAGAAAGAATTCAACCATCAAATCCGAACTCGAAGAAATTCCCGGAGTGGGAGAAAAATCGGTGGAACTTTTGCTTTCCAAATTGAAATCGGTGAAAAGAATCAAAGAATCCTCATTGGAAACCTTGGAAGAAATCTTGGGAAAATCAAAAGGGAAAGTAGTTTGGGAGTATTTTAATGGAACGGAATAATTATTTTTTTGAAAAAACCTCTCTTTTGAAACTTCCATCAGAATTCGGGATTTCCACCACAATTTTGCCATCTTCCCAATAACCTAAAGTTGGAGTTCCGTTCTCAAGCTGCACCCGGAAAACATCTTTCTTAGCAGAAGCGTTAAAAACCGCATATGGAACAGAATTGTTTGGATTTGCAAGAATAAACTGGTTGGCTGAAATATTAATTTTAGTTAGATTCAAAAGTCCGTTGGTGTAGATTTCGGCTTTATTTTGAATGGTTGTATTGGTTTTCAATTCCGTTTTTGGCGCCGACTTTTCTGTGATCAAAATCTTTTCATCGCTTTCAACAGATTTTGGAGTTTCTTTTACAGCTACTGATTCTGTGGGTTTTAGATTTTCTTCCAACTTCTTTTCCACAGGATTGGAAGCAGCAATACCTTTCGCTGCTTTTTCCAGGGCATCAATCATTCCAGGCTCAAATTCTTTGATGAGCGATTTTCCGACAAATGAAGCCACTGTGATGTTTTTACAGTTCTTAAAGTCAACTTTCACCTTGTTGGTGAACATATTGCTAATGTCAGAAATTTCCGCATGTAAAATTTCACAGGGATTTACCTCAGAACTTTCATTGATGACGAATTTTTTGGTTTTCAGTTTGGAAGCCAGTAAACCGCCTAATCCATATTGATTGATTTTGGAATCTGCAAATTCTTGTGGTATGTAAATATGTTTGTAGTCGGAAATATTTTGGGCAAAAAGGATTAACGAAAAAAGCAATCCAAAAATCTGTAAAAACTTTTTCATAATTTTTTATTTAATTTCTGAAATCCCCCATATCCAATTTCAGGGAGAAAAAATTGGAGTAAAAGTTGGAGCCACCCACTCCGGAATTGGTGATTGCGTAATCTAATGTTAAGCCTTGATATTTAATGCCGATTCCTGCACTTGGCTGAAAGGAAAGTTTACGCTTCAAATTTTCAATATCGGTCACCGTTTGAAATCGGTTCAATCCAACGCGCACAAAGATCATATCCTGAAATTTCAACTCAGCTCCTGCATAAGGCGTAATGCTCGCAAAATCGGTAGAAATCAAAGCTGCAGTTTTCGCAAAATCAATATTTAATCCCGCTTCTGGAAGAAGTTCCAAGTCGCGGTTGATCTCAAAATTTCGGCTCATTCCTAAATTCAGTTTTGGCATCGTGAGTTCCATCCTGTCTTTCGGCGCAGGGTTGAATTCTTCACCATTTACAACGGCTGAAAGTTCTTTTTGATTCACTGTCCAAAAATTCACGGTTGTTGTGGCGTCTCGCAACATTGCGCCATATTTCCAACCTGTATCGGAATTATAGAGCATTCCCAAATCAAACCCAAATCCGAAACCGTTCGCAAATTTCCCTACATTTCGGTAAACCAATTTAGCATTTACACCTACGGAAAGTCGGTGATTTCCACCCGGACGAAACGCATAAGAAACCAATCCTGCATAATCCGACTGCGAAAAACTTGTAATTTTATCGTAATCAATATTTCCTTCCGCATCAATCATTTGGGTGGTGTTCAAAATATTGTCAACGCCTAACCGAACCACCGAAATCGCAAAAACACCGCCCTTGTTGTCGAGTGGTTTTGCATAGGCGAGATAATCATATTTGGCAATGGATTCAAAATATTCTGCGTGCATTGCAGCGCCCTGCCAATCACGGTCGATTCCGATCAATCCCGCGGGATTCCACATTGGGGAATAGACATCTTCTTGGTTGGAAATTACCGCGCCTCCCATCGCTAAACCTCTTGCTCCAGCTCCAATGTTTAGAAATTCGTTGGAATATTTTCGTATGATTTGTGCTTCAGAAAAAATCCCTGAAAGAATGAAAGCTGTAAAAAATATTTTTTTCATCAAAATTCTACTTTTTTGGTGGCTGCATTTTTTCTTGCCTTAATCACGCCGTTTGCAATAATTGCTAAAATCATTATTAATGAAGCGATATAAAAAATTGGGCTCATTTGTTCGGATTCCCCAAAGATAAAAAAAGCAAGGATAATTCCGTAAATAGGCTCCAAATTCACGGTTAAAATTAAGGTGAAAGGTGAAATATACTTCATCAAATTCACCGACTCCAACATTGGAAATGCCGTGAAAACACTTGCCAGTAATATGATTAACGCCAAATCACGGTAACTTATTTCATTCACCTGGAAAATTTGTCCCGTTATCAAATAAAAGACGCTTAAAATAAGAAATCCTGAAAAAATCTCATAGAAAATAATATTTCCCGAACTTGTCTTGCCAAAGATTTTCCCGTTAAAAACCGAGAAAATCGTTCCGAACAGTGCAGTGAGGATTCCGTAGAAAATTCCTTCCTTGTAATGAAACTCTGTTTTGAAAATCAGCCCCATACAAATCACAATCACGATTCCCATCACCACTTCCGAAATATCGATCTTCCTTTTAAAAATAATCGGTTCTAAGATCGAGGCAAAAAGTGTTGATAACGACAGACAACTCAACGCAATAGAAACATTGGAAACTTTGATGGAATAGAAAAAACACAACCAGTGAAAAGCCATAAACCCACCAATCGCCGCAAGTTGAATCAAAAGTTTTTTGGAAATTTTTAAACTTTCCTTTTTAAAAAATCGGATGAAAATATACAGAAACAGAGCCGCAAAAGACATCCTGTAAAAAACTAAAACCTGAGCATTCGCCTGAATTAATTTTCCTAAAATAGCTGTAAATCCCCACAAAAAAACAATGAAATGTAATCGAAAAAGTTCGGATTTGTTGACCATGATAGATGTTGCTTTAAGTTTGCGAATTTACGAAATTGCTTCGAGATGCGGGAGGCGAGTTTTTTTGTTTGAGGGTTTGAGGGTTTGATTGTTTGAGGGTTTGAGGAAACTGCTCATATTTGAGATGACTTTAATTAGCTTAGAAGAAATTCTTTACTTTTTCTTTATCCCGAATCCCGAATCTCGCAACGCGTATCCCGCATTTCGCATCTCCTACAAAAAACCCCGAAAATTTTTTAAACTTTCGGGGCCTTCAAATAATAAACTATTAAAAAAATAAACTAGGAACAGAATTTCAAAAAATTCATGAAACTATTTTAGGATTTGTATATTTAACGGAATCATCAACAAAATATTTTGAGATCTTTCGGCTGTATGTGTTAAATTTTCTTAACAGTAAATATTTATGCTTTAGCAGTTTTTGTTATTTTCTTTTTCCCCACATATCGCAGTAAAGAGTACCCTGCAAAACCTGAAATCAATGATGCTACAAGAACAGCAAATTTTGCTTCATCCTGAATTTCCGGATGACCTTTGAATGAAAGCAGGGCTATAAAAATCGACATGGTGAATCCAATTCCGGCCAGAAGTGCAGCGCCCATAACCTGCGTCCATGAACTTTGATCAGGCAAAGAACTGATTTTCAGTTTGATAAAGATCCATGAAAAAAACGTAATTCCAAGAAGTTTTCCTAAAAACAATCCTAAAATAATTCCGTACCCGAAATTGGTGAAAAGCCCGTCCACCATTCCCGACTGGAATGTAATGTTGGTGTTTGCCAGAGCAAAAATCGGCATGATTAAGAAGTTTACGGGAAGATGAAGTTTCTGTTCTAATTTTTCAAGCGGCGAAATTTCTGTTGTCGAGATGTTGGTAGGAATAGTAAATGCCAACAAAACTCCTGCAATGGTCGCATGAATTCCGGAGTGATGCATGAAGTACCACAAAAATAATCCCGGAATAATATAAAAAATGTGTTTTTTGAAGTTGAAGAAATTTAGTGCAACAAGAATGGTCACCATCAAAGCTGAAAGTCCCAAATAATCCCAATGAATTTGGTCGGTATAAAAAACCGCAATCACCAGAATCGCTCCCAAATCATCCACAATCGCAAGTGCCGCCAAAAAAATTTTCAGGGAGAGTGGAACTTTTCTTCCCAACATTGAAATAATCGCCAATGAAAATGCAATATCCGTCGCCATAGGAATTCCCCAACCTTTTGCGTATTCCGTTCCGTGATTGAAAA
Source organism: Candidatus Kaistella beijingensis (assembly GCF_020084865.1). NCBI lineage: Bacteria > Pseudomonadati > Bacteroidota > Flavobacteriia > Flavobacteriales > Weeksellaceae > Kaistella > Candidatus Kaistella beijingensis. Next base: position 1,188,677 of record NZ_CP071953.1, on the reverse strand, counting down.
GGAAATAAATTGCTGCAGGAACTATCATTCCACCAATCGCAGCAATAATGGGAAGCGACGCACTTTTGAAATTAGAAAGTTCGCCTTCCACAATTTCACGTTTAATTTCTAAGCCGACCAGTAAAAAGAAAATCGCCATCAAACCATCATTAATCCAAATGCTTAATGGATAATTCAGGTGAAAAAGTTCGGTGCCAATATTTTTATCGAGCAAATTCTGGAAAGATTCGCCCAAAGAGGAATTGGCAATTAGCAACGAGATCGCAACGCAGAGAATCAATATTATTCCAGAAGATTGAGAACTGTGGAGAAATTTTTTAAAATAATTGGTGATGGTCAAATGTTTGTATTTTAAAAATTAATAATGAAAAATTAAAAATGGAGTACAAATACGAATTACAAATCTCGAACCTCGTATCCCGTAATTCGCTAAAGTCTTTTCACCCGCGAAACTCCATTAATGTTTTTTAGTTGTTTAAAGGTTTCCTCAAGCTGGCTTCTGTTTTTCACTTCAAGGTTGATATTCCCTAGAAAAACGCCGTTGTTGGATTCAATCGACATGCTTTTCATGTCCATGCTCATATTGTTGCTGATTACGGCGGTAATATCGTTGATCATCCCCATTCTGTCCAGACCTTCGATTTCAATTTTGATACGGTTTTTGAAACTTTCCTCATTCACCCATTTTGCGGGGAGAACTCGGTAATCGTACTGTGCACGTAGATTGATGGCATTGGGACAGTTGTCGTTGTGTACTTTAATACCATCCGAAATCGTGATAAATCCAAAAATTTTATCACCTGGAATCACGTTGCAACATTTCGCAAAGGAATAATTCATTTTTTCCTCATCTTTCCCGAAAACAATCATGTCGAGATTGGTTTCCGGAGCTTCCTCGTACAACTGATTTTTTGTTGGAGACTTTCTTAATCTGTTGAGAAGATTGTTGAAAACACTTTTGCTCTCAATGTATCTCCTAAGGTCTCCCGTATCCAAAGTTCCATCCTGAAAAGCCATAAACAATTCCTGCGAAGTCTTCAGGTTGAAAAATTTTTGCATCTTGTTGATTTCCTCATCATTGAAGTTTATTTTCGCATGCCGCAATTTTCGCTGCAGGGTTTCTTTTCCTTCTTGCGACGCCTCATTTTTATGGGAATTGAGGTAAGCCTTGATTTTAGATTTGGCTTTGGAAGTAACCACGATATCCAACCAATCCAATTTTGGTTTTTGATTTTGGGAGGAAAGGATATCAACTTGATCACCGTTTTGGAGTACATAAGAAATCGGAACGAGTTTCCCGTTCACTTTTGCGCCCAGACATTTTGTGCCTAAATCGGAATGAACTGCAAAAGCAAAATCAAGCGCGGTAGAACCAATCGGAAGAATTTTAATTTCACCTTTTGGCGTAAAAACAAAAACTTCTTTGGAATAAAGGTTCAGTTTAATATTATCTAAAAGTTCCGTGGTAGAAAGCTCTTGCTGGTTTTCTAAAACCTCGCGGATTTCTGTAACCCAACGCTCAAAATTTTTCTCGTCGGTGTTTTGCCTGAAACCTTCCTTATATTTATAATGTGCTGCGACACCTTTTTCAGCGATATCGTCCATTCTTTCGGAACGGATTTGCACCTCGATCCACTTTTTGTCGGGACCTAAAACGGTTAGATGCAAACTTTCATAACCGGTGGAACGCGGCTGCGAAATCCAATCCCGCATTCTTTGCGGATTACTGTGATAAAGGTCGGTTACGATGGAATAAATTTTCCAGGCAAGAAATTTTTCGTTCTTGGCATCCGATTTATAGATGATTCGAATCGCATAATTGTCAAACACTTCATCGAAAGTCACGCCCTGTTTAAGCATCTTTCTGTAAATCGAGGAAATTGCTTTTGCACGGCCTTTGATGGAAAAATTCAAGCCTTCTTCAGCAAGTTGTTCCGAAACTTCTTTGGTGAATTCCTGCACATATTTTTCACGGTTTTCTTTAGCAAGTTCTAACTTTTCAGAAATGTCCCAATAAACATCAGGATTATTAAACTTTAAAGATAAATCTTCAAGTTCCGATTTAATATTATAAAGTCCCAATCGGTGGGCAAGAGGAGCATAGATGTAAACCGTTTCCGAAGCAATTTTTTTCTGCTTTTCGGGCGTCATGCTTTCGAGCGTCCGCATATTGTGAAGACGGTCTGCAATCTTAATTAAAATCACCCGGAAATCTTCCGAAAGGGTAAGCAAGAGTTTACGGTAATTTTCTGACTGAATCGAAATATTCTGATGGTTCATCACCGAAATTTTGGTGAGTCCGTTCACAATATCGGCAATCTTTTTCCCAAATATTTTTTTGAGGTCTTCGTAAGTATAGTCGGAATCTTCAATAACGTCGTGAAGCAGTGCACAAGCAATAGAAGTCGCACCCAAACCGATTTCGTTCGCGACGATTTTTGCCACCTCAATAGGATGGTAAATGTATGGTTCGCCGGTTTTTCTGCGCTGATCTTTGTGTGCATCCAAAGCAATATCAAACGCTTTGCGGATGAGTTTGTTCTGTTCCTCATCTAACGTTCGGTACGTATTGGAAATCAAGTCTTTATAACGGGCGAGAATTTCTTTGTTTTCCTGTTCTAAATCGTAAACCATTTAAGAAAGCCAATTTATACACGAAAATAAGAAAAAATAGGGAATTTTTTGGATTAAATCTTTATAAAATGAATGCGGATTTATTTTCAGAAAGAATATTACCATTAATTATGATATTCGTCTTATTGATTTCTGATTTGAAATGATAAAGTCTCGCAGATTTAGCAGATAAAATGGCTTTAAAAAATATGCGCAATCTGCTAAATTTGGGAGAATAATGACTTGATATGCAAATTTTCGAGAAAAATTAAAACAATGAAAAATCCGCTTCAAAAATGAAGCGGATTAAAGAAAATGGTTACTTAATTTTTACCGAAAAAGACTTCCGAATTAATGCCTCTGGATGTTTTTCTTGTTTGTATTTCCGGTGAAGAAAATATTTCTGATTTCGCCCGTAACGAGGCAATTCTTTTCAGGTATTCCAGTGATTTTGCATCTTCAAACCTCATGTTTTCGAAATAGTTTTGATGAATGCTTTCGTTTTGCCTGAAAATATCCCGTGCAATTTCTGTCGAAACAGGGCCTCTCACTTTTACGCTTACCACCAAACTGTCGTCGTCCAAGATACGGTTGTCGTTAAAAAATGACTGCCAAACTGAGGTTTTTACCTCCTTGGAAATTCCTGCATCGGTAAGATACACAATGTAGTCGGAATTCCTAAAACCTGCACGCTCTAAATCATCAGAAATTTTCTGCGACTGACTTTGGCTTTTGAACAAGCCGGTAATAATTGAAGCCATAATAACATGTTTTTATATATTCCGTACAAAGTTTACGAAAAATTTATGAATTTAACAAATTTTTCAGCTATTATTTTTTAAAATTTTATTATTTTTTAAATATGTTGTGAATATTAATGATGCAACACAAAAAAGATTATTTCGTTATATTTGAAAATAAAATTCATACTATGAAGCTGATTCCTATTCTATTGCTCGGTTCACAAGTTTTCTTTGCACAAAATATCGCGCAAAAGTTAGATGCAGCCACCAAAGATCTATTGAATTCTACACCCGCTTATTCTGCAAATCTCTCGGTTTATGTTGCCGACGAAGCGGGAAATTTCATTTATGAATACAAAGGAAATCAGGGACTTTCAACTGCTTCCACACAGAAAATTTTCACGGCTGCAGCGGCTTTGGAAACTTTAGGAAAAAATTATCAGTACACCACGACGGCTTCTTATTCTGGAAATATTTCAGCTGGAAATCTGTCGGGAAATATTTTCATCAGTTCCAACGGAGATCCCACATTGGGAAGTTGGCGCTACGATAACTACAAACCAGAAAACTTTAAACAAAAATTAATTGATGCCCTTAAGCAAAACGGAATTTCAAAAATTTCCGGTGATTTGATTTTGGATGATTCTTACTTTGATTTTCAGACAACTCCCGGAGGTTGGCCGTGGAACGATATGGGGAATTATTACGGCGCCGGAGTTTGGGGATTGAATTGGCGTGAAAATCAGTTCGATATCAATATGAACGGTAAAGAAATTAAAAATTTGAACGTTGATTTGCCAAACGTAAAATGGGTAAATGAAGTGAAAACGGGAGGAAGTTCCGACCAAAGTTTGGTTTTTACAGCGCCTTATTCCGACGTCGCTTATATCAACGGAAATTTGCCTGCAAAAGCGGTTACTGTTTCGGGAGCAACACCCAATCCGCCTTTAACTTTAGGAAGCGAAATTAAAAATTGGCTGAAAGAAGCGGGAATTGATTTCAATGGAAAAATCACTTCCACCTCGATGCAGAAAATTAATGGTGAATATATTCTGGCTGCTCCGAAAAATAACGTACTACTCGAATACAAATCGCCGACTTTGGACAAAATTATTTTTTGGTTCATGCGAAAAAGTGTGAATTTTTATGGCGAAACTTTAATTAAAACATTAGGAAAAGAAAAGAAAAATTCGGGAAGTTTTGATGCAGGAATTTCTTATCTAAAAGATTTCTGGAAAGGAAAGGGAATCAATTCCGCAATGATTAATTTTGCCGACGGAAGCGGACTTTCTCCTCAAAATTATGTTTCAGCAAGAGCCGAAGTTCAGTCACTTTTATGGAGCAGAAAACAGCCTTGGTTCAATGAATTTTTCGATGGTTTCCCAACGCAGGGAAACGGCATGAAAATGAAAAGCGGCACGATGAAGGACACGAAATCTTTTGCAGGTTACCACACTTCCAAAGACGGTAAAAAATATGTTTTTGCAATTATCATTAACAATTATCAAAATTCAAACTTGAGCGACGCGTTGTACAAAGTGTTGAATGTATTGAAATAACAAACATGAGGAAACGGAGTTTTTTTTCGAAAATAAACAATTGGGTCCTTTATATCCTTTTTACCGCAATTGTTTTCGGGATTGCGCTCTATTCCGTGTTTCTGATTAATGAACTGAGACAGCGGGAAACCAACAGAATCAGTGTTTTTGCGGAAGCAATGAAAATTCAGCAAGCCAACAAGGTCATTGATTCAGATACCCAGAATTTACTGTTTACCATTTTTAGGGAGAACGACAAGCTTCCCATTATTGTTACAGATGGAAATCACAAAGCGATAATTGCTGAAGGTTTTTATAGAAATATTCCTGAAGAGATTGTTAACGACCCCAAAAAACTTCAGTGGTTGATTGCCGATATGGAAAGCCGCTACAAACCCTTTGAGCTGAAAATTTCGCAGACCCAGAAGCAGTTCGTGTACTACGACAATTCCCAACTGCTTAATAATTTGCGGTATTTTCCGTACATGTTGGGACTGTTTATTTTAACCTATATTTTCTTTTCGTTTTGGTTTCTTCAGACGATTAAAAAAACCGACGAAGGTTACGTTTGGGCGGGATTGGCAAAAGAAACCGCACATCAAATCGGTACGCCGCTCTCCTCGATGATTGGTTGGATTGAGATTCTGCGCTTGGAAAACGAAAACAGCGAAGGCGTAAAAGAAATCGAAAACGACATCAACCGACTGAAAACCATTTCTGAAAGATTCTCGAAAATCGGTTCTGTTCCGGAACTGAATGACTTGAACATCAATGAAACCTTGCAACAGAACTACGATTACCTGAAATCGCGAATTTCTAAAAAAGTGAAATTCATGTTGGTTCTGCCGCAACAAGAAATCTTGATTCCGCACAACCGAATCCTTTTGAGTTGGGTGATTGAAAATATTGTGAAAAATGCCGTGGATGCAATGAAAGGTGAAGGACGTCTTGAAATTAATCTATACGAAAAAAATAAAAACGTCCTAATCGATTTTAAAGACACCGGTTCCGGAATGACGAATTTCCAGGCGAGAAACGCCTTCAAGGCAGGATATTCTACCAAAAAACGTGGATGGGGATTAGGTTTGTCTTTGGCGAAAAGGGTGATTAAGGAATATCATAAAGGCGACATCAAAATTGTGCACACCGCCGTTGGAGAGGGAAGTACGTTTAGGATTTTGATGAAGAATGGGTGATGGAAAAGATTGTAAAAAAAATTAAATTGCGCCGGAAATTCTTTTTTCTAAAATAGGAAACGAAGAATCAATCCCCAAAAACTGATTTGCCAATTTTTTTAAAGTATTACATCTTTTTATACTCTACATAATAATTCCCGTCCAACTCCACCGCTTTTTTAGATTTCAATTTCAAAGTATGCCACTTTTCAGTCGGCGAAATTTTCTGATTTCCATTGATTATTAAAGGAAGTTTGAAGTTTTCCACTAGATTCGTATAGCGGTATTTTAATACTTTTCCTTTTTGAGAATATTCTAAAATTGGAATTTTGGTCGTCCTTAAATATTGGTTGAAAACAGAGGAGAAGTCGATTCCCGATTTTAGGTTGATATAATCTTCAATCTGTTTCGTGGTCACGGTTTGGTGGTAGAAATCTTTATTCAAACCACGCAAAATTTGTCGGAATTTTTCATCATCATTAATTACTTGGCGAATCGTGTGCAGCATATTTGCGCCTTTGTAGTACATGTCGCCACTTCCTGCTTTTCTCACGCCGTATTTGCCGATAATTGGGACGTCGTTTCGGATGTTGTGTCGCAATCCTTGAACATAAGTTTCTGCCGATTTTTTGTCCATGAATTTTTCAGTGAAAAGCGTTTCCGAATAACAGGTGAAACCTTCATGAATCCACATATCGGCTTGATCTTTTGCAGTGATGTTGTTCGCAAACCATTCGTGACCGCTTTCGTGAATGAGGATGAAATCCCAATTCAAACCAACTCCTGTTCCCGATAAATCTCTTCCCAAATAACCATTTTTAAAGCCATTTCCATACGCAACATTCGATTGGTGTTCCATCCCAAGATGCGGACTTTCAACCAATTTGTAGGAATCTTCGTAAAACGGATATGGGCCGAACCAATATTCAAATGCCTTCATCATCGGTTTTGCTTGGGTAAACTGTTTTTTTGCCTTGTCTAAATTGTAATCCAAAACCCAATAATCCATGTCGAGTTTTCCTTTTTCGCCATCATAAACTTCATTGAAATTCACATATTTCCCAACACTTGGAATAATGGAGTATGTGTTGATTGGATTTTTAACTTCCCAAGTGAAAATGTTTTTACCGTTTTCAGTAGCTTTAGAAATCAATCTTCCGTTTCCTACGCCGACCAAATCTTTTGGAGTAACAATTTTCATCGCGATTCCGTTGTCGGGTTCGTCGCTCCAAATATCTTTTATCGGCAGCCAAACAGAAGCTCCGATTCCTTCCTGTGCAGCGGTGATCCAGGGATTTCCGTTGTTATCTTTTTCAAAAATCCAACCTCCGTCCCAAGGTGCGCGTTTTGCAATAGTTGGATTTCCCGAATATTGAATGGTAAGAAAATGCGTCTCTCCTTTTTTTAAATTTTGATTGGTTTGTATGAAAATAAAGTCTACGTCGCGTTTTTCAGAAGAAATTTTCAAGTCAGAATCAAGGATTTTATATTCCATCGGTTGCTGCAAATCGATTTGAAATGTTGGATTTGAAACATTATTAATAATTGAAAATGTAATTTTATTGGTTCCTGATACGGATTTCTTTTCAAAATTCGGCTCCACGGAAAGTTCATATTTTTTGACATCCCAAAAATTTCTGAATTGCGTATCAGAACCTTTCAAAGTATCTTGTTTACTAAAATTCTGCGCTGAAATAAAGGTTGAAACGAAAACGAATAGAACAAGCAAATTCTTCATTGAAATAATTTTATTACAAAGATAAGATTTTTGTTTACGGTGAATGTACGAATTTAATTTTCAGTCTTTAATTAATTCCTGTATTGGAGGCACAAAAACCACAGCATTTCATTAAAAATTTTAGGCTTATTTTTTGTTGCTAAAAATCAGTATTTTTGGAAAAAATTTATTAATGAAAATCAGAGTTCTTTTAGCTGTTTTTGCTTTCACGTTTCTCATTTCCTGTAACAAGGACAAAGAAATTCTCAATACTTTAAACGAATACAACACCTCGATGGAATCGAAAGGTTATCATTTTGGCGACCGACTGAATTTACCTAAAGAAGTAACCGATAACGCGGAAAGCATTTCCATCAGTTTCGGCGATAAGGAAACCTCGAATTTGGTGGTTGATCCAAAATTTTTCACTTTGGGAGATAATGCCGTAACTTTTAACGTAAAGAAAAAAAGTGGTGAAATTTTGACTCAAGACGCAACCATCAACGTTTTTGCAAAAAATTCGGAAGCAAAACTCAATTATAAGATTGTGAAGGAATATCCGCACGATCCGAAAAATTTCGTGCAAGGTTTTCAGTTAGATGGAAATATAATCTATGAATCCGACGGACAAAACGGTGAGTCTAGAATTTTGAAATATACTTTGGGAAGTACCACTCCAATCGCGTCAACTTCTCAACCTGAAGATGTTTTTTCGGAAGGTGCAACCATTGTGGGCGACAAAATTTATCAGTTGACTTGGCAAAATAAGAAGGGATTTATTTACGATAAAAATTCCCTAAAACTTTTGGGCGAATTTGCTTATCCAAACGTGATGGGAGAAGGATGGGGTTTAACGTATGACGGCAAAAACCTTATCGCTTCCGACGGTACCAAAAATATTTATTTCCTCGACGTTTCTGATCCGTCAAAAATGGTTCGCTACATTTCGGTGGCAGGAAATACCGAAGCTTATGACCAACTCAACGAATTGGAATACCACAAAGGTTTCATCTACGCTAACGTTTGGCAAAAACCAATCATCCTAAAAATTAATCCACAAAACGGCGAAGTCGTGGGGAAATTTGATTTCACCGAAATTGCAAAACTGCACACCAAAGATCCAACAAACGACGTGTTGAACGGAATCGCTTTTAAAGGCGACAATATGTTGGTGACGGGAAAATTATGGTCGAAGATTTACGAGGTTTCGATTGATTAGTAAAAATGTTGGTGCGTAGGTGTGTTCGTGAATGGGTGTTTTAAGAGTGATTTCATTAAGCGGCGAAGCCGCGAAATGTTGGTAGAAAATAATTGGTCTATAATTTTGAGGTGCGAAGCACCGAAATGTTGGTTGAAAAAAATCTTTAAAATATTATCCATCTTTCTTTTCTGCACCATTTCTGCGCAGAAAATCACCTCGATTGATTCTTTGAAGTTAAAAGATGCAAACGATTTATTCGCCGACGATTACGGAAACATCTACCTCTACAAAAACAAAGATTTTTCCTTTACCAAATACGATTCTCTCGGAAAGCAACAGGGGAAATTGTTGCTCACTTTACCCTTTAAAATTCAATTGGTTCAAAATCCGTTAAATATTCCATCGTTTTCTGAAAATGCACAAGAATTGAAATTCTTTGACCAAAATTTGAATTTAATTCAAACCGTCAATTTTCGTCAAAAATTTGGTTTCATCAAAGAACTCTATGTAGAAGATTTACAGCAGGTTTGGCTTTTGGATGAAGCGACAAGAAGATTGATTCAGTATAATTTCAGGACCGACCAAATCATCAATTCTTTCTCGTTTAACATTGATTATGAAAATGTTGCCGATGTTTTGGTTTTTGACAATAAGTTTTATCTTTTGACTAAAAGACATTTTTCTGTTTACGACTTTAAGTCTACAAAACTCTTTGAATCGCCCCTCGAAAATGGAAAACAACTTCGCCGAGAAAACGAAAATATTTTAATCATTGGGAAAAATACCATTCAGAAACTTGAAAATAATTCACTGATAACCATTTTCAAAGCTGAAAATTCACAAATTGTGGATAAAAACTCTTCGGCTTATTTTGAAATCAAAGGCAACAAACTTTATCTTTACCGAATCAATAAGTAATGAATAATCAGCAATCGGTAATAGGTAAAATTCTGCTGAATTTCTTAATTTCTTAATCACTTAATTTTTATTTTAGGCATGCACATTGCGGTTACAGGAAATATCGGCGCAGGAAAAACTACTTTAACTACCATGTTGTCAAAGCATTACGGTTGGGATGCGCAGTTTGAAGATGTAGATCATAATCCTTATTTGGAGGATTTTTATGGCGACATGAGCAAATGGAGTTTTGCGCTTCAGATTTATTTTTTGGGAAGCCGTTTCCGGCAGGTAAAAGAAATTCGTGAGAGTGGAAAAAACATTATTCAGGATCGTACCATTTACGAAGATGCCCACATTTTTGCAGAAAACTTGAATGACATGAACCTGCTTTCTGACCGCGATTTCAAAAATTATTCTTCTGTTTTTGAACTGATGAAAAGTTTTGTTTCTGCGCCTGATTTATTGATTTATCTAAAATCGGATGTTCCTAACTTGGTAAAGAAAATTTACAAGAGAGGTCGTGATTATGAAGCGTCGATATCCATTGAATATCTCTCCAAACTCAACCAGAAATATGAGAAATGGATTTCCAGCTACAAAGAAGGAAAACTACTAATTATCGAAGTTGATGACTTAGATTTTGTGGAAAGACCTGAAGATTTCGGCTATATTTTAGAAAGGATAGAAACGGAATTGCACGGTTTGTTTTAATGAGCAATGAGCAATGTAATAAGTAATAAGCATTGGGATGATTCTTAAAAAACATCCAGCTTACATCACCCAACATCCAGTAATCCAATGATCAAAGTTCTTCACAATAACTCATGTTCAAAATCACGTGGAATTTTAGAATTTCTCGACGAAAACAATGTTCCGTTTGAAATTATCGATTTTGTTGAAAATCCTTTAACGGAAATTGAAATGAAAACCGTTCTGAAAAAATTGAATATGAATGTTCATGAAATCATCAGAAAAAACGAAGCTGTTTTCAAGGAAAAATTTGCGGATAAAACTCTTTCCGATGAAGAATGGATCAAGGTTTTAATTGAAAATCCCGAATTGATACAGCGACCAATTCTCATTAAAGGTTCCGTTGCCATGGTTGGCCGACCGATTGAGAATGTGAAATTTTTTATTGAAAAATGAGGGAAGTGAATTTGCTTCGCAGTGAATTTGAAAAATTTTTAAATTTCTTTTTACGATTTAAATTCACCATTCACAGCAAAGCGAATTGACATTTCACATCAAATCCTCAAACGCTTTTTTAATTTTGTCATATTTAAATTCAAATCCATTCGATTTGATTTTCTCGTTTGACGCTCTGGTTCCTTCCAAAATAATCGAACTCATTTCGCCGAATGCCAATTTCATCACAAAACTGGGAACATTGATCGGAAGAAAAAACTTCTTCGAAACTTTCGCCAATGTTTTCATGAACATTTCATTCGTAGGAATTTCATCGGCAACAGCATTGAATTTTCCATTGAGTTCCGAATTTTGCAACACGAAAATATACATGTTTACCAAATCTTCAACGTGAATCCAATTCATCCACTGCTTTCCAGAACCAACCGCAGAACCTATATTGAAATCAACCGTTTTTTTGAGCATCGGAAAAGCTCCGCCATTTTTTGCCAAAACCATTGAGGTTCTCAAACAAACGATTCGGTCGGAAATTTCAGAGAAATCTTCAGCAGCTTTTTCCCATTCAACACAAAGTTTGGCCAAAAAATCATGTTTTAAGATTCCTGAATTCTCATCCAAAACCTGATCGGAAGTAAAAGTTCCGTAGTAATTAATTCCCGAGGCGGAAATGAATGATTTCAGATGTATATTCCTTTTCTTACAATATTCTTTCAAAAGGTTTGCAGAGTCAATTCGGCTTGAAAAAAGTTGTTTTTTATAGCTTTCAGTCCATCTTTCGCTGATGTTTGCTCCAGACAAATGAATGATGGAATCAAGGTTTTCAAAAGCTTTTTCATCAATGAATTTCTCCTCAGGATTCCAATAAAACTCCTCAGGATTTTCAGTTTTCTTCCGAGTCAAAATTTTGACATTGTGATTTTTTTCTTTCAGTTTTTTAACCAAAGACTTTCCAATTAAACCGGTTCCACCCGTGATAAGGATGTTCATTTTTTATGAGTAATTAGTAATGAGTAATTAGTAATGAGTAATGAGCAATACGCAATGAGCAATACGCAATGAGCAATAAGTAATAAGTAATAAGTAATAAAGATTTTGAGGTAAAAAAAATTATCAATGCATAAGTTATCTTTAAATTTCGATCTCTAGACTTCCATCTTCCCGCTCTACAACATCATCACTCCCGGAATTTTGCCGACTTCTTTGTAGATTTTAATAACTTGATCCGCATCCAAAACAAAGGCATTGATGGTAATTGAAGTGTATTTCCCGTTTTTGCTTTCCTTGGTATTTAAGGTAAATTTTACGTTATCGAAAACACGATAAATTTCTGTGTGTTTGGAATCTTCATTTGTAACGATAAACTTAAACATGTAATCTTCAGGAAAATCGTGGGTTGCTTCCAATTTTTCTTTTAATGAAGCGTAAAATTCATCGGGATTTTGGTCTTTTTGATCTTCTAAAATATTCATGTGATTTGTTGATTTAAGGTTTAAAAAAAATTCCGGATAAAGCCCCGGAATTTCAAAAATAGTTAAATTATTTTATTTCATTCCTCCCAACGAATTTAGAATTTGAGTGGAATTTTGTTGCTCATGACTTTCAATAATATTAAAAAGTCCATTTACCATTTGCTCCGAAGCAAATTTGCTAATTCCGCCCGTAACTGAACTTCCAGAGTTTTGACCTCCTAAAATCGTACCCAAAATATTTGATCCAGCCAAAGCCTGATTAAGTGTTTTCACAATACCAAATTCATTGAGTTTGGCATCCACTTTGGGAGCGATTGCCGCCATTAATTGTTGAGAAGACCTTTCTTTTAAAATTTGTGTCGCAGCACCGCTTCCGCCTTGAACAATTCTTGCAGCATCTTCGGCTGTTAAAGAATTTACTGCATTCACCAATATTGGTTTTGAAGTTTCTACCGTGAAAGCTGCAGCTTGTGCGATATACTGTTTTTCTTTCTGTACCAAATTGCTCAATCCTAAATTGGTAAGCGTGTTGTTGATGCTCTTTAATTGCTGCGGCATTGCAGCTTCAATTAACTGGTTTGCCATAAAACTATTTGGATCACTGAAAATATTCAGTCCTTTAGTGATGCCCCCCAAAAGAATTTGCTTTAAAACGGCTAAACCTACACTTGAAGTTGCCAAAGCAAGGCAGGATTGTGTAGTAGTTCCTAAAGTTGCAATGGCCATGGTAGCAACTAGAATAGTATTTCGTCTCATTGTGATATTTTTTATAAAGTTAATGAATTTCAATCTTCTCAAATATTACGCCAAATATTAAATTGCTTTTGTTTGATGGCGTTTTAACAAAAAATCGCTGCAAGAAGGAAAAGTAACCCAGGCTGAAATCGATTTGGCGGCAAAAAGAATTCTGGAGGCTAAATATGATTTAGGACTTTTCGACAATCCTTATAAATATGGTGATGCAAAATTGGCTCAGAAAGAAGTTTACAGTCTAGAAAACCGAAATATCGCAAGAAACACTGCGGCACAATCGATGGTTTTGATGAAAAATGATAACAATGTACTGCCATTAAAAAAATCGGGAACAGTTGCAGTTATCGGACCTTTGGTAAATAATTCGCTGAACATGGCAGGAACTTGGAGCGTCGCTACAAAACATGCGAACGCAGTTTCGTTGATGAAAGGTTTGCAGGATAACTTTGGGAAAGACGTGAAGTTTCTATCCGCAAAAGGCGCAAACATTGATTACAGCGAAAAACTCGAAAGCATTTACGCAGCTCACGGAAAATTGACGGACAGAGATAATCGTCCCAAAGAGGTTTTGTTAAAAGAAGCTGTAGATATTGCCAATCAATCAGATGTCATTGTTTTGGCAATCGGTGAGTCTGCCGAAATGAGCGGCGAATCCTCTTCAAGAACAGAAATTACCATTCCGCAATCTCAAGTTGATTTGTTAAATGAGTTGAAAAAAACAGGAAAACCAATTGTAATGGTACTTTTCACGGGGCGACCTTTGGCTTTAACCAATGTTAAAGAAACTCCGGATGCAATTCTGAACGTATGGTTTGCAGGTTCAGAAGCCGGAAACGCAATTTCGGATGTACTTTACGGAAAAATAAATCCTTCTGCGAAATTGCCGGTGACTTTCCCAAGAAGTTTGGGGCAGGTTCCAATTTATTATAACCACAAAAATACAGGTCGGTCTTTAAGCCAAGAAAAAACGGACAAGTGTGAATTTGAAAGATTCCGCACCAGTTATATGGATGAATGCAACACGCCACTGTATCCGTTCGGTTATGGATTGAGTTACAGCAAGTTTACCTATTCGCCAATTTCTGTTTCCAATACAAATCCTGTCGGAAATCAAACGATTCAAGCGTCGGTAATTGTTACCAATTCAGGAAATTTTGATGGAGCAGAAGTTGTTCAACTCTACATTCGAGATTTGGTTGGAAGCATAACAAGGCCTGTAAAAGAGTTGAAAGGTTTCCAAAAAATCTACTTGAAAAAAGGAGAAAGCAAAAAGGTAACTTTCAATATTTCAACAGAAGATTTGAAGTTTTACAACAATTCCTTGAAGTACGACTGGGAATCGGGGGAATTCGACATCATGATTGGTACCAATTCAGAGGATGTTCAACACCAAAAAGTGACCTGGAGCAGATAATTAGCACAATTTTTTTCGTAGAGAAATATGCCCTTTCTTATGGAAAGTTAAATTTTTATATGCTTTACTCATGATTTTTTTTATGATTAATTAGAATCTTAAAATTTTCCTTAAATTACTGATAAACAATAAAATGCTTCTTTATGAAAATGTTTTTTTCATTGGCTTTTTATTATTAATTTTACGGAATTCATAAAAATTAGTTTTGTAATGAGAGACAAATTCATCAAGTGGGGAATTGTATTTCTAATTGTGATTTGGGCAATTTCGTTGCTAATCAAGGCGCATTATTGGATTCCTATTTTATTAACATGTATTTATGCATTGGGATTGTATAATGCATATCAAACAAAACATGCCATCCTTCGGAACTTTCCCGTTCTTGGATATTTCCGTTATTTCTTTGAAAGTATTTCGCCAGAAATGCAACAATACTTCATCGAGAGAGAAACCGATGGAAAGCCTTTTCCAAGAAATGAGCGTTCTGCGGCTTATCGTAGAGCAAAAAACATCAGTGATACCGTTCCTTTTGGTACGCAACTTAATATCAACAACAGAAAATACGAAGGAATCAAACATTCCATCTACGCAAAATCTCCGAAAGAAGAATTGCCTAGAGTCTGGGTAGGAAACGAGCAGTGTACTCAAAAATATCACGCCTCTATTTTTAATATTTCTGCAATGAGTTTCGGCTCGTTGAGTGACCGTGCGCAGATTTCTTTGAACAGAGGTGCGAAAAAAGGAGGGTTTTTCCACAATACCGGTGAAGGGGGGATTTCTCCTTATCATTTGGAAGGAGGCGATTTGTGTTGGCAAATTGGGACAGGATATTTCGGATGTCGTGATGAACAGGGAAAATTTTCACCTGAAATTTTCAAGAAAAATGTTTCCATTCCGAATGTGAAAATGGTGGAAATTAAACTTTCACAGGGAGCAAAACCAGGTCACGGTGGAGTTTTGCCGGGATCTAAAAACACTCCGGAAATTGCGGCGATTCGTCACGTGCAACCAGGATTGACAATTATTTCTCCGCCATCGCATTCCGCGTTTTCAAATGCTGCAGGATTATTGAAATTTGTGCAGGAATTAAGAGAATTATCGGGTGGAAAACCAATCGGATTCAAACTGTGTATCGGTGATACGAAAGAATTTGAAGACATCTGCGTTCAAATGAATGTGTTAAAAATTTACCCTGATTTCATCACCATCGATGGAGCAGAAGGTGGAACCGGAGCTGCACCGCCGGAATTCTCAGATGGAGTAGGAATGCCGCTTGAACCTGCCTTGATTTTCGTGAACCGTACTTTAAACAACTTTAACTTAAGAGATAAAGTAAGAATCATCGCAAGTGGAAAAGTTTTGACTGCATTGGATATTTTACGAGCCATCGCAATGGGAGCGGATATGTGTAACAACGCAAGAGGATTTATGTTTGCATTGGGTTGTATTCAGGCTTTAAGATGTAACAACAACAGTTGTCCGACCGGAGTTGCAACACAGGATAAAATGCTCATCAAAGGTTTGGATGTTACCGATAAAAGTGAGAGAGTTTACCACTTCCATAAGAATACGCTTCACACTTGCAACGAATTAATCGGGGCTGCAGGAAAAGATTCTTACGAAGAAGTAGATGCGTCGATGTTTATGAGAGGTGATGAATTCGAGAAATTATCTGATCTTTACTTCCCCGATATTTTAGGAAATGTAAAAATTCCTTCAACAAGATATTAAAACTAATTCTTAAAACCCTTTCAATTTTGAGAGGGTTTTTTATTTTTAATCATTTTTCCTCTTTTCGAAGTTCTTCGAGATAAGTGTTTTTCAGCGAATCGTATAAGGAATTTTTACTCACCATTAAAGAAATCAGCGACGAAACCATTCCTGCAAGCATCAAGTGAAAAATTAAGGAATGTCGATCCGTCATTTCCAAAACGATGATGGCAGAAGTAAATGGCGCTCTTGTAATTCCGGTGAGAAATGCGACCATTCCTGCTAAAATTACGACGTTGGTTTCATTTGGTGTTAAATGAATCCAACCGGAAATTACGGAACCAATACTTGCTCCCGCTGAGAGTGCAGGTGCAAAAATTCCGCCCGCTCCACCGGAGGTAAACGATAAAGCAGGACCAATCATCCTAAAAAAGGGAACGTACCAATCTTCATGTTTATTTTCAGTAAAAAGGGTTCGCTCCATAATTTCTTTTCCAGAACCTAAAATTTCTCGGTTCACAAAATAAGCGAGTGAAGCAATGATTAAGGCGGAAATGACCAGAAAAATAATGTGGGCTTTGTTGGTTTTCAATCTTTTTTTCCATGAACTTATTTTCAACATCACTACCGAAAGCTGACTTGCAAAAATCCCAGAAATTCCAGCCACTAAAATCACGGGAAACATTACAGTAAGGGCAACATCCGCCGTTTTGGGATAGCCTAAATAAAGGTAAGATCCTGCCAAAGTTTGCGCCGTTAAACCCGCAATTATTACCGCCGTAAACAAAGCGGTTTTAAAATAATTGATGTGTGTTTTGGATAGTTCTTCCACCGCAAAAACAATTCCGCCAAGCGGAGTGTTAAACGCCGCAGAAAGTCCTGCCGCAGCGCCCGTCATAATCATATTTTTCTTGGAAATTTTCGGCCACCAATCAGGAAGATATTCATTAACTTTACGGAAAACAGAACCTGCAATTTGAATGGTGGGTCCTTCTCGACCAATCGCTCCACCTCCGATAATTAAAGCCAAACTCGATAAAATCTTAAAAACAAGAATTTTTAAACTCAAAAGATTTCGGATTTTGGTGTGTTCTTTCGGATTTGCCAATTCTACTGCCGCCATCACTTGCGGAATGCCACTTCCTTTTGCATACGGTGCAAATTCTTTAACCAACCACCACGAAAGTACAAAACCAATCGGAGCTATAATAAAAATCATCCACGAATTCCAGTCCATGATGAGGTTCATCAGTTTTTCGCCCCACATGAAAATTTTGGCGTACATCACTGCGAAAACTCCCGTAATCAGCGAACCAATCCAAAACGGAATGGCCTGCAACAGGTTATGTTTCAGTTTTTCATTCCGAAGATTGTCGAATGATTTTTTTATACTTCGCCGGAAGTAAATGAAAAGTCGCAGCATCAAACAAATTTATCATTTATTTTTAGAAAATTCGACTGCTTAGATTAATAAACAAAATATCCGATAAAAATAATTTACCGGATTTATATTGATGGGTTCCCCTTTTTCAGAGGGGTTTCTATATCGGAGATTTAGACGAGTTGTCTTTAAGCTTCTTCAGTAGTGGCTTCAGTTTCTTCAACTTTTTTAGGAGCTGGAGCTGCTTTTGGAGCAACTTCAACCGGAGCGTCAGAAACTACGTCGAATTCGAAATTGTGCTCTACATTTCTGTGAAGTCTGATTAATGCAGCAAATTTACCTGTTCTCTTAATCGTGTTTCCAGGAATTTTGATGTATTTTTTATCCACTTCAACACCTGCTTTTGCCAATTCTTCAGAAAGGCTTGCATTGTTGATTGATCCGAAAAGTTTGTCACCTGCACCAACTTTGGTAGCGATCGTGATGTTGGTTTTCTTCAATTGATCTACGATTGCGTTTGCAGAAGCAACCAATTTAGCTTCCTCTTCTTTTCTTGCCTCTAAAGTAGCTTCAAGATTCGCTTTGTTTTTTGGAGTTGCCAAAACTGCCAAACCTTGCGGTAAAAGGAAGTTTCTTGCGTAACCAGGTTTTACACTTACGGTATCGAACTCAAGTCCTAAGTTTTCTACGTCTTTTTTTAGAATAATGTCCATTGTTGTCCTTTTTGTATTTAAAAGTTAGGTGCGTTTTTCGCAACCAACAAATTATTTAATAATTTTTAAAAGCTGACAGCTGATTGCCGAAAGCCGGTTGCATTTTACTTAAGCAAATCCGCTACATAAGGCATCAAAGCCAAATGTCTTGCCCTTTTGATTGCAGAAGAAACTTTTCTTTGGTATTTCAAAGAAGTTCCGGTGTATCTTCGTGGAAGGATTTTTCCCTGCTCGTTTACGAACTGAAGAAGGAAGTCTGCATCTTTGTAATCTACATGCTTGATTCCGTATTTTTTGAATCTACAGTATTTTTTTTCAGATTTTGTGTTGATATCAAGTGGAGTAAGGAATTTTACTTCAGATTCACCTCCAGCTGAGGCTTGTTTAGCCATATCGTCTATTGCCATTTCTTTAAATTTTTTAGAGGGTTAAAATTAAGCTTTTGCAGTTTTTACTTTGGTTCTTCTTGTTACCGCATAATCTACTGCGTGTTTATCAAGTTTTGTAGTAAGGTAACGAATTACTCTCTCATCACGCTTGTAAGCAGTTTCTAAATCTGCAACTACATTTCCTTCACCTTTGAATTCGATCAAAGTGTAGAATCCATTCTTTTTTAATTGAATCGGATAAGCCAATTTTTTCAGTCCCCAATTTTCTTTGGCAACGATTTCGCAATTGTGCGACTTTAGTAAGTCTTCAAACTTTTTTACTGCTTCCTCCACCTGTGCGTCAGATAGAACGGGAGTTAAAATGAAAACAGTTTCGTAATTGTTCATAATGTTAAATAAATTTGTTAATTATTTCGAGGTGCAAAAGTAGTAATTATTTTGTGATCTCACAAGGTTTCAGTACAATAAATAAAAAAATAAAGCTCTTAAGAAAATCAATTTCCACCGTTCAGGGTCGGGACTAAGAAATTGATTTTCAAAATTTATATAATAAAATTGATACTGACTTAAATACGATCACAAAAAAAGATCTGCATTTCTGCAGACCTTTCGTTGATATTAAGAGTTAAAGTTTATTTTTTAACAATTTTCACGGATTGCGTTCCGTTTTCAGTTTCAATGTTTACGATGTAAACTCCCGGTGATAATTTTGATAGATTAACCTGAGATTTCACAGCGTTCAAAGTGTGAGAAGAAACTGCTTTTCCTGAGAGATCATATACCGAAAGCGATATCACTTTAGAGGCCGATTCTACATTCAAAACATCAACTACAGGGTTTGGATAAACTTTTGCCTGTGCTTTGTTGGCATTAGAAACTGCCGCACTTCCAGAAACTACTAAGCTGTAATCTTCAGCCTGTCCGAAAGATGCACCTAAACAAGGATTGAGGAAATTAGTCGTTCCAAAAATCTTTTTAACTCTCAGTCTTGTTGTTCCATTGAGTGCTGTCGCAGGTACCGCTAAAGTTTGAACGGCCTGTACACCATCTGTTCCGTTGGAATTTACAATAGTTTGGGTAATTTCATAAACTTCACCTGGATCATTTAGAACGCCATTTTGATTCCAATCTGCAAATACCACGAATCTGTTGGTATAGTTTCCGTTGGTGTTTCCTTTTAATGTAATTGGATAAGAGTTCCCTGCAGTAACACTACCCGAAATGGTTGTGAAGTTTTCGTGTTGTGTCGCACCTGCTGTAGCTGCTGAACTGGTATTATCAATTCCTGCGAAATTTACCAAAGTAATAGGCTCAACGGTAAATGTAAATGGAAGTGGTCCACAATAAGGTGCAAATGGATTTGCTTTTGTAGTGAATTTGAATTCCGAACATCCTGTTGAATTTCCTGCGCCGTTTTTAGACTCTACTCTCCAGTAATAAGTTGTTGAAGGGGCGAGACTTGTAATTGGTACTGAAGCAGTTGTAGTGGTCACATTAGTTAACAATGTGGTCGGATTAGCTGTTGTACCGAAAAATACATCGTAACTTGATGCGGTTTGTCCACCCACAGGAGCGGTCCACGACAATGTAACAGGAGTCATGTAATCTACGTCAATTGCGTTATTTGATGGAGATGTAAGTGTTGGACAACCTGGAGGTGAAGTCGGAGCCAATTGAACAGAAATATTGTCAACCAACAACACAAACATATCATTGGAGTTATTCACGAACGCAATGCGCACATTTGTACCTGCGTAGGCAGCAAGTGAAATAGTTCTGGTTGTCCAAGTGGAATTTTCTGCAGCAATGCTGAAGAGCTGTACCGTAAAATCTGCCACGGTATTTCCTCCGTTGGGTGCAAGCATTACTTTATAACCATCTTTGTATTGTGGATCTTGTGCCTTTGCATCCCACTGTAAAAATGCTGCAGCAGCAGGGAGTGTAATTTGTGGGGAAATGAGCCAGTCGTTTGAAGTTCCTGCAGGATCATACCATGAGGAGCTCATTGCAGCAAAGTCTCCGTCGGGACCACCATAGTTTGGGGTGGGTCCACCTCTGTCTTTTCTAATCCATGCACCTGCATTAAATTCTGCTACATTCGCTGCGTGAGTAAGGCCGTCTACATCAATCAGGGTCCAAGCCGCGAAACCGGGACCTGCGCCATCAAAATTTTCCTGAAAAATCTGTCCGCTTCCGAAAAACGGGATTGCCAAAAACGAGGCAATAAGTAAAAGTTTTTTCATAATGTAATAATTGTTTTGGTTAAACTTGCTTTCAAAGTTAACAAACAAAAACGAATTATACAACATAAAATTTAGTTATTTGTGATATATGCAATTAAATTAAATTTTAAATATTAAAAAAGTAAAATTAAAACAATGCAATGCATATTATATTGAAAATCAAAAGATGAAATCTTTCACCCTGGAAGTCGCCAATTCATTTTCATTGATCCAACTTAAAAAACTTTCGAGTTTATCCTCCATTTTTCGTCCGTAATTGTACTTTCGGTAAAAAGGGATTTTAAACCCGAACTTATCAAAATCGGTAAACTGCCAGGAATTTAAATAAATAAGAACAAAATCATCCTTCTTAATGGTTTCAAAAACCATATTCTTATAATACGTCAACGGTGCTATTTGAAAAACAAAGTCATTATAAGGAATTTGGGAATAGGGAGAAATGCTTTCAGGGATAATACTGATGCCATTTTTTTCAATAATTTCCGTGCTTCTTTCTAATCTTTTAAACGGAAAAAGAATATTGGCATTATCGATGTTTGAAATGTAATTGAATCCCAAACTCTTGATTGCACTCTCTGAAAATTGAGCATCTTGTTGCCGGAAACCGCGAATAAGTTTTCCAGTGAATTTTTCGGTCTTGATTTTTGCGCTTTCAATTTCAAGTAAAGTGGAAAACTCGTTATAAAAAGCGATTTCATGACCTTTTGAAATGATTTTCTTTATTAGAAGTTGCGTTTTTTCTGCCAGTGAAACTTCAATGAAAAAACTAACCAAAATATTGTGGTTTTCTAGAATCCGCAGAATCGCTTCCGTGTTGTCTACCGTAATTTCGAGAATCTTTTCATCATCAATAGAGAAGTTATTTTTAAATTTCTTCTCGTTATTGGTAATGTTGAAACTCAGTAAAATCATTAATGTTTAATTGGCGTTCAGTTTTATCTTAAGATTTTTGAGCATGTCTTTCGTCATTTCAGAAATATCAAAATCATAGGAAAGTCCCCAATCTTTTTTGGCGACCGAATCGTCAATTGAAGCTGGCCAGGAATCTGCAATCGCCTGTCTGAAATCCGTTTTGTAGTCAATGCTAAAATCAGGCATCTCTTTTTTAATTTCCTCTGCAAGTTGTTTTGGAGTGAAGGACATCCCGCCCAAATTATAAGACGTGTGAACCGTGATTTTGTCTTTTGGAGCCTCCATTAATTTCAAAGTTGCATTAATCGCGTCGTCCATATAAAGCATCGGCATTGCAGTGTTTTCAGAAATAAAACTGGTGTATTTTCCTTCTTCCACGGCTTCATAGAAAATTTCTACTGCATAATCGGTTGTTCCGCCTCCTGCCGGAGTTTTCCAGGAAATTAATCCAGGATAACGGATGCTTCTTACATCTACGCCAAATTTATCGTGATAATATTCGCACCATTTTTCTCCCGCCATCTTAGAAATTCCATAAACCGTTGTCGGATTTAAAACTACGTCCTGTCCAACATTTTCTTTCGGAATTCCTTTCCCAAAAACAGCAATCGAACTTGGCCAAAATATTTTTTTAATCAAGCCTTCTTTTGCCAATTCACAGAAATGGAGTAGAGGTTCAATGTTTAATCTCCAAGCAAAAAGCGGCTGTTTCTCGGAAGTTCCCGAAAGCAAAGAAGCCAAATGATAAACGGTGGTAATTTCATAATCTTTGATGACTTGGCGAACGAGTTGGGTATTTGTTACGTCCATCCTTTCATAAAATCCTGCGGAAGTTAACTTTTTGTCCCATCGGTCAAGTCCGGAAGCGACTACGTTTTCTGCGCCGTGAATGGCAACTAATCTATTGGTAAGTTCGGTACCGATTTGTCCGAGTGCGCCTGTGATAAGAATTTTTTCCGTGTGGGATTCCATTTTCGAGATTTAGATTTACGCAAATTTAAAAAAATTGAAATGCTTTCCGAAACAAATCTGTAATTTTGATTAAATTTTAAAAATGAAAAAATTTCTCCTGCTTTCTGTTCTGTTTTCACACCTCGCTTTTTCACAATTTACTGATATCAATATTGTAAAAGAGATCAGGACGAAAGACAAAGGTTTGGTGGTTTCCGCACATCCACTTGCAAGTGAAGCCGGAGCAAAAATAATGAAAATGGGCGGAAATGCTTATGACGCTGTAATTGCGACGCAATATGCTTTAGCCGTAGTTTATCCACAAGCAGGAAATATTGGTGGTGGTGGTTTCTTGGTTGGTGTAAAAAATAATGGCGAAAAATTTACCATCGATTTTCGTGAAACGGCACCGGAAAAATCTTCAAGAGATATGTACCTCGACAAAAACGGAAAAGCCAATACCGACCTTTCCCAAAACGGAAGATTAGCGGTCGGAATTCCTGGTTCTGTTGCAGGATTTTTTGCCACTTTGAAATATGCGAAACTTCCGATGGAAAAATTAATTCAGCCTGCAATTGATTTGGCGGAAAAAGGTTTTGCGATCACCGAACGAGAAGCAAACTTGCTCAACAATCAGATGGAATTTTTTAACCAACATAATAAAAATAAAACTGTTTTTCAAAAAGATAAATGGAAACAGGCCGATATTTTGGTTCAAAAAGATTTGGCGGAAACTTTAAAACTCATTCAAAAAAATGGAGCGAAAGGTTTCTACGAAGGAAAAACAGCAGAATTAATCGTCGATGAAATGAAGCGCGGAAACGGAATAATCACTTTAAATGATCTAAAGAACTATAAAGTTGCCGAAAGAAAACCCATCGTTTTCGATTATAAAGGAAATGAAATTGTCTCGATGCCGTTACCTTCAAGCGGCGGAGTTTTGTTGGCTCAAATGCTGAAAATGTCTTCTTTTGAAAACCTTGAAAAATACCAACAAAATTCAACCGAAGCTGTTCAAATTATGGTGGAAGCTGAAAGACGCGCATTCGCAGACAGAGCCGAATTTATGGGCGATCCCGCTTTTATTAATGATCAAACTTCGATGCTGATTTCTGAAGAATATCTGAAAAACCGTTGGAAATCTTTCCATAAAAATCAGGCGACACCTAGTTCCGAAGTTGGAAAAATTATTCCTCAACCAAAAGAATCTACCGAAACTACACACATTTCAATCATCGACAAAGAAGGAAATGCAGTTGCAGTCACCACGACTTTGAACGGACTTTATGGAAGTAAAGTTGTCGTTTCTGGTGCAGGATTTTTCCTCAACAATGAAATGGACGATTTCTCCATCAAACCGGGCGTTCCCAATATGTTCGGCGCAGTTGGCGGTGAAGCGAATAAAATTGAGCCGGGAAAAAGAATGCTTTCCTCCATGACTCCGACCATTGTTTTGAAAAACGGAAAACCTTTCATCGTCGTTGGAACTCCAGGTGGAACTACGATTCCAACTTCTGTTTATCAGTCGATCGTGAATGTGGTGGATTTTAAACTGAATCCAAATTTTTCTGTCAATCTTCCAAAATTTCATCATCAATGGCTTCCGGAAATTGTTGCGGTAGAAAAACATTTCCCTGAAACCACCATTTCTAATTTAGAAAAACTCGGTTACAAAATTGAAAGATGGAACCAAATCGGCAGAACCGAAATGATTGTGATTGATGAAAAAGGAAACGCAACCGCAGTCGCAGATGGACGTGGCGATGATTCTGTCGCAGTGGAGTAGTGTTGTGTGAGAGTTTGAGCGTTAAAAGGGTATAAATCTAGTCAGCTTCAAAAATATTTTCAAGAATTTTAAATCGACTTTCAAAAATAAATTTCACCTTGTTTCTCACATAATTTCCTGCCAATAAATCCCCCAAAATTCCAAAAGGAAGTTTAAAGTTGACAATGTCGGTCATCAAAACTTCTCTATCAGAAATCTCTTGAAAATGATGTTCGTGATGCCACATTGCGTAAGGTCCGAAACGTTGTTCATCCACAAAGAAACTGCTTTTATGATCATTTTTATTTGGGCTTTCAAAATGGGTGATTTCGGTAATCCAATTGCTTTTAATAAAAGGTAAAATGCCGATTTTATAGGTGATGATTTGTCCGAGATACGTTTTTGCAGATGGATTGTTCGTGATTTCGAACTGCATTTCTTTCGGCGTAATTCTGTCCAAATTGGTAGGAAGCGTAAAAAACTCCCAAGCTTTTTCCAAAGAAATCGGAAGCTTCTGTTCGGAAGTCAAAGTATAGATTCCCGACTGTTTGGTAAGGTTGATTTTCAAAATATTTTTATTGATTTGTTAGGAAACCTATAAGGTTTAATGAAGTCAAATTTAAACATTTAATTCTTTATGCCATGAATAAAACTTTTGGCTTTTTCTTCAAAACCCTTATTTTCAAGCAATATTTTTACAAATGCAGTTCCGATAATACCACCTTCCAAATGTTCTGTAACAGATTCAAAGTCAATTTTGTTCTTAATCCCAAAACCAACATACACGGGATTTTTTAAGTTTAATGTTGAAAGTCTTTCCAAATATTCTTCATTCTTCACATTTGCATTTTCCTTCCCTGTTGTTGATGAACTTGAAACGGCGTACAAAAAGCCCGAACTCAAAGAATCCAAGTATTTAATGCGCTCTTCAGAAGTTTCTGGTGTTACCAAGAAAATGAAATTCAATCCATAGTGCTCCAAAATTTGCTGATACTTTTTTTCAAATTCAAAAGGCGGCAAATCAGGCAAAATCAATCCGAAAATCCCAACTTCCTGACATTTTTTGCAGAAATTTTCAAATCCAAACTGAATTACAGGATTTAGATATCCCATTAAAATTTTAGGAATCGTGACGGATTCTTTTATTTCCGCCAACTGCTCGAAAAGTTTTTTGATGGTCATACCGTTCTGTAACGCTAAAACGTGTCCTTCCTGAATTACAGGTCCATCAGCAACCGGGTCGGAATATGGAATACCTATTTCCATCATATCTGCACCTGAATCTTGGATTAATTTCGCAATTTTTCCCGTGTCTTCCAAATTCGGAATTCCTGCGGTGAAATATATATTGAGTTTTTTTTGAAGCCCGAAGTCCGAAGTCCGAAGTCCGAAGTTATCTTTGTTCATAAAATTTAGTTTTAAAAGTTTTTGGATTTCTTAATCTTTATTTTTCCATCTTCCATCTTGCATCTCCCATCTTTTGCAAATACGTTTCCATATCCTTATCACCACGTCCGCTCAAACAAATTACCAATACCTCTTTTTCTCCAAACTTTTTCTTGTCCAAAACCGCCAAAGCGTGCGCGCTTTCCAAAGCAGGAATAATTCCCTCCAACTTTGTCAGTTCAAAAGCGGATTTCAACGCTTCATCATCATTAATGCTGAAAAATTCCGCACGATTTTGCTGAAATAAATTCGCATGAAAAGGTCCGATTCCCGGATAATCCAAACCTGCGGAAATGGAGTGTGGTTCGATTACTTGTCCGTCTTTATCCTGCATCACCAAACTTTTGCTGCCGTGTAAAACACCGAGAGTTCCCAAAAAAGTCGTCGCTGCAGATTTACCCGAATTTATTCCAAAACCGCCTGCTTCTGCGGCAATCAACTTCACATTTTCTTCATTCACGAAATGGTAAAAAGTTCCTGCCGCATTGCTTCCGCCGCCAACGCAAGCGATGACATAATCAGGGTTTTCTCTGCCGATTTTCTCATTAAGTTGTTCCCTTATTTCCTTAGAAATCACACTTTGAAACCGCGCAACCAAATCAGGAAAAGGGTGCGGACCAACCACGCTTCCAATAATGTAGTGAGTAGTCACAGGATTATTAATCCAATCTCGAAGTGCTTCATTCACCGCATCTTTCAGCGTTTTTGAACCTGATTTTGCAGGAACAACTTTTGCACCAAGCATTTTCATTCGTGCGACATTTGGTGCTTGTCGAGCAATGTCGATTTCTCCCATATAAATAATGCATTCCAAACCAAGCAAAGCACATGCAGTAGCCGTCGCAACGCCGTGTTGTCCGGCTCCCGTTTCTGCAATTATGCGATTTTTACCTAATTTTTTAGCAAGCAAAGCCTGACCTAAAGCGTTGTTGATTTTATGTGCTCCTGTGTGATTCAAATCTTCTCTTTTCAGATAAATTTGGGCACCATATTTCTCGCTCAAGTTTTTGGCAAAATAAAGTGGTGTTGCGCGACCAACATAGTTTTTCAGCAAATCCTGAAACTCTTTTTGGAACTCTTCAGACTCAATAATTTCTAAATATTTTGATTGCAATTCGGCAACATTTGGATAAAGCATTTCGGGAATAAATGCGCCTCCAAATTCGCCGTAATAACCGTTTTCGTCGGGGTTTTTATAATTCATCTTGTAATAGTGTTTTAATTTTTTTTACTTTTTCTAAATCCTTAATTCCAGGTTCTGTTTCAAATTTTGAGTTGATGTCCAAAGCAAAAGGTTTTTGGTTTAAATCTTTAATGTTTTCAAAATTCTCAAGTGAAATTCCGCCGCTCAAGAAATAGGGTTTTGGAATTTCTAGATTATTTAAAATATTCCAATCAAAAGTTTGTCCTGTTCCGCCAAAAGATTGGGAATCGGTGTCGAACAGGAAGTAATCGGTTGGTTTCAAGTTCCAAGTTTCAAGTTTTAAGTTTTGTGTTCCGACTCTGAAAACTTTAATTATTTTGATGTTTTCATTTAATTTTTGTCTTAGATTTAAAATGAAGTGTTCGTCTTCATCGCCGTGAAGTTGAATATAGTTTAAACCACCCCTTTCCGCTATTTCAATAATTTTTTCAATGGATTCATTGACGAAAACTCCAACTTTTCCTTTATGATTTATAGATTTTATTTCATCAAAACTTAAATGATTTAAAACAAATCTCGGGGATTTTTCGTAGAAAATAAAACCAAGAAAATCTACATTCAAATAAATTAATTCCTGAATTTGATTCAATTTCGTTAAACCGCAAACCTTTAACTTGATTTGAGATTGGAGATTTGAGATTTGAGATTTTTTTTCCACAGTGAATTAATTAAGAAATTATCTCATTGGAAAATTCCGCAAATTTTTCCGCAGGATTTTGGTCTTTCATAAAATGTTCTCCCATTAAAAATCCGTCGAATCCTTTTTCCTTTAAATATTTAAAATCTTCAACGCTGTAAATTCCACTTTCGGCAACCGAGAGAGTATCTTTTGGCAAGAGATTTTTGAGATTAACCGAATGTTGCAAATCTACTTTGAAATCTTTTAGATTTCGATTATTAATGCCTACTAAATCAATGTTTTTATTGAAATGTTGCAACTCATCTTCGGTATGAATTTCCAACAAAACTTCCAAATTGAGTTCGTGCGCCAATGCTGTAAATTCCTGAACTTGATTTGGTGAAAGACAAGATGCAATCAACAAAACAACGTCTGCTCCGATTGATTTGGCTTCATAAAATTGGTATTCATCAATCATAAAATCTTTGCGCAAAATCGGAAGGTTGATGGAATTTCTAACTTTCAAAATATCCTGAAAATTTCCGCCAAAAAAGTCGGGATCTGTAAGAATTGAAATTCCGCTTGCACCAAATTTTTCATACGCAGAAACGACTTCCAAAGGCGACACTTTATCATTAATTATTCCTTTTGACGGTGATTTCCGCTTAAACTCGGCAATAATTCCTGATTTGGTTTTTAGGGTTTCTTTCAGGGAAAAAGTTGGCCTTCCAAAAAATTCTGAATTTTTTAGTTCTTCAATAGAAATTTTGGATTTTGCTTTTGCAATTTCTTCTTTTTTTCTTGCTATTATTTTATCTAAAATGGTCATATTTTCAATGCAAAGTGATTCAACATCTTAAAAATTATTAATTTTTCATTGTTAATTATTAATTATTTGTCGAAGACAATTCAACGCTTTTCCACTCTCCAAACTTTCTTTTGCAAGAGCAAGACAGTCTTCATAATTACCAAATTTTTCTGTGGTTTTCAGTGCCATTGCAGCATTTGAAATCACAACCGAATTCTGTTCATCCGTTCCATTTCCTTGTAATATATCCATAAAAATTTTTGCGGAATCCTGTTTGGAATTTCCACCGAAAATACTTTCAGGAACAATATTTTTAAACCCTAAATCTTGAGCAGAATGGATATGTTCACCCTTTTTGTCGAAAATTTTCGTGTCGGAAGTTAACGAGATTTCATCGTAACCGTCCAACGCGTGAACTAAGGTGAAATTTTGGCTGCCTTTCTGCAAAAGATACTGGTAAATCCTTGCGATTTCCAAATTGTAAACGCCAATAAGCGCATATTTTGGTTTAGCGGGATTTACAAGTGGACCCAAAATATTGAAAAAAGTGCGCAAACCAAGACCTTTTCGGAGTGGTGCAACCGATTTCAAAGCGGGGTGAAAAATCGGTGCATGGAGAAAACAAATGTTTCCCTTATCTAAATCCCTTTGCAAATCGACACTGTTATTTTTAAATTGATAACCCAATTCTTCCAAAACATTGGACGCTCCGGAAATCGTGGAAACACCGTAGTTTCCGTGTTTCGCCACCTTTTGTCCTGTTCCTGCCACCACGAAACTTGCCAAAGTAGAAATGTTGAAGGTGTTTTTTCCATCGCCGCCTGTTCCCACGATGTCGAGCAAATCATCTTTTTGCAATTCAACGGGAAGCGAAAGTGCAAGAAGCGCCTCGCGAAATCCTTCCAGTTCCTCCAAAGTAATACTTCTCATCAGGAAAACGGTGACAAAAGAAGTGACTTCATTTTCATTGAATTTGTTCTGCGCAATTTCAATCAGAATTGCTTTTGCTTCGGCTTTTGAAAGCGTGTTGTGGTTGAATAAATATTGTAAAATCTGTTTCATTAGAATTGTTAGTGGTTAATTGTTAATGATTGATTCAAAAATTCGAAATATTAACAATTAACAATTTATAATTAACCATTAAGAAAGTTTTCCAAAATCTGCTTTCCTTTTGGTGTTAAAATACTTTCGGGATGATATTGAACTGCGTGAACATCGTAGTTTTTGTGTTTCAAACTCATAATCATTCCGTCTTTGTCGATAGATGTGATTTCCAGTTCTTCGGGAAAATCATCGGGATTTACCGCCCAAGAATGATAACGCCCAACTTCCAATGTATCGGGCAAATTTTTGAAAATTTGATGTTCCTTAACCTGTTTGGATTTCGTTGCAACGCCATGAAAAATTTCGGAAAGATTAATCAGACTTCCGCCAAATGCTTCCGCAATCGCTTGCTGACCAAGACAAACGCCGAAAATAGATTTTTCAGGTGCATATTTTTTATTAAATCCAATAAAATACCTGCTTCTTCGGGAATTCCTGGACCTGGAGAAAGTATAATTTTGTCGTATTTTTCAATGTCTTCCAAAGAAATTTGGTCGTTGCGGAACACATCTACTTTTTCGCCCACAATCTGCTCAATCATCTGAACCAAATTGTAGGTGAAACTGTCGTAATTGTCAAAAACTAAGATTTTCATTATATTTAATTTACCAATTTACCAATGTAAAAATTTACCAATCCTAAATTTTCACATTGGTAGATTATTACATTGTTATATTATATTTTCTGCTTTACTAATCGCTTTTTTTAACGCACCTAATTTATTGTTCACTTCCTGCAATTCACTTTCTGCGGAGGATTTAGCAACAATTCCTGCACCTGCTTGATAAAATAGCGTGTTGTTTTTGCTTAAAAAAGTCCGAATCATAATCGCCTGATTACAGCTGCCGTCAAAACCGACAAAACCGATGCAACCTCCGTAATAACTGCGTGAAGTTTTTTCGTAACTGTCAATCAGTTCCATCGCTTTAAATTTCGGTGCACCGCTCAAAGTTCCCTGTGGGAAGGTGGTGGCAATCATTTCAAAAGGATTCTGATTTTCTGAAACTTCCGTCACGACTTCCGAAACCATGTGAATGACGTGTGAAAAAAACTGAATTTCCTTCAATTTTGAAACTTGAGTATTTTTTCCACAAATGCTTAAATCATTTCGCGCCAAGTCAACAAGCATCGTATGTTCCGCGTTTTCTTTTGGGTCTTTTTTAAGTTCTTCTGCAGAATCCAAATCCTTTTCTACATTTCCTGTTCGCTTGAAAGTTCCCGCGATAGGATGAATGATGGCTTGTTTATTTTTGATAATCAGTTGACTTTCAGGACTTGAGCCAATTAATTTATAATCACCGTAATCAAAGAAAAATAAATAAGGTGAAGGATTGATATTTCGCAAAGCACGATAAACATTGAATTCGTCGCCACGAAATTTTTGTTCAAATCGTCTGCTCAAAACCAATTGGAAAACGTCGCCTCGGAAACAGTGTTTTTTCGCCAACTCCACCGA
This sequence comes from Candidatus Kaistella beijingensis, assembly GCF_020084865.1. Taxonomy (NCBI): domain Bacteria; kingdom Pseudomonadati; phylum Bacteroidota; class Flavobacteriia; order Flavobacteriales; family Weeksellaceae; genus Kaistella; species Candidatus Kaistella beijingensis. Next base: position 1,157,307 of record NZ_CP071953.1, on the reverse strand, counting down.
ATTTTTGTATGCTTCATCTGTTAAATTTGAAGTTTCGTTCCCCATGATTTCAAAAGGAAAAACGGGCGCATTTTTTTGGTTGATTAAATTTTCAATAGTTGAAATTTCAGATTTTAAACCCTTGATTTTGTTCTCAATCAAAAACATTTCGTCATTGTGATGATTGATGGCAATCACATACTGATAAAGTCGATACCGCAACAATGGAATTTTATTCTCTTCGGAAATCTCTTTGAATTTGATGTTTTCAAAAAAAGGAATCGCGTCGTAACTTGTATATCCAAAAAAACCTTGCGCCTGTTTCCCGATGTCATGTTTTGGGATTTCACACTCAAAAGTTTTTGAAAAATTTTGAAGCAAATCGGTAAGTTTTTCCTTTTCAATATTGATTTTTTGAGGACTTTCTAACGGGAATTTTATCTCGGCTTCCACAAAGTTTCGGATTTCAATTCCTGCAATGGCATTCACCGCGATAAATGAGAAAGAATTTTCAGAATTTTGGTTTCCCGCACTTTCCAAAAGAATCGTGTCACGAAAGTGGTCGCGAAGTCGCACATAAATCCCAATTGGCGTGAAAAGGTCGCTTAAGGTAGATTTTACGGTGGTTTTTATTTTGGTTTTTTGGATGAAATTCATTTTAAATTAAAGTTTAAAATATTTTAGTTGGGTTTGCTACGGTTCGCTCGCAATGACAAAAAAAAGGCTTCAACATATATGTCAAAGCCTTTTTCTAAATTTTTGGTTTCAATATTTTTAAGCAAAAGAAGAGTGTTCAAGACCTTGAGAGTTTTGAAGCCACCACCAATTGTTGTTTGTTGTTTTCATTGGGACAAATATAGAAATGATTTTTGATTTTGAAAACATTTTTTAAAATTTTTCATTCAAAATCTCAATTCATTAAGTTTTACGCAACATTCACCCCGAAAAGATATCCAACCAAAGCAGATAAAATCATTGCGATGGTTCCCCAAATAATAATTCTCATAATCGCTTTCATAATACTTGAACCACCAACTTTTGCGGAAACGGTGCCTAAAATTCCAAGGAAAACGATGGTAAATCCGTACAGCCAATATTCCATATTTTGAACGGGAGCAAAAAGGGTGACCAAAAGTGGAAGAACACCTCCAACAGTGAAAGCCGCTCCCGAAGCCAGAGCCGCCTGTAAAGGATTTGCCTGACTGATTTCGTTGATGCCCAATTCGTCGCGAACATGAGCTGCTAAAGCATCAGTTTCGGTGAGTTCTTTGGCAACAAGCAGTGCCGTTTCTCTTTTCAGTCCACGGTTTTCATAAATTTGTGCCAAAATACTGAGTTCTTCTTCCGGCATTTCTTTCAGTTCTATTTTTTCGCGTTCGATATCGGCTTTTTCAATGTCGGTTTGTGAACTTACGGAAACATATTCGCCTGCGGCCATCGACAATGCACCTGCAACCAAACCTGCAACGGTCGCTAAAAGTATCGGTTCCCGTGTTGAACTTGCCGCTGCAACACCAATCGCCAAACTCGAAATTGAAATAATTCCGTCGTTTGCACCCAAAACAGCGGCTCGAAGCCAATTGCTGCGGTGGATTTAGTGACTATCCATGTAGTTTTCAATTGTTAGTTTATTTTCCATTTTGTTTATTTTAATTGCAATTTAAATTATTTGAATGTATTTTCTTAGTGATTTTACAGATTTTCACAGATCATATAAAGTTAATTTTTCAGATTAAATTTTTCTAAAAATTCCTGCTCGTAACTAGCCCTGATTGAGCGGCGTGTCTGAGCTCTTTTTTCGGCGGCGGCGAAGCCGCCGCCGAAAAAAAGCGAGTAGCGAAAGCAGGTTCCCGGCTCCAAATTATTGTTTGAGAGTGGTAGTGTTTGAGAGTTTTTGAGATTTTTTAATCTTCAGATTTCGGTTTCCCGACTTCAAACTCTTTATTCTTCCACGTTTTTCAAAGCCATCAATAGGTGATAAGCGCCTTTGGTGACGAAGGTTTTGTTGGCGTTTCGGATGTGGAAATTGACCAATTGCGTGTAGCCGTTTTCGGAATTTCCGATCGTTATGGGAAACATTTTATAGGTTTTTGGCTTGATTTCCTCGAAAATATACTGCTTGTTTTCCCAAGTGACAATCGCGTCGTCGGGAATGATGAAACCTTCGGTTGCACCGACTTCAATCTCCGCATTCATAAAGGTTCCGGGAATGAGCGAGGCGTCCTTATCGATGAGCTGACAGTGCACCAAAACGCTGCGGTCTGGCGTGAAATCTTTGCCGATTAATGCGACGGTTGCGGCGTATTTTTTCTCCGGATTTTGGTTGGTAAAGCCGTAAACTTTTTGTCCGAGGGAAATTTTGTTCAAATCTTTTTCAAAAACTTTCAGGGCGAGATGTGTTTCACCGTTGTTCACGATTTCGTAGAGCACTTCCGCAGGCGAAACGAACTGTCCGAGCGTGACATTCACCTTGGAAACATAACCCGAAATTGGCGCAACAACTGCAACCGATTTGCGAATATTTCCATTGGAAACAGAACTCGGATTGATGCCGTAAGATTTTAATTTTGAGGCAATTCCGTTCACGGCGGCGCTTTGATTTTGGGCTTCACTTGCGGCGCGTTGCGTTGCTTTGTCGGAACTTGCCTGGTACTTGTTCAAATATTTTTGGCGTTCGTAATCTTTTTGAGCGTAACCGAGATTGGCTTTTGCCTGAAGATAATCCTGCTGAAGTTGCGCCATTTCAGGATTTTCCACCACCGCCAAAGTTTGTCCGCGCGACACATAATTTCCGGGCATAAAACGGGCAACTTTCACAATTCCACCTGTTGAAGCGGATACTCCCGCCATTCCTGTTGGTGGAACATCGATTTGTCCGGTGAGCAAAATTTTGTTGCCGATGTTTTGGTTGTTGAGGGTGGTTGTTTCAATTCCGGCTGTTTTTTTCTGCAAATCGGTGAGGGTGATTTGGTTGCCGGAAATGGCGAAGGTTTCTTCGGTTTTGGCTTCTTCTTTTTTCGAGCAAGCGAAAATTAGAAAGCCCGAAAGTATGATGATTATTGATTTTTTCATTATTATAAATTCTTTAGTTTAATATAATTTGAATTGGTTTGAAATTGTTTGATAATTGGCAATTCAATAATTCAAATTCTTATTTTTAAATTCACTATTCACAGCGAGACGGATTCACTATTCACTTTTCAAACTGTTCAGTTCTATAATTTTTTCGTTTAAAAGTTTCTGCGCATCAATGTATTTGTTTTGGATGTCCAAACTTTGGTTCACGAGCATTGTGTATTCCAAATAGTTGATTTCGCCTTCTTTTTGGAGTAAATTAGCGGTAAACATTATGGTTTCTGCGTTTTTTAAACCTTTGGTTTTGTAATATTCGATTTCTGATTTTAGTTTTTGATATTCTCCGTAGGTTTTTGCGTATTGGTTTTTTAGGTTGCGAACCGTCAATTGATAGTTGTTTTCGGCAATTTGTTGGTTGATTTTTTGTCCTTCAATCAACGATTTTTGGGCAGAATTGAAAATCGGCAAACCAACACCAATCACGCCTGATTGAAAGCGGTGCATTCCGTCGTAATTTTTGTCATCGGCTCCGTTTCCTCGCATTGTCATTGATTTTAGTCCGACATTAAAGCTTGGTAAAAGTTTCTTTTTTTCGGCTTCCAATCTGGCGTTTTCGATGTTTTTTTGCTGCTCCAACTGTTTTAAAACCAAGGAATTTCCGGCATAGTTTTCATCAAAAATTAAATTCATATTGTAGAAGTCTTCTTTTTGATTGGTGTAAATTTCGCCATCATTAATGAGGTAATTGAATTGATAAAGCGCAACGTCACGGTCTTTCAGAAGACTTTGGGTTTGGATTTCCGCCTGACTTCGATAATTTTCTGCTGTCGTTTTTTCTAAAATATTGCTTTCGCCCGCTTTCAAACGAAGTTCGGATTTTTTGTAATATTCTGAATAAATATCCTGCGCTTTTTTTAACAGTTTTTGCTTTTCATCATAATAATTTAAGCTGTTGTAAATCAAAGCAATTTCACGCTTCAGTTGCCATTTTTGAACATCTAAAGCCAGCGCTGCATTTTTCCATTCTTCCAACAAAACCTGTTTCTGACTTTTATAAAAAGCAGGTAAACGAAGCGTTTGATTAACAGAAATTCCATTATCCACATACGCCGAGTTCATCTGTCCGATTTCTCCGGAAATATTCAGCGGGTCCATAACGGCGTAGGAATTTTTTATTTTGTCCTGATAATTTATCCGTAATTGTCCTGATTTTACGTTCAGGTTGTTGTTAAGGGCTTTTTCATAGGCGGTTTCCAAGGAAATTGGAGTTTGCGAAAATCCAATTTTGAAAACCGAAAAAGTGAGTATTATTAATAGTTTTTTGTTCATTTTATTTTAGATTTTAAACCACAAAAGGCACAAAAGTTATTATTTTTTGAGGTGGAACGAATTGGTTTTAGAAGTGCACATAAATTTTAAAAATCGATTTTATTTCTAAAATTTTACTTTCAAAGACGGCAAAGAAGTTTTTCATCTTCCGTCTTCGGACTTCGGTCTCCCAACTTCCAACTTCCAACTTCCAACTTCCTTACAACTCATATCCATCCTCTGCATCACTGATTTCTTTTAATTTTCTGCGTTTATCCGGCAAATGGGTTTCAAACCAAATATACATTACCGGCAAAAGATAAAGCGTGAGATAAGTTGCGAGCAAAAGTCCGCCGATTACTACGGTTGCGAGTGGTCGCTGAACTTCGGCGCCTTCTCCGGTGGAAGTTGCCATTGGCAAAAATCCGAGAGAAGCAACGAAAGCCGTCATCAAAACGGGACGCAAACGTGTTTTTCCGCCGATTTTTACGACATCGCGCAAATCTTTGTGGAATTCTTTTTGGCGGTTAAATTCTGCAATTAATACAATTCCGTTCAATACAGCAACACCGAAAAGTGCGATGAAACCTACACCTGCGGAAATACTAAAATTCATATCGCGCAACCAAAGCGAGAGAATTCCGCCGATTGCCGAAAGTGGAATTGCTGAGAAAATCAGCAAACCGTATTTGATGGAATTGAAGGCGAAATACAGCATCAATAAAATTAATAATAAACTCACGGGAACAGCAATTCCAAGGCGTGATTTTGCCTGTTGAAGATTTTCAAATGTTCCGCCGTATTTTATGGAATAACCTGATGGAAGTTTCAGATTTTTTTCGACACTTGCCTGTAAATCTTCAACGGTGGATTGAATATCTCGCTCACGAACATTGAAACCGACGATAATTCTTCGCATTGCATTTTCTCGCTGAATTTGGTTGATACTTTCCTTCAACTCAACATTGGCGACGGAACTCAACGGAATTTCACTTCCCATCGGTGTTGAAATCAGCAAATTATTGACATCTTCTACATTTTTTCGTTTTTCGCCGCTCAAACGAACGACCAAATCGAATTTTTTCTCGCCCTCAAAAACGGAACCGGTGGCTTGTCCCGCAAATGCGGTGTTCACGATGTTGTTCACATCATTTACATTCAAACCAAACTGCGAAAGTGCTTCTCTTTTATAGGTAATTACAATTTGCGGCATTCCCGAAACGGGTTCCACATAAATATTTTGTGCGCCGTCGATTTTTTTTGAAATTTCGCCTAATTTTTCAGCGTAAACCTTCAATGTATCGAGGTTTTCACCATAAATTTTACAAACCACATCTTGTCTTGCACCCGTCATCAACTCGTTGAAACGCATCGCAACAGGATATTGAAAAGAGTAGGTAACGCCAATCATATTTTTCTTGAGTTCGGCGGACATTTTTTCGGAAAGTTCGTTGTAGGATTTCGCGGAAGTCCATTCATCACGAGGTTTTAGGATTATCATCATATCACTCGCATCAATCGGCATCGGGTCGGTCGGAATTTCGGAACTACCGGTTTTTCCTACAATTTTTTCGATTTCAGGGAATTTTTTCAATAAAATTTGAGAAGATTTCTGAACGGCATCCGTTGAAGTTTTCAAATTACTTCCGGGCAAAACTCTTGTATCTACCGCAAAATCACCTTCAGGAAGACTTGGAATAAATTCGCCGCCCAATCTCGTCATCACAAAAATCGCTACGAAAAACAATCCAACCACACCGAAAAACACGATGTTTGGAATTCTCAACACTTTATTTAATGAAAAATCGTAAAGCCTTTCCAATTTTTCCATCATTTTGTCGGAAAAGTTTTTCTTATGCTCAATTTTTTTGGAAAGAAACAGCGTACTCATCATCGGAATGTAAGTCAACGAAAGGATAAATGCACCCAACAAAGCGAAAATTACCGTTTGCGCCATTGGTTTGAACATTTTTCCTTCAATTCCTTGAAGCGTGAGAATTGGAAGGTAAACGATAAGGATAATGATTTGCCCAAAAACAGCAGAATTCATCATTTTACTAGCAGAAGTATAAACTTCATCATCCATAAATTTTTGGGAAATGGTTTTTCCCTGATAGATTTTTAAGTGCTGCAATCGGTGTAAAACCGCTTCCACAATGATAACAGCTCCATCGACAATCAACCCGAAATCGAGCGCTCCCAAACTCATCAAGTTGCCGGAAACACCGAAAATATTCATCATAATGATGGCAAAAAGCATCGCTAAAGGAATTACGGACGCCACCAAAAGTCCTGCACGGAAATTTCCAAGGAATAAAACCAACACGAAAACTACGATTAATGCACCTTCCATCAAGTTTTTTTCTACTGTTCCAATCGCGTTGTTCACCATTTTTGTGCGGTCGAGAAATGCGTCAATTTTCACACCTTCAGGAAGTGTTTTTTGAATTTCTTCAATTCGGGTTTTTACTTTGGCAATCACCTCGTTGGAGTTCGCGCCTTTCATCATCATCACAACTGCACCCGCAACTTCGCCTTCGCCGTTGTAAGTCATGGCACCGTAGCGAATGGCTTTTCCGTATTGAACGGTTCCGATATTTTTAACCAAAATTGGTGTTCCGTCGGGAAGATTTTTCACGACAATATTTTCGATGTCCGAAATTTTTCCAACCAAACCTTCGGTTCTAATGAACAAAACACTCGGACCTTTTTCAATATAAGCGCCGCCTGTATTTTGGTTGTTTTTGGAAAGTGCGTCGAAAACTTCGGTCATCGTAACGCCCATCGATTGCAGTTGGGACGGATTTATGGCGACTTCATACTGCTTCAAATCGCCACCAAAACTCGCAACATCGGCAACACCTTCCGTTCCCACAAGTTGTCGGCGAACTACCCAATCTTGAATAGTTCTGAGTTGCATCGAGTTATAACGGTGTTCGTAACCTTTTTTTGGACGAACAACATACTGGTAAATTTCTCCCAAACCTGTGGAAATCGGCGCCATTTGTGGAGTTCCCAAACTTGTGGGAATGTCTTTGGAAACCTGTTGCAATCGTTCTGCAACCTGTTGACGCGCCAAATGCAAATCAATATCGTCCTCGAAAACTATCGTAATGACGGAAAGTCCGAAACGTGAAAAACTGCGCATTTGTTTAATCCCCGCAATATTATTATTCGCCTGTTCCAACGGAAAAGTGATAAACCTTTCCACATCGGGAGCGCCCAAACTTGGCGAAACCGTGATGATTTGCACCTGATTATCGGTGATATCAGGAACCGCATCAATCGGTAATTTTTTAACTTCAAAAATTCCGTAAATAATTAAACCCAAAGTCATTAAAATGATGATGAGTTTGTTTTTTATGGAAAATTCTATGATTTTGTTTAACATTTTTTATAGTTTTTTGCTCACTGATGACACAGCTTTTCACGGATAATTTCATTTTAAATTTTTTCACTCAGATATTCTATCTAAAGGTAACTGTGAAAATCTGTGCAAATCCGTGAGAGGATTAATCTTCGTGGTTTTCTTCGCCTTTTTGATTGTTTTCGCCACCGTTTTCATCATGGTCGCCGTTTTGAACGGTTGCGCCGTTGCGAATTTCCGTGTGACGAATTTCTCCGCCTGTATTTCCTGCTTTTTGTGCAAAATATATGGCAGTAACTGCAACGATCAAAGTAATAAATGGGAAAAATTTTGAAAAAGTGAAGTTTTTGAAACTTGATAAAAGTCCAATCAGTGAAATTCCACCCAAAAGATAAGAAAATGCGGCGAAAAGTTCTGCGGCTTCTTCGTGAGTTTTTATCAAACTTTCGGAAACTCCGGAAATGTTTTCTACGCCTTCTTCAGCGCCTTCTCCGGTTGCCATCGCTGCAATAGAAGCGATTGCGCCAAGAATGAAAATTAGGTATGCGTTTCTTTTTGAAACCTCGGACTTTGTGAAAACTCCGATTAAGAGAATGATAATTCCTACGAATGGAAATATGATGGGCAAATGGTTGACAACCAAATGCAAGTGTGCGTTATTCATTTTGATAAAATTTAAAAATTTGCTTTTGTATAATTTTAAACGATGTCAAATCAATAAGATAAGACACAATTTATTATCGAAAAAATTTTTAAATTAAATCTTAGGCGGTTGCCAAATTTTTTGAAAAACGGAAGGATAGAATGTTTCAGAATAAGCGAAATTCTGCTTTTTCTCTACGAATAATTTTTTCTGTTCAAAATTGAACTCAATTTTCTTCGGCGGCACTACCAAATTGATAGAAATTGGCGATAAATCGTGCGTTTTAAACGGCAAAGACATATCCTGATTGTAATCTGAATCCTTCACAGGAGCATCCAAATAATGCATCTTGATAAAAGAATAAAGTGTGGTGTTTTTGTCGCGAAGTTCGTGGGAAATATAGTGTTCAATAAGGTTGGGAAGTTTCAAGACCTGTCTTGCTTCTGTGAAGGACAGAAGGTAAAGCGAAAGTAAAAAATAGGTCAGTAACTTTTTCAACGCTATGATTTTCTCCTACAAAGTTATAGAAATAAATTATTCAAAAAATATTTTCCATAGAAATTAGAATGATTAAAAACATGTTTACTAAAGTTTCTCTTATTTTTGCGCAAAAATAAATTTAAAATTATGAAAAAATCAGTATTTGTATTATTTGGAATTGCAGTTTTGGTAAGTTGTTCAAAGAAAAATAAATCTTCCGAAAGTAACGTGATGATGGAAGAACCAAAAGTAGAGGTTACAGATTCTGCATCAGCAGCGAAACCTTCAGACCAAGCGGTTGTTAAAACGGATGCTGTTGCAGTTAAAGTGGATTCAACAGCAAAAAAATAGTTTTTGTTGAGGTACAATCTCAATAAAGAGACGGCTTATTGCTGTCTTTTTTTATGAAAAAATCCGTATTTTTGCACGTTTAAAAAGATTAAGAAAAATGTCGTTATCAGAACAGGAAATTATCCGCCGCGAAAAATTGCAGAAACTCACTGAATTGGGGATTGATGCGTTTCCGGCAGCCGAATATAAAATCACCGATACCACAAAATCCATCAAAGAAAATTTCGAGGAAGGCAAGAAAGTCATCATCGCAGGTCGATTGATGAGCCGCAGAATTCAGGGAAAAGCAAGTTTTGCGGAATTGCAGGATTCGGAAGGAAAAATTCAGGTGTATTTTAACCGTGATGAAATTTGTCCGGGCGATGATAAAGAACTGTATAACGATGTTTACAAACATCTTTTGGACATCGGTGACATCATTGGTGTTGAGGGCGAATTGTTTAAAACTCAGGTTGGTGAAATGACGGTGATGGTGAAAAATTTCACGCTATTAACCAAATCTTTGCGTCCACTTCCCCAAGCAAAAACTGATGAAAATGGAGTAGTTCACGATGCTTTCAATGACCCGGAATTACGTTACAGACAGCGTTACGTCGATTTAACGGTAAATCCGCAAGTGAAAGAAGTTTTTGTAAAAAGAACAAAATTGTTCAATGCGATGCGAAACTTCTTCAATGACGCAGGTTATTTTGAAGTTGAAACCCCGATTTTACAGTCGATTCCGGGAGGAGCTGCAGCTAGACCTTTTATCACGCATCACAACGCTTTGGATATTCCTTTATATTTAAGAATTGCGAACGAACTGTATCTGAAAAGATTGATTGTTGGTGGTTTTGACGGCGTTTATGAATTCTCCAAAAATTTCAGAAATGAAGGAATGGACAGAACCCACAATCCGGAATTTACGGCGATGGAAATTTACGTTGCCTACAAAGATTACAGTTGGATGATGGATTTCACTGAAAAATTGCTCGAAAGTTGTGCAGTGGCCGTAAACGGAACGACAGAATCTCAATTTGGAGAACATAAAATCAATTGGAAAGCGCCTTATCCCAGAGTTTCGATGACGGAAGCTATTGAAAAATTTACAGGTTTCGACATCACCGGAAAGTCTGAAAAAGAATTGTACGATTTCGCAAAATCCATCGGAATTGAAGTGAATGAAACGATGGGCAAAGGAAAATTAATCGACGAAATTTTTGGCGAAAAATGCGAAGGAAATTTCATTCAGCCGACTTTTATCACCGATTATCCAATCGAGATGTCGCCTCTAACCAAAAAGCATAGAAGCAAGGAAGGTTTAACAGAACGTTTCGAATTGATGGTTTGCGGAAAAGAAATTGCAAACGCCTATTCCGAATTAAACGACCCGATTGACCAAAGAGAGCGTTTTGAAGCACAATTGGCGCTTTCAGAACGTGGTGATGATGAAGCGATGTTTATCGACAACGATTTCCTCCGCGCTTTGGAATACGGAATGCCACCAACTTCAGGACTTGGAATTGGAATGGACCGTTTGATTATGTTTTTAACGAATAATGCATCGATTCAGGAAGTGCTCTTTTTTCCGCAGATGAAGCCTGAAAAAGTCCTCACCCCGACCCTCTCCGAAGGAGAGGGAGTAAAGCACGTTGAATTGGGAGAAGACGAAAAAGTGATTTTAGAAATTTTAAATTCTCAAGAAGAGCCGATGGAATTGGCAGAAGTGAAGAACCGCAGCCAACTTTCAGGTAAAAAATGGGATAAAGCATCGAAGAATTTAACGAAGAATAATTTGGTGAAAGTGGAGAAAATCGACGAAAATTTATTGATGAGTTTGATTTAATTTTAAATTAGTACTTATTATCTATATATCTAGGCAGTCGTGAGATTGCCTATTTTTGTAGAATTATTTGAATATGGAATTAAGTAAAATTAGAGAATTGGTAAATCATTACGAAGACAAAATTATTACAAATTTTGAAGAAAATTTCAGTCGTCTAGTGTTAGAAGATTTTTATGAAGGAGGATTCGAAGAAAGGATTGAGGACGAATTTTATTACGAAGGATACTTTAGAACTTATGAACAAGGAATCATTAATTTGCTGTTGGAAATTGAAGATTGCTTTGATGATGAATGTCAATCAATGAAATTACGGTTAATCCGAATGAAGCGAAAAATAGATACTTATATGTCGAAAGTGAAGAAAACCGAAGATGAAGAAGTGAGTTTTAAATATAAAAGAAAATCTCAATTTCTTTTAAATTCAAATATTGATCAGGAGTTTTTTATTAAAACCTTACATCAGAAATTATCTGAAAACAAACTGCTTGTTGACGATTTTGAAACTTTCAAAAAACATTTCAGTATTGATTGGGACAAGAAAATTCAATGGTTAGGAACAGAGTTACAATTATCAAACTTAATTTTTCTTTTAATTCAAGACAAATATTTAGATTCAGAAACAGATACTTTTCGGCACAAATTAGTTTGCTCTCATTTCATTAATAAGAAAGGTAATGAGTTTAAAGAGAAACAATTGAGTTCAGTATTTGCAGAAAAGAAGGAAACGATTCCAAAAGACGATGTTGTTTACAAAATACTATATGAATTGGGTACTGAATTATGAGAAAATTAGCACTCATCGAAAATAATTATCTCAATATTATCTTTGTTTAACAAACTAATTTTTATCTATACAATTATGAAAAATTTTGATCAAAAAGAAATGATTGATAACGGTTTTACAGGATTTAAAACTATTGCTGAATTACTGGTTAATAAGAATTTAATTCCAAAAGAACATGGAGTTTATTTGATTCTTTGTTTGGAGAAAGAATGTAAGTTTCTTGAAATTGGTACGGGTGGATTTTTTAAAGGAAAGGATCCAAATGTTAACTTGGAGACTTTGGAACAAAATTGGGTAAATGCAAGTAATATAGTTTATATAGGAAAAGCAACAGATTTACAGAAAAGATTAAATCAATATTTTAATTTTGGAAATGGAAAAAATGTAGGTCACTATGGTGGTCGGCTTATTTGGCAGTTGGAAAACTCAAAAAATTTGCAAGTTTGTTGGAAAGTGACAAGCGAAGATCCAAGAATAATTGAAGCAGAATTGATACAAAAATTTTCAACAAAATTTGGAAAGCGACCATTTGCAAATCTTGTAGGATAAATAGTTTGTATTAGCGTAAAACTACGCTTTAAAGTAAAAACTCACTCCAACCAAATCCTCAAAATTCCGAGGATTTTTTTGTGGAAAACTTCTCCCTTTTCTAACACTTTTTAACTTTCATATCCCGATAATTTTCAGTATTTTTGTTGGTCTTTGCAAACCGCAAAAACAATCAGAAAATTTAAACAAAATCATCAATTGCTGAAGGCAGATAGCCGAAAGCAGATTGCAAAAATTATGAGTCAAAAACAATATACAGCAGACAGTATTCAAGCATTAGAAGGAATTGAACACGTTCGATTGAGACCTTCAATGTACATCGGTGATGTGGGGACAAGAGGTCTACACCACTTGGTTTATGAAGTAGTAGATAACTCTATTGACGAGGCTTTAGCAGGACATTGCGATACGATTGCGGTTACCATTCACGAAGGTGAAAGTATTTCCGTAAAAGATAACGGTCGTGGAATTCCCGTAGATTTTCACCAAAAGGAACAAAAATCCGCTTTGGAAGTAGTCATGACGAAGATTGGTGCAGGTGGAAAATTCGACAAAGATTCCTATAAAGTTTCCGGTGGTCTTCACGGAGTTGGGGTTTCTTGTGTGAATGCACTTTCAACTTCTTTGATTGCGACCGTTTCCCGAAATGGAAAATTATATCAACAAAAATATTCCAAAGGAAAAGCCTTGGCTGATGTTGATGAAATCGGAACTTCCGACCATACCGGAACTGAAGTTTTCTTTCAACCAGACGACACGATTTTCCAAGACTTGGTTTACAATTATGATACTTTGGCGGCAAGATTGCGCGAGTTGGCGTTTTTGAACAAAGGAATTACCATTACTTTAACCGACGAGAGAAATAACGACGAAAACGGTGAGCCAAGATTTGAAAAATTTCATTCGGAAGGTGGTTTAAAGGAGTTTGTTGAATATATCGATGGAAACCGTGAAGCCATTATGCAAAACGTCATCTTTATGGAAGGCGAAAAAGACAGCATTCCGGTGGAAGTTGCGATGCGCTACAACACTTCCTACAACGAAAATCTTCACTCCTATGTGAACAACATCAACACGCACGAAGGTGGAACTCACCTTGCAGGGTTCAGACGTGCTTTGACGCGTACTTTGAAGAAATTCGCGGACGAACTTGGACTTCCTGCAAAAGAAAAAGTGGAAGTTACCGGTGACGATTTCCGTGAAGGATTGACTGCCGTGATTTCCGTGAAAGTAATGGAACCTCAGTTTGAAGGGCAAACCAAAACAAAACTCGGTAACTCCGAAGTTTCGGGCGCGGTTGATAAAATCGTGGGCGAAATGTTGACCAACTTTTTGGAAGAACATCCAAACGAAGCAAAATTGATCGTACAGAAAGTAGTTTTGGCTGCAAAAGCGAGACAGGCAGCAAAAAAAGCGAGAGAATTGGTTCAAAGAAAATCTCCGATGGGCGGAAGTGGACTTCCCGGAAAACTTTCTGACTGTTCCTCCAAAGACCCTGAAATTTCTGAAATTTTCTTGGTTGAGGGTGATTCCGCAGGTGGAACCGCAAAACAAGGTCGTGACCGTCATTTTCAAGCGATTCTTCCGTTGCGAGGTAAAATTTTGAACGTGGAGAAATCAATGCTTCACAAAGTGTACGATAACGAGGAAATCCGAAATATTTACACCGCACTTGGAGTTTCCGTAGGAACTGAAGAAGATTCCAAAGCATTAAACATCAGCAAATTACGTTATCACAAGATCGTAATTATGACCGATGCCGATATTGATGGTTCCCACATTTCAACCCTGATTCTGACGTTCTTCTTTAGATATATGAAGGAATTAATTGAAAACGGTTACATTTACATCGCACAACCTCCTTTATATTTATTGAAAAAAGGAAATAAAAAAGTGTACGCTTACAACGAAAAAGAGCGTGAAGATTTCACTTTGGAAATGTCTCCCGACGGAAAAGGTGTTGAAGTTCAACGTTACAAAGGTCTCGGTGAAATGAATCCTGAACAGCTTTGGGAAACTACCTTAAATCCTGAAGGAAGAATTTTAAAACAAGTTTCTATTGAAAGTTTGGCAGAAGCAGACAACGTTTTCAGTATGTTGATGGGCGACGAAGTTCCACCAAGACGGGAATTTATCGAGAAAAATGCGATCTACGCAAAAATTGATGTTTAATTTCTTAATATAGAAAATTTAAACTTCGAAATATTTTTTTTAAAAACCGTTCAAACTTTTTGTACGGTTTTTTTGTGAACAAAATGTATTTTTTTATATTTAGAAATGCGAAAAATGAAATTACATTATCTATTATTTACAGCGCTGTTCATCGCCTGCAATAAAGCAAAAGTTGAAACAAAATCCGCCATTGAACCAGAGAAAATGGAGCTTCAAAAAACAGCTTTATCTGCAATTGATTCGGTGTCGGTAAACGATTCAGTGAAGGTTAATGAAAATTTAGTGGTTGCTTTCAAATCAAAAGCTTTGGTTTTTGAAAACATTAAAAACAAAGGTGTTCTTGACAGTATTTATGCCGTAAAAAATATCGATTTGGATGAATACACTTCAGAAAACATCCTTACAGCACTGAAAAAACAACAGCAGAATTATTTCGAGCAAAACAAAAAAGACGCAGCAGATTTGGTACGCGACTTTGCACAAACTTGGTACGAAAACTCAGACATGAAAGTCCATTCAAACGAAAATAATTTACTGACCATTCAATATACAAGTGACGGATTTTCAGGCGGTGC
This sequence comes from Candidatus Kaistella beijingensis, assembly GCF_020084865.1. Classification (NCBI taxonomy): domain Bacteria; kingdom Pseudomonadati; phylum Bacteroidota; class Flavobacteriia; order Flavobacteriales; family Weeksellaceae; genus Kaistella; species Candidatus Kaistella beijingensis. Next base: position 1,142,199 of record NZ_CP071953.1, on the reverse strand, counting down.
ACACGGTTTCTACAACGAAATTTACAAAGTTTTCGACTTGAAGGAAAATAAAACGGTACAACTTTCAGATATTTTGATGACACCAGATTCTAATATTTGGAAACTCGCTTTGATGGACAATTTCCTGAAAAACGATGCCGGAAAAGGACAAAGCGAAATGCTTTTGGTAAAGGAAATTTCACCGAACAACAATTTCTATTTTGACAAAGAAAATTTGTACTTTCTCTATAACCAATATGAAATTACCGCTTATGCAGCCGGCCCAGTTTTGATCAAGATTCCATTTTCAGACATAAAACTGATGGTAAAGCCTGAATTTTTAAAAAGAATCGCAGTACAATAAATTTTCAAAAAGCAAATCAATTTGATTTGCTTTCTTTATTTTTGCAGTACATGGAAAAAGTTGCCTTCATCATTAATCCTTTTTCGGCGAAAAAAAATTATCAGCCTTTTCTGGCCTCGTTGAAGAAAAAGGTGCAAAATCCTTATTACATTATTTCCGAATCGATTGAAGATACGCAGCAATACATTCTGAATCATTTTGATGAGTTTGATATTTTTGTGGCAATTGGCGGTGACGGAACGATTTCTACCGTTGCAAAACACCTTATCAATACTGAAAAAATCCTCGCCATTTTTCCTGCGGGTTCTGGAAACGGATTTTCGAACGAGACCAATTTTCATAAAAATTTAGATGAACTCTTAGAAAAAATCAAAGGCAAAAAATCAAGAAAAATTGATACTTTCACCGTGAATGACAAATTATCCATCAATGTTTCGGGAACAGGTTTTGACGGAAAGGTGGTGAAAGAATTTGAAAAAACCGAGCGTGGTTTTAAAAATTACATCAAAGTTTCCATACAGACTTTCTTTAATTACAAACCCATTAAAGTGAAGTTTCTAGATGAAAATTACCGGCAATACAACGGGAAATATTTGATGTTGAATATAGCAAACACCCGCCAATTCGGAAACAACGCGTACATTGCACCAAAAGCCAGTAAAAGTGACGGTTTGGTAGATTTGGTTTTGGTGAAGAAATTTCCGATCACCTATTCTCCTTTTTTTGCGTTCCGAATGTTTACAAAACGTTTAAAGGACGACGATTACGTTACTTATCTCCCTGTTTCAGAAATCGAATTTAAAGTTTCCACAAAAAATTGGCATCTTGATGGTGAATTTAATAAGATAAAATCGCCGGTTCATGTGAAGGTTTTGCCGAAGAGTTTGAAGATTTTAATTTAAAAAAAACCTTATAGGTTTCCTAAATTTCAAAAATGACCATCACCCAAAATAAAAAGACAGAATTCCGCGAACTTGGTTTAATGGATTACGAACCGGCTTTCAATTATCAAGAAACTTTGATGAAATCCATCATCGACTTAAAATTGAAAAACCGTGACAGAACCGACGGAATTTACGAAGAAACACCTAATTATCTCCTTTTTGTAGAGCATCCACACGTTTACACGTTGGGAAAATCGGGACACGAAGAAAATATGCTTGCAAATACTGAGAAACTGAAGGAAATCAACGCCACTTTCGTGAAAACCAATCGTGGTGGAGATATTACGTATCACGGTTTCGGACAGATTGTGGGTTATCCTATTGTGGATTTGGATAACTTTAAATCTGATATTTTCAAATATATGAGAGATTTGGAAGAAGCGATTATCAGAACAATTGCAGAATACGGTTTGAAAGGCCAAAGAAGTGAAGGCGAAACTGGAGTTTGGTTGGATGTGGGAAAACCTTACGCAAGAAAAATTTGCGCAATGGGCGTGAAAACATCAAAATGGGTTACAATGCACGGTTTTGCGTTGAACGTGAATACCGATTTACGCTATTTTGAATACATTATTCCCTGTGGAATTAAAGATAAATCAGTAACTTCTTTGGCTAGAGAGTTGGAACGAAAGTTTTCTGATGTGGAAGTTTTGGAGGTGAAAGAGAAGATTAAGAAACATTTTTCGGAGGTTTTTGGAGCCGAGTTGGTTTAAGATATCAACAATTTCCTAAATAAAAAAGAGCGAAAATTTTCGCTCTTTTTATATTTTATTTAAAGATATTTACTGATAAACCCTTTGCAAATCAACTTTTCTTTTCCGTTATGTTAATGGTGATGTGCCACGGTTTCCTAAAGTTCGATGAGAAAAAAATAATTTAAATTATTGAATTCGTAATTTTGGTAGGGAAATTTTTAAATTCTTTAAAAAATTTTATCTTTGTGAAAATCCAATAACTAAAATGGCAGAATATAAATTATTACTTCCCTCGATGGGAGAAGGTGTGATGGAAGCAACAATCATCAGTTGGTTATTCAATGAAGGCGATATGGTGAAAGAAGATGATTCCGTTGTGGAAATCGCGACCGATAAGGTGGATTCCGACGTTCCGACACCGGTTTCGGGAAAAATTGTAAAGATTCTGAAACAAAAAGATGAGGTGGCAAAAATTGGGGAGGCCATCGCAATTCTAGAAGTTGCAGGCGAAGGTGAAGCCATAGCAGAACAACCACAAGAACCAAAATCCCACGCTGAAGTAAAAACAGAATTGCCAAATGTGGAACCAGAAATCGTAAAAGGCTTGGAAGAATCTATGGAAAGCGCAAAGATTTCTACAGGTCTTCCTGCAACCGATTTATATTTGTCGCCTTTGGTAAAATCAATCGTTCAGCAAGAAAATATTTCGGAAGCTGAATTAAACTCAATCAAAGGAAGCGGTTTAGAAGGAAGAATTACGAAAGAAGATATTTTGCATTTCGTGAAAAATAGAGGAACACAAAAGATGGAGGAAAAGGTTGAGGTTAAAGCAAGTCCAGTCGCAAAACCCACTTCGCAAACTTCTGCACCAATTGCAGTTTCAGAAGGTGATGAAGTGATTCAAATGGATAGAGTCCGCAAAATTATTGCAGACGCAATGGTGAATTCAAAGAGAACTTCTCCACACGTGACTTCTTTCATCGAATCCGATGTCACCAATGTTGTAAGATGGAGAGCAAAACACAAAGATATTTTTGAAAAAAGGGAAGGGGAGAAACTAACTTTCATGCCGATTTTCGTAAGAGCCGTAGTAAAAGCAATCCAAGATTTCCCGATGATCAATGTTTCTGTAGATGGCGACAAAATTATCAAAAAGAAAAACATCAACATCGGAATGGCAACTGCACTTCCTGATGGAAACTTGATTGTTCCCGTGATTAAAAATGCAGACCAATTGTCACTTTCAGGTTTGGCGAAGGCGATTAACGATTTGGCGTACAGAGCGAGAAACAAAAAACTTCGTCCGGAAGATACACAAGGAGCGACTTACACGATTTCCAACGTGGGAAGTTTCGGCAATTTGATGGGAACTCCGATTATTCCGCAACCACAAGTGGCGATTTTGGCGATTGGCGCTATTGTGAAAAAACCTGCAGTTTTGGAAACCAAAGATGGCGATGTAATTGCGATCCGTCAGTTGATGTTTATGTCGCATTCTTACGACCACCGAGTGGTGGACGGTTCTTTGGGCGGAATGTTCCTGAAACACGTTCACGATTATTTGCAGAATTGGGATATGAACACGGAAATATAAGTAATCAGCAATAAGTAATTAGATATTATTTATTAGTAATTAGTAATATGAAACCTTCGATTTTTTTTCGGAGGTTTTTTGTTATTTTTGATGAAAGTTTATAAATATGTTTGAGATCAGAAAGGCCATCGAAAAAGATATTCCCACGATTTTTGATTTGATTAAAAAATTGGCAGTTTATGAAAAGCTTGAAAAAGATGTCATCACTTCTGAAAATGAGTTGAAGGAAAATATTTTCACCAAAAATTTTGCAAAAGTCCTGATTGCCGAAGAAAACGAAAAACCTGTTGGTTTTGCTTTATACTTTTATAATTTCTCCACTTTTGTCGGAAAACCGGGACTGTATTTGGAAGACCTTTTCGTGGAACCAGAATGTCGTGGAAAAGGTTACGGAAAGGCCTTACTCATCGAACTTTCAAAAATTGCGGAAGCTGAAAACTGCGGCAGATTTGAATGGTCGGTTCTGGATTGGAATACGCTTTCCATCGAATTCTACAAATCACTTGGCGCAAAACCTATGGATGAATGGACGGTTTTTCGTTTGGATAAAGAGGGAATTTCAAAGTTGGCGAAAAAATAATTTCTACAAAATCCCCGCAACTTCCCCACACAACCATTCCAACATTTCTCGGTCTTCTTGCGTAAAAGGATTCAAGGTGTGCGAATCAATATCAATCTGACCGATGTTTTCTCCGTTTTTAATGATGGGAACTACGATTTCGGCTTTGGTATCGATGGAGCAGCTTAAATAATTGTCCTGCTCATGAACATCTGGAACCACGAAAGTTTGGTTGGAAACGGCAACCTGTCCGCAAATTCCCTTTCCGAAAGGAATCACGGTGTGGTCGGTTGCTGCACCAACATAAGGTCCTAAAATCAGTTCTTCCTTGTCACCGTTTTTAAAATAAAATCCCGTCCAGTTGAAATAAGGGATTTCCTGGTCGAGCAGGTGACAGATTTTCTGCAATTTATCGGTAGTATCGTGGTTGGGACTTTCAATAATTGAAGAAAGCCTTTTTTTAATTTCTGACATTTTTTTAATTTTTTAAATTTTAGGGATGATTCTTTGTATTGCTTTGATAAGCAAAAGCGCCTTTGTTTAGCATAAAAGCAGAATCATATTTTTTAATCCTTTGTTGATCGTTGCGTTATGTTTTTTCCACGCAAAAGAAACAGGGAATTGATGAAAAGGAAATTTTGATTTTAAAGAAAAGTTTTCCTTATTTCCTACGAAAACTCCTTCAGTTTAAGTTCTTCCTTATAACCAAACATTCCGCGCTCCTTAATCATCTCTGCAACGCCGAACGGAAGCTGTGTTTCCCAACCCTGTTCGTGGTTTGCAATCTTGTTGAGGATTTCACGGGAATAAATTTCGGAGTAATCTGGATTGTAGTTTTGGATATCGACAATCCTTTTGTTGAGTTTAAAATATTTGTAAAGTTCCTTCAAATTATCTTGAACTTTCAAGTTGTTGGAAGTCAATAACTCGTGTGTTTCCGGGTCTTTGTAAGGATAGAGGTAAACCCTCATATCCTGTCGGAAGAACTTACCGAACGCTTCCAAAATTCCACCCGAAAGATTTTTGTAATAGTTTTCATCGAAGACATCCAACAAATTGTTCACGCCCATTGCGACACCGATTTTTCCGTTGGTATAGGTTGCAAAATAATCAATCAGTCGGTAATATTCAGAGAAGTTTGAAATAATGACTGTATAGCCCAATTTCGCCAAAACATCCACTCTGTCAAGAAAATCTCTTTCATCAATATCACCGGAAGCTCTTAAATTAGAAATGGTGATTTCGAAAAGTACTTCGGTTTCCTCTTCCGTGCATTCCCAATCTTTTTTGAACATTTCCAAGCCTTTCATGAACATATCCGTATTTACCAACGTTACAGGACGGAAACTCCCGCGGACCGCAAAAATATTTTTCTTGTACAAAATATCGGCAGGAAGCATATTGTTTCCTTCGGAATTGAAAATCACGGCATCGGTCATTCCGTTTTTCACGAGCTGCAAACTCATCAAGCGATTGTCAACATAGGCAAAAGCGGGACCGCTGAAATCAATCATGTCGATTTCCACATTGTCGGTAGAAATGTCGTCGTATAAAGATTCAATCAACCTTCTCGGATTGTCGGAATAATTAAAGGCGCCATAAATTAAGTTCACGCCCAAACTTCCCAACGTTTCCTGCTGCAAAGTTGCATCGTTTTCATTGAATTTTACGTGGAGAACGATTTCGTTGTAATCCTCAAATTCATCCAACTGAAAACGCAACCCGACCCAACCGTGACCTTTCATGGTTTTGTCGAAATTGATGGTGGTTACGGTATTTGCATAAGAAAAGAATTTTCTTCCGGGATTGTTTTCGCGCGTTAATCTTTCCTCAATTAAGGCAACTTCATAACGAAGCATTTTGCGTAAACGGTTTTGGGTGACGTATCTGTTTTTAGCCTCTTTACCGTAAATAGCGTCGCTGAAATCTTTGTCATAAGCAGACATCGCTTTTGCGATTGTACGTGAAGCACCACCAGCTCTAAAGAAATGGCGCACCGTTTCCTGACCTGCTCCGATTTCGGCAAAAGTTCCATAGATATTTGCATCCAAATTTATCGCTAAAGCTTTCTGCTTGGGTGTCAATTTTTGCTTAATCACTGCCAATTTTTAATTTTTTGTAAATTTACCAAAATAAACACCAACCTCAAAAAATGAAGTTGAAATTTTTAGGAACGGGAACTTCGCAGGGAGTTCCTGTAATTGGTTGCCATTGTGAAGTATGTGCTTCTCTAAATCCCAAAGACAAACGTTTTCGGTCATCAGTTTTAATAACAACGGAAAATGATAAGAAGATTTTAGTCGATTGTGGTCCAGATTTTAGGTTGCAGATGCTTGATAATCACGAAGACCGAGTTGATGCCGTTCTCATCACACATGAACACAACGACCATGTAATTGGACTCGATGATATGCGACCTTTGATTTTCAGAAATGGAAACGATATGAATCTTTTCTGTAACCAGAGAGTTGGAATGGAAATCAAAAACCGTTTTCCGTACGCTTTCTCCGAGGTGAAATATCCGGGTGCGCCTTCTTTTGAGCTTCATGAAATTGAAAATAAGCCGTTTTCGTTATTCGATGCGGAAATTACGCCCATTGAAGTGATGCATTTCAGAATTCCCATTTTTGGTTTTAAACTTAAGTCGCTTGCCTATATTACGGATGCAAGTTTTATTGCTGAAATTGAAAAAGAGAAGCTGAAAAATTTGGATTATCTCATCCTAAACTGTATTAGAAGGGAAGAGCTTCATCCAGCACATTTCATTCTTCCACAAATTCTTGAACTGAATGATGAATTGAAGCCGAAACAGCTTTTTCTCACCCACATTTCCCATCATTTAGGTCTGCACGATGAAACAGAAAAGGAACTTCCTGAAAATGTGCATCTTGCTTTTGATGGGTTGGAAATTGAGTTTTAAAAGGAAAAAAAATTTGAAAATTTATTTTTCCGAAACAAAAATTAATTCTATATTTGCACACCAATTTAAGCCCAGGTGGCGGAATTGGTAGACGCGCTAGACTCAAACTCTAGTATCGCAAGATGTACCGGTTCGATTCCGGTCCTGGGTACCAAAATCCTCTGAAGAAATTCAGGGGATTTTTTTATTGGGCAGTTTCGATCGCTTTATTAATAATAACAAATTTTTTTTATCCGCAAGGAAATGTTTATATGACTTCTCTCAACATTTAATATCATGTATTTTTTGTTTGTTTAACGATAATTAAAATTTTGCTAAAATTCTTAATTAATAGTTAATAAAACGTTTGTTTAATTACTTATTTCTTAAATTTCGAAAAAGCATCTTCCAATAAAAAATTCAATGCCGTGGTTGAGGTCAGAATGATGAACGTGGTGAAGAAATACAGTGTAGAATTTGGCGAATATAAAAACAGTTTGGTTGGAAACAAAAGATTGAAATTTTCCGACTTCAACATTATTCCACCAAAGAAAATGGGCGGGGTGGTGTTTGTGAAAGACGATTTAGATTTATTTTTCAGTTTGGCGATCAAGGATTAAAAAACAACTCAATCTTCAAAATCAAATTTTTATTTTTTCATAATTTAATATGATGTTGTGTGGAACTCCCTGAAAATGGGAGTTTTTTTATTTTGCAGAATCTCAACCTCAACATCTATTGGTAATGCTGGAAAATCCCAAAATCGCTCGGCGTCCAAAGAGCCGCTTTCTGTCCTGCCGCTTTTAATCCGTTGTTTGACCAGGTGTTACAGGTGTCAAGGAAACTGTAACTTCCTTTCGCGTCATAAAAAGCGTCATTTTTTCCGTAAACCGCGTCGGTCTTAATGAGGATTGGTTTTCCGTTTTGGTCCCGGTCGAATTTATCATTGATGAATTTAATCAAATCCAAATATTGTTGATGTGTTAAATTCAATCTCACACAATCTTTTCCAACGGTCATTTTTTCGTAATATGTGAAGTGCATCGCCGATTCACTTAACCAAAATGCCGCTTTGAAGGCGGTTGAAAATTTCAAATCGGCCCAAGTTGGGGTGTCTAGGTAGAACCCTTTGTCACCCCATCCAATCGCCAAATATTTGAAGTCGGTTCTTTTGGACAAAGTGTTTTCAAAAGGGATTTGCTGACTCCAATCGATTTCGGGAGTTTTTACGGGAACCACCAAATCGGTATGAACACCGTTTGTGAGGATATACGCATCAATATTTTTGGGTTCAGAAACAGATTTTGCCGGAATTTCAATGAAAGGTATCAAATAGGCACAAAGCAGATAAAACGCCACGATTCCGATGATTGCCCAAATTGTTTTTAAAGCCGTCAATATAATTTTCTTCATGTTCCAAATGTAAATAAATTTAATATTTAATTTTTCGCACGATAGTTGTTTGTTTCGAAATAATTATTAAATTTATTAACGAAAATTTTATCATTTATGCAGAAGAAATCTAAATCTCAGAAAAGATTCAAAATTCGTGTAAAAGTTGCGCCCAAAAGAAACCGCTCAAAACGTTGATTTTCATAGAAATTCTTATTTCTTGAAGGTCAATTTTTCTTTTTAGGAACGTCTTTTACTAATAAAATAAATATTGGAATCCATCTTACAGGGCATCAATTTTTAGGTGTCCAAGGAAATTAACCCTCAAATTGGATCAACATCATAACGAAAAAGCAGACCTTAAAAGTCTGCTATTATTTTAGATGCTAATATGAAAATTAATCAACTTTAGTCCAGGTTTGTGACTTTCTTAAGCCCTCGATAAATTCATATACTGCCTGTAAATCTTCTGTTCCGTGTTTTCCGTAATCTTCAATGTGTTTTGAAGTTCCATCTGCAAAAGTAATTTTCAAGTGTGATGTTGGTAAGTCGGTCACGTTTTTGTCTCCGTAATAATTTTTTATAGACTTTAAGTTTAAAGAATCAAGCATCGAAACCAATTTGTTGTAATCGGCTTCTTTAATGGTCGCTTTGAAAACGCCTTCTTTAGTTCCTGAAAAGTCATCTTTGGATTTTCCGTCGGTAAAGGTGAATCTTTCTGCATCAATTACTGCGGTTCTGTCGGGATTAATCGTTATTTTAAACATGGGACAAAACCCGAAACAGGCACCTGCTTCATAGTGAATTTTGGAATAATTAGACTTGTTTTGAGTGGTGCATGAAAAAAGAAAAACCACTGCAATAAGTGCAAGTAAATATTTCATAATTATAAATTATATGAAATAAGGCGTTCAAGAACTGTTCCTAAATTATTTAAAACGATAACCTAAACCAATTTGGAAGAAGTTTGCGCGAACATCGATTCCATTCTCATGGATATTCGAAATGCCAAAATTGTAGCGTGCTTCAGCAAAAATATTTTTATTAAAATCAAACTCAGTACCCACAAACGGAAAAATATCAAGAGTTTTTTTATTCTCAACTTTTCCAGAATTTGGGAATGAACTGAAATCCGAGCTTACTTTACTGTTAATATTAAATGCAAAGTTAAAACCTCCTAAAACACCAAAATTTTTAATAATATGGTATTTCGCAGCTATTGGAACCTGTAGCTGTTGATAACTGTATTTTATATTTGCCGTTCCAATATCAATAATTTCACTGCCGACAAGCTGGTGAAGGTTTACCTTGGTTGTTCCACCCAATTGTGTATAGATTAATTCTCCCTGCACTGAAAATTTTTCAGTAACAGGTTGCAAAGCGAATCCACCGGCATAAAAAAAAGACTGGGAGCTGAAATCGCTATAATCTTCCCAAAAATTGCTTGGTGAAGATTGCCAATTGATGTTAGAATTAATATATCCTGCTTTTACGCCAAATTGAGTTTGTGCGGAAATTCCGGCAAAAAGACTGAGAGCAATGACTAATGAAATTTTTTTCATCGTTGTTTAAAAATTATCCGTGAAGTCTTTTCCAAATAACATCCTTTAATTCCGTCAAACCTTCTCCCGTAACTGCGGAAAAGAAAATGGGCTGTTTGTCTTCAGGAAATTCTTTTGCGATTTCTCTTTTCAGTTCATCATCCAATAAATCCGACTTTGAAATTGAAATAATGTACTCTTTATCCAAAAGTTCAGGATTATATTCCTTCAACTCATTTTCCAAAATTTTGAATTCCTGAAAATGTTCCTGTGAATCGGAAGGAATCAAAAACAGCAGGATGGAATTTCGCTCGATATGTCTTAGAAATCGGTGACCAAGACCTTTTCCTTCTGCCGCTCCTTCTATAATTCCCGGAATATCTGCCATTACAAAAGATTTGTAATTTCGGTAATCCACGATTCCTAAATTCGGAGTTAAGGTTGTAAAAGCGTAATCAGCAATTTTTGGTTTCGCTGCCGAAACTGCCGCTAAAAGTGTAGATTTTCCTGCATTTGGAAAACCAACCAAACCAACATCCGCCAAAAGTTTCAGCTCAAAAGTCACAAAACCTTCTTCGCCGGGAAGTCCGGGTTGCGCATAACGTGGAGTTTGATTCGTTGAAGATTTAAAATGCTCGTTTCCAAGTCCGCCTTTTCCACCCTGCATTAAAACGATTTCTTGACCGTCTTCCAAAATTTCACCGATGATTTCGCCGTCTTCATTTTTGGCAATCGTTCCAATCGGAACTTCGATGTAAACGTCTTCACCTGCAGCTCCGGTCAACTGATTCTTCGCGCCGTTTTCACCACGTTCCGCTTTGATGTGTCTCGTGTAACGAAGCGGAAGAAGTGTCCATTCGTGAGAATTTCCTTTCATGATGACGCTTCCGCCACGACCGCCGTCTCCACCATCGGGACCGCCTTTCGGAATATATTTTTCACGGCGAAGATGCGCAGAACCTGCACCGCCGTGACCACTTTTACAATGGATTTTTACGTAATCTACGAAATTGCTCATCGAGTTTCGGGATACGAGGTTCGTGTTTCGAGTTGATGCGGGACTGAACCTCGAAACTCGCATCCCGCAACTCCTATCTCTATTTTATTTTCTCTACTTCTGCGAAAAGTTTTTCGGAAATTTCTTCAATTCCACCAACGCCATTTACTTCAACATATTTTCCCTGTTGTTTGTAAAGTTCGGCAACTTCTGCGGTTTTTGCGTAGTATTCTTTAATTCTGTTTCGGATGATTTCTTCGTTGGAATCGTCGGTTCTTCCTGATGTTTCGCCTCTTTTCAAAAGTCTTTCCACTAAAATCTCATCATCTACCACCAAAGACAGACAAACGGAAATATCATCATTCAAAACTTCGCTTACGATTTTTTCCAAAGCTTGTGTTTGATTGGCTGTTCTTGGATATCCGTCGAAGATAAAACCTGCTGTTTCCGTAGGTTTTTTCACTTCGTCAATCAACATATCCGTGGTAACTTGGTCGGGAACCAATTCGCCTTTGTCGATGTAGGATTTTGCCAATTGACCAAGTTCCGTGTCATTTTTCATGTTGTAACGGAACAAATCTCCCGTAGAAATCTGCTTCAAATTGAATTTCTCAACTAAATTTTGTGCCTGTGTACCTTTTCCACTTCCCGGAGGTCCGAAGAGAACGATGTTTATCATTTTTATTTATTGATTTGAGATTTGAAATTCGATATTTGAGATTAATTCCGAATCTCAAACTTCAAATTTCGAATTATTTTAGTGATTTATCCTTCCTTCCGCCAATTGATATAAATCCGGAAGATTTCTTCCCAATTCATCATAATCTAAACCGTAACCTAGAACGAATTTGTTAGGGATTTCTTTGGCGACATAATCAATCGTGAAATCTTTTTTGAAAACTTCAGGTTTTAAAAGTAATGATGCTACTTTTAAAGATTTTGGACGTTGCGTGTTTTTGAAATATTCAAAGAGACTTTCAATGGTGTTTCCTGTGTCCACGATGTCTTCCATCAAAATAATGTGGCGACCTTCAACTTCTTTGGTGAGTTCCATTTTTTTGTAAACGATTCCCGTGCTTGTTAAACCTCCCATATAAGAACTCATTTGGATGAATGCGATTTCGCAGTTTCCCGGATAATGTTTCAAAAAATCGGAGAAAAACATAATCACACCGTTTAGAACACCGATGAAAACGGGAGTTTCGTCTTTGTAGTCTTCATAAACTTTGAGCGCTAAATTTTTGATGATTTCCTGAATTTCATCGTGCTTCAAGTACGGCACGAATTCTTTGTCGTGAATTTTGACTGTGTCCATAAGGTATTCCAAAAAGCAAATTTACGAAAAAGTTGGAAGATGGAAATTTTGTGTGGTTAAAATTTTCAGAGTGACGTTGAATTTTCGGCGCGAACCCGAAGTTTCGGGAGAGCGCCAATTTTGAGTTGTCGTAAGGAAAAGTCGCTACTTTTCCTTACGCGGCGTTATTGCGTGAGGGATTGCAGTGGAAATCCCGCAGTTGCGTTGGCTTCAGCTTTGGAACGAGGAATTGAAGCGAAAAGCCCGACCCGAGCTGCGGGAAACCTTGTAGGTTTGCAAAATCTATAAGGTTTAGCTTTGGCAAGGGACACGCCCAAAATATTTTTCCACAAAAATTGCCCGAAACTTTTATTAAAACTATTTTTGTAGAAATCTATAAAAAAAGTAAAATATGGCAACTTATGTGGTTGTGGGTCTTCAGTATGGGGACGAAGGAAAAGGGAAAATTACGGACGTTCTTTCGGCGAAATCCGATTATGTGGTGCGTTTTCAAGGAGGTGATAATGCAGGTCACACCGTTTATGTGGGCGACGAAAAATTTGTTTTGCACCTTCTTCCATCGGGAGTTTTGCAGTGTAAGGGAAAGTGTATCATTGCGAATGGAGTTGTGGTAAATCCAAAATCTTTCATAAAAGAAATTGAACAAATCGAAAGCAAAGGAATGAAAACCGACCATGTTTTTATTTCGAGAAGAGCGCACGTGATTATGCCTTATCACATTTTGCTCGACAAATATCGTGAGGAAGAAGAAGGCGGAACACAGATTGGAACCACAAAAAAAGGAATCGGTCCTTGCTACGAAGACAAAATCGCCAGAGTCGGAATTCGTATGATTGACCTTTTGAATCCTGAAGTTTTAGCCGAAAAGATTAGAAAGAATCTGAAAATCAAAAACTCACTTTTCGAAAAATATTTTGAAAAAGAAGGTTTGGAGTTTGATGAAATTTACAATGAATTCATTGAAATCGGGAAAAAATTGCAGGACAGAATTGTAGATACTGAACTAGAAATCAATCAAGCCATTCAAGACGGAAAAAATATTTTGTTCGAGGGTGCACAAGCTTTAATGTTGGATATCGATTTCGGGACTTACCCTTATGTAACCTCGTCGTCGCCAACAACAGGCGGTGTGTGTTCGGGAGCGGGAGTTCCGCCGACAAGTCTGCAAAATTTAATCGGCGTTGCAAAAGCGTATACCACAAGAGTTGGAAATGGTCCTTTCCCAACGGAATTGGATAATGAATTGGGTGAAAAAATCAGACAGATTGGTTTTGAATTTGGCGCAACCACAGGAAGGCCAAGAAGAACAGGCTGGCTCGATTTGGTTTCGCTGAAACATGCGACGATGATTAACGGAATCAACAATTTGGTCATCACAAAATTGGATGTCCTTTCGGGAATTTCTCCTTTGAAAATCGCCACAGCTTATAAGACAGAGGACGGAAAAATCATCGATTACTTTACATCTTCTACCACCAAATTATATAATTACGAGCCGATTTATGAGGAGTTAGAAGGTTGGGAAGAAGACATCACCAAAGCAAGAAGCTACGACGAACTGCCTGTAAATGCCAAGAAATACATCGAGTTTATCGAGGATTATTTAGGAATTAATGTGTATTTGGTTTCTGTAGGGCCTGAAAGAAGCCAAAATATTATCCGAAAAGAATTATTTTAATTAAATAGAATAATTTTTAGAATTTTTTAAGCAAAGCCATCTCGTTGGAGGTGGTTTTCTTTTGGTGCAGGTTTAAAATTTACATATTGTTATGGATAAAATAATTATTGTGTAAAATATTCAATAAAATGGTGTGTGTTTTGATAAAGTTTTAATGAATTTAAAAATTTAATATTAAACTGATAGTCATGACTAAATGATTACCGAACCAATTAAATAATTTAGTGATGCAAAATTTACTTCAAAACCAAGAAAGAAAGTTTACTGAAATTCTTTTTCAGGGAAGAAACAAAGATTACGGAGCGTATGTAATTCGTACAGAATACGGAAATACCATGATGAAGGCGATGTTTGCAGGTGTTGCACTTTTCGCAGCAGTTGCAATTTCACCTTTAGTTATCAATTCTATTAGAACTCCACCCGTTATTGTAGATAGAATCGGCGATGGTCACGTTTTAAAACCTGTAGATGAAATTCCTGAAACTCCGCCACAAGTAGTGAAACCGATTATTCCTGTAAAACCGATTGTAAACACAGTTAAAATTGAAATCCCTACTCCAACGCGAGATGCAAAAAAAGAAACTCCTGCAACCAAACTAAGCGATACGGAAGACGCAAAAATTGGTACAGAAACAATTGTAGGAACGCCACCTGTAACCAATTACACGCCACCTGTTGAACAACATGTTCCAACACAAGTTCCTGTGGTGGAAACTCCAAAACCTGTGGATAATTCACCTGTGTTAAAAGTTGATGTTTCAGCAGATTTCATGGGAGGAATTAATTCTTTCAGAAGCAAAGTGGTGAATAATTTTGATACTTCAATCATGGAAGGAACAGGAGATTTAGTGAAAACAACGGTGATTTTCATCGTGGAAAAAGACGGAACCATTTCCGATGTGAAAGCAAATGGACCAAATGCCACTTTTAATAAAGAGGCTGAAAAAACCATCCGTTCCGTAAAAGGAAAATGGATTCCTGCAAAACTCAACGGAGAAAATGTGAGAAGTTATTTCAAATTCCCAATTTCCATGCAGTTTGAGTAATTCATGAGCAATAAGTAACAAGCAATAAGCAATGTAAAAATCTGCTCAATCAGCGTAATCAGCGGGGAAATTAAATTTGTTTTTCCAAATGCATTTCAAGGAATTCACTTAAAAAAAATCACCGTTCACAGCAAAGCGAATTCACCATTAATAAGAAATAACACTTATCCACAGAAATCCAATTTTTGTGGATAATTTTTTTGTATGATAAACCATTAATTAACAGTATTTTAACCAAAACACTTTTATTCACATTCATCTAAAAATGATAAAAAAGTGTATTTTTGGAGATTAAAATTCAAAGAATGGCTAAAATTATAGGTGTTGCAAATCAGAAAGGCGGTGTTGGCAAAACAACTACGGCGGTAAATTTAGCAGCGGCACTCGGCGTTTTGGAAAAAAAGATTTTGATTATTGATGCGGATCCGCAAGCAAATGCAACTTCGGGTTTGGGAATCGAACAGTCGGAATTTTCCACCTACAATTTGTTGGAGCACAGTTCCGATGCGGCAAAATGTATCCAAAAAACTTCTTCTCCTAATTTAGACATCATTCCGTCACACATTGATTTGGTAGCCGCAGAAATCGAGTTGGTCGACCGTGAAAACCGTGAATACATGCTGAAAGAAGCATTAAAATCCGTTCGCGATAATTACGATTACATCATCATCGATTGTGCGCCAAGTTTGGGTTTGATTACGATTAACGCGTTAACTGCGGCAGATTCAGTGATTATCCCGATTCAATGTGAATATTTTGCTTTGGAAGGTTTAGGGAAATTGTTGAACACCATCAAAAATGTTCAGAAAATTCATAACAAAGATCTCGATATTGAAGGTTTACTTTTAACCATGTTTGATTCAAGATTACGACTATCTAATCAGGTTGTAGAGGAAGTAAATTCGCATTTTCCTGAAATGGTTTTCGACACTATTATCAGCAGAAATGTACGTTTAAGTGAGGCGCCAAGTTTCGGCGAAAGTATCCTAAACTATGATGCGGAAAGCAAAGGAGCGATTCAATACCTTCAGTTAGCCGAAGAAGTTTTATTGAAAAACGAAAACTTAGTAAAAAATTAAAGCCGAAAGCTGATTGCTGAACGCTGATTGCAATTTATGAAAGACAAGAAAAGAGCAATGGGACGTGGTTTGGGCGCCATTTTAAGTGCCGAATCTAAAGCGTCTGTAAACTCCGCAACCGATGAAGGAGCAGATAAATTTGTAGGAAATATTGTAGAGGTTGCTTTGGAAGATATTTATCCAAACGCTTCACAACCAAGAACTTACTTCGATGAAAAAGCGTTGGAAGATTTGGCGCAATCCATCAAAAATCTTGGGATTATTCAGCCGATTACGTTAAGAAAGGACGGCGATAAATTTGAGATCATTTCAGGTGAAAGACGTTTCCGTGCAAGTAAAATTGCAGGTTTGGAGACCGTTCCTGCATACATTCGTTTGGTGAATGACCAAGAATTACTCGAAATGGCTTTGGTGGAAAACATTCAGCGTGAAGATTTAGACGCTATTGAAATTGCTTTAACTTACCAAAGATTGCTTGAAGAAATCGGGATGACTCAGGAAAACTTAAGCCAAAGAGTAGGAAAAGAGAGAAGTACCATTACCAATTCCATACGATTGTTGCGATTAAATCCTGATGTTCAAAACGCAATCCGAAGCGGCGAAATTTCTGCAGGTCACGGAAGAGCCATCATCAGTTTGGACGATGCCGAAAAACAGGACGAACTTTTCAAGAAAATCATCAAGAATAATTTAAGCGTTCGTCAAGCGGAACAGGAATCCAATTTGCTGAAAACGCCAAAGAAATCTATTCAGAAAAACAAGGCAACTTTACCCAATCATTTCAAAAAAGCGGAAAAAAATCTTGCCGATATTTTGGATGTAAAAGTTGAAATAAAAACATCCGCAAACGGAAAAAAAGGAAAGATCGTGCTCGACTTCAAAAATGAGGAAGAGTTGGAAAACATCCTTTCACACTTTAAATAATGAAGAAACTTACGGTATTTTTCCTGCTGATATTTTCATTCAAAATTTTCGCTCAAGTGAATCCGAACGACACAATTCGTGTGGAGAATTATCCGAAAGATTCCATTTCTGTAAAGAAAAATTCCAAATCTGATGTTCAGGTTTTAACCGATATTCAGGAATCCAACGCTCCTGTTAAAACCGTAAAATATAACCCAACAAAAGCAGGTTTGTATTCTGCAGTTTTGCCGGGACTCGGTCAATATTACAACAAAAAATATTGGAAAATCCCCATCGTTTGGGGCGCAATTGGAACCGGAGTTGGAATTACGCTTTGGAATCAGAAGCAATACACAAGATACCGAAACGCGTTCATTGCACAACTCAACGGGCAGCCGCACGAGTTTTCTGAAATTCCCGGAATCACTGCCGAAGCTTTGGGAAGAACACAGGACAGAGCGAAAAGACAGCGAGATTACGCGATTGCAGTCACGGGATTAATTTACGTTCTGAATATTGTGGATGCCGTTGTTGACGCACATTTGTACGAAGGAAGAAAAGACCCCGATTTGGCTTTGAAACCTGCGATTATTTTTGATGAATTTGGAAATCAATCTTCAAAAGCGGGACTTTCCTTTAATTATAGATTCTAAATTATCAATGATGATTGATAAATGATAATTGATTTCAAACAACATCAAATAAGTTCAAATAATATCAAACAAAATATATGAAGATTGCATTAGTTGGATACGGAAAAATGGGTAAAATCATCGGTGAAATTGCCGAAAGTCGTGGTCACGAAGTTGTAGCAAAACTGAACGAATCTCCAACTTTGGAAAACCTGAACAATCCCGATGTGGTCATAGAGTTTTCTAATCCTGAAGTGGCTTTTAACAATATTAAAATTTGCCTCGAAAATAAAATTCCGGTAGTTTGTGGAACAACAGGTTGGCTCGACCAAAAACCTGAAATCGAAAAAATTGCAACCGAAAACGAGACTGCATTTTTATATGGTTCAAATTTCAGTTTGGGCGTGAATTTGTTTTTTGCCTTAAATGAAAAGTTGGCAGATTTGATGAAAAACTTCTCTGAGTATAAAGTTCAGTTGGAAGAAATTCATCACACCCATAAAAAAGACGCACCAAGTGGAACTGCGATTTCTTTGGCAGAAGGAATTATTAAAAACGACCATCGTTTCGACGCTTGGAAATTGGATGAAACCAAAGGAAACAAACTCGGAATTTTTGCCATTCGCGAAGATGAGGTTCCCGGAACGCACAGTATTTTCTACCGAAGCGAAGTGGATGAAATAGAAATCAAACACACCGCCTTCAATAGAAACGGATTTGCTTTAGGAGCAGTCATTGCCGCAGAATGGATTCAAGGAAAAAAAGGAAACTTTTCAATGAAAGATGTACTTTTTTCATAATTAATAAGCAATCAGCAATAGGTAATAAATTTGATGTTTTTAGAATATTGCTCATTACTAATTACTCATTGCTCATGTTTTGTAACAAAAGCCACAACTAATAAACTAATCTAAACACAACGCCGAAAGCAAATTGCTGAACGCTGAAAGCCAAAAAATATGAATTACTTTCTAATCTATTCCGTTTATGTTATCATTCTTTCACTATTGATGGGGATTTCAACGTGGAAATTGTTCAAAAAAATGGGTTACAATCCGCTTTTTGCGTTTGTGCCGTTTTACAATTATTTCATCATTCAGAAAGAAACCAAGCATCCGAAATGGTGGGTTGCAATGGCTTATCTTCCGATTGTGGGACCGATTATGATGACGGTTTTTCATTTGTTTTTAATGAAACATTTTGGGAAATCGGGTTTTACACAAAAATTATTGACCGTAATTCTTCCGTTTATTTACATGGCAATTGTGAATTATTCAAAAGATGCAGAAGTTGAAACCGAAGACGAACTTTATTTAACCGAAGACGAAAAAAAGGAGAAAAAGAAAGAATCCTTTCTTGGTTCCATCACCTTTGCGGTGGTTTTTGCAACCATCATCCACGTTTTCTTAACCCAGCCTTTTGGAATTCCGACAGGTTCAATGGAAAGAACACTTTTAGTTGGAGATTTCCTTTTTGTAAACAAATGGAGTTACGGTTATAGAATGCCGATGCGACCTTTAGCAATCCCTTTTTTGCAGGGAACAATTATGGATACAGGTCAAAAAGGAAATCCTAAAGACGACCCAAAATCTTACGTCGATGCGGTGAAGCTCCCATATTCAAGATTGTTGCAATTCAACAAGCCGCAGAAAAACGATATTGTCGTTTTCAATTATCCGCAAGATTCGGTGCACACAGCGATTGACAGAAAAGATCCTTATGTGAAAAGATGCGTCGCAGTTGCAGGAGACGTAATTGAAATGAGAGCGGGACGCCTTTTCGTCAACGGAAAAGCTGAAACCGTTTTAGGCGATCAAAAAGTACAGCACAAATACATTGCGCAAACTGGCAGTCAATTAGATGTTCCTGCTTTGTACAACAAATACGGATTTTTGCCGCTTCAGGAAATTCAAACTCAAAACGGTTACCTTTATGATTTTCAAGGTTTGACGGATGAAACTGCGAAAGAAATAAAGGCGCTTCCACAAATTATTAAAATGGAAGAACACGTTTGGCCAAAAGATTCTGCGGCGGTTGGTTATAAATTAAATGCAGAAAGAGATGCGTACACCAAGAAAATCGACACCACTCAATCGATTTTCCCCATCAACAAAAAGTGGAACCAAGATTGGTACGGTCCTTTAAAAATCCCGAAAAAAGGAGATGTGGTGACTTTAAATCAAGAAACTTTACCTGAATATCAGTGGATTATCTCCGAATACGAACACAACAAACTCGAAAACAAAAACGGAAAAATTTTTGTCAATGGTCAGGAAACCAATAAATACACCATCAAACAGGATTATTATATGATGATTGGTGACAACCGCGATGCTTCTTTGGATGCAAGATTTTTCGGTTTCGTTCCTGAAGAAAATATCGTCGGAAAGCCTATGTTTACTTGGATGAGCGTGGAAGGATTGTTTAAAGACGCCGGTTCGTCTTATCAAGCGCCGACCAAAATTCGTTGGGACAGAATGTTCAAGGCAACAAATACGGGAGAAGCCAACAAAACTTCCTATTGGTGGGTTGCTGTTTTGGTTTTGGTGCTGTTTTTCGGTTGGGATTACATCATGAAATTATTCAAGAAAAAAGAAACAGAAGAGTAGATTTTTTAGGAGCTGTTTCCCGCTTTCACTACTCGCTTTTTTGCGCCAAGCTAATATCATCGCAAGCAAAAAGAGCTCAAACACGCCGTTCAATCGGGGCTAGAAAGAAGTTCTGCGATTAAATGAAAGTTTGTCAATCATCAATAGGAACGGGCTTTAGCCCGTTTTTTTAGAAAGAAAAATCTTTGGCTTTAGCCAAAATTTATTAAAAAATGAAAATATTATTACCCCTATTTTATCTCCCGCCAATTTCATGGTTTTCCGAATTTTTAAAGGAAGAAAACGAAATCATTTTAGAACAGTTTGAAAATTTTCCGAAGCAAACTTATCGCAACCGATGCAATATTTATGGAGCAAACGGAAGATTGTCATTAATTATTCCAATAAACCATAACGGAAAAAGAGTGTTGAAAGAACTTGAGATTTCGGACAGAGAAAATTGGAGAAAACTTCATTGGAAATCGATAAAGACAGCTTATCAAAGTTCCCCTTACTTTGAGTTTTACGAAAATAAAATGGAAGATATTTTCAGTTTTCAAACAAATTCTTTAGTTGAATTTAACTTGAACGCTTTAAAAATCATCCAAAACATTCTGAAAACAGAAAAGGCATATTCTTTGAGTGATGAATATGTCAAAAATTTTGAAGGTGAAGATTTCAGGGAAAAATTTTCAGCAAAACAGGCGTCAGAATACGCAATGGATGATTATTATCAAACTTTTTCCGATAAGATGGGATTTGAGAAAGACCTTTCAATTCTTGACCTGATTTGTAACAAAGGACCCGAATCTTTGACTTATTTAAAAAATATCAAAACAAAATAATATAATATGAAAAAAATACTGATTGCGGCTTGTTTTATGACAGGTTTTGCATCTTTTGCACAAACTGCGGAAACGACTTTAGACCCGATGAAAGATAAGGATTTGATGACTTGGTATCATAAAGATTTTTCTGCGGCAAATGTTTACGGAGTAAATACTCAAAATGCATACAAATATTTGGAATCGAAAGGTTTGAAACCAAAACCCGTGATTGTTGGAGTTCTAGACAGTGGAGTAGAAGTTGACCATCCAGGTTTAATCAAAAACATGTGGAAAAATCCAAACGAAGTTCCAAACAACGGAAAAGACGATGACGGAAACGGCTACATCGACGATGTTTACGGATGGAATTTCGCAGGTGGAAAAAATGGAGATGTAGATGTTGATAACATGGAAGTTACGCGTGTCGTAAAAAAATACCAACCGATTTTTGAAGGAGCAAATTCAGCGGCCAACAAAGCAAATCAGGTAAAAATGCCAGAAGAATTTGCAATGTACATGAAATCCAAAGATCTTTTCAACAAGAAAAGCATTGAAGCAAAACAAGGTTACGAAACGTATTCAAGAATTCAGAAAATGATTCCGGGTATGGTTGCCATGTTAAATGGTCAAAATTTAACTCCCGAAGTTGTTGCTGCAATTAAACCAACCACTCAAGAACAGGCAATGGCAGCTTCAGTTTTGGGGCAAATTGCACAAGATCCCTCTGTGAAAGGAAAATCTCCTGCGGAAGTTCAGAAATTTTTGGATGCTCAAATGAAGGAAGCTTTGGATTATTATGGTCCACAAGCTACAAAACAGTATAATTTAGATTACGATCCACGTGCAGAAATCGTGGGCGATAATTACGAAGATTATACCCAGAAATATTACGGAAACAACCATTTCGAAGGTCCTGACGCAAAACACGGAACTCACGTTGCCGGAATCATCGCAGGTTATCCGCAAGGAAATGAAATCCAGTACGGAGTGGGTTACAAAACGGCAAAAATTATGACTGTTCGTGCCGTTCCAGATGGTGATGAAAGAGATAAAGATGTTGCAAACGCAATTCGTTACGCAGTTGACAATGGTGCGAAAATCTTAAACATGAGTTTTGGGAAACCTGTTTCACCGGGGAAAAATGTAGTTTGGGATGCTTTCAAATATGCTCATGACAAAGGTGTTCTTTTGGTGAAAGCAGCAGGAAACGAAAATGAAAATATTTTTGAGAGTCAGTATTTCCCAACCAACTTTAAAGATGTTAATGACGCGAAACCATTCATCAATAACATGATTGTTGTAGGAGCTTCCACCAATGACAATGAATTTTTGAGAGCAAATTTCTCCAACTATAACCAAAAAATGGTGAATGTTTTTGCGCCGGGAGAAAAGATTTATTCAACGGTTCCTGATGGAAAGTATGAATATCTTCAGGGAACTTCGATGGCTTCTCCGGTTGTAGCAGGAGCAGCTTCGGTTCTCTTAGCTTACATGCCGAATTTGAAACCGGAACAAATTATTGAATCTTTGGTAAAAACCGTAAATAAATCTTCTGTAAATGCGATGATTAATTCAAACACCAACAACAGATTCGATTTGATTTCTGAAGCAGGCGGAGTAATAGATTTGAGAAAAGCAGCGGAATATGCTTTCACAAATTTCTACAAAGCTTCACCATCACAGAATGATACAAAACCTACAATGGTTAAAAAAAATGTGAAAAAGCCAGTGAAAAAAGTGGTAAAAAGAAAATAAAGTGAAGATCACTATTTAATAAAGTCCGTTAATTTGGACTTTTTTTGTGGTTTTAATTAAAATGGCACGGTTTTTTGTAAATATTAAAACAATTAATATTACTACTATGAAAAATTTATTACTTAGCGGAATTTTGGCGGCGGCTTTCACCGTTTCTTGTTCCGGTGTGAAAAATGCAAAAACTGCACAGGAAAACAGAGCCGAATTTCTAAAATTGAAAGGTGATTGGGAACTCACAAGTATTGATTACGACAAAAACTTTAAAGTAAAACCATTTGATGAAGGTGCAGATGCACAATGTTTCGTAGGAAGTCACTGGACTTTAATCCCTAACAACTGGACTGGTTCCTACACTTTAAATGGTGGTGGTTCATGTCCAAGTGTAGTAATGCCAATTAAATTTGAGGTAGTAAACGGAAATGAATTCAAATTCAAAAAAATTCTTGAAGGTTCTAAAGCAAAAGCAGTAACTCAAGGGTATTCATTAACTTTACAAAACCAAACAACAGATCAATTTTCTTTGGTCGATAATGTAATGTCTGCTGGTCAAAACGTTACAATCGTATACAATTTTCAAAGAACTTCAATGAAAACAAAATAGAATGGTAGAAGTCTGTTTAGATTTCTTCATTTAATTAAAGAATAATAAAATTTCAAATTATGAAACTTTTTAACAAAACAAATATTGCTGCACTTTTCATCTCAACTTCGTTGGTAATGACAAGCTGTGAAGCAGTGAAAAATTCAAACAACCAACAAAGAGGGACCGTTATTGGTACTGCAGCTGGAGCTGTAATCGGAGGTGTTTTAGGGAATAACATAGGTAAAGGAGGAAACGCTCCAATCGGAGCTGTTCTAGGTGGGGTTGTTGGTGGAGTTGCTGGTAATGTGATCGGCAGAAAAATGGACAAACAAGCCAAGGAAATTAAGGAAACTTTACCAGGAGCGGAAGTAGAAAGAGTTGGTGAAGGTATAAAAGTGACTTTAAAAGAAAACATGGTTAACTTTGCCTTCGATAAATCAGATCTTCAACCATTGGCAAAGGCAAATTTGGATAAACTTGCAGAAGTTTTGATCAACAATCCGGACACTAACATCAATATTTATGGTTATACCGACTCTAAAGGTACCGATGAATATAATTTAAGTTTGTCGGACAGAAGAGCAGCGTCTGTAAAAGCTTACCTTATTTCGAAAGGTATTGCTTCAAGCAGAATGAACACAATGGGAATGGGTGAAGCAAGTCCAATTGCAAGCAACGATACCGAAGCAGGTAGAGCTCAAAATAGGAGAGTGGAGTTTGCAATTACCGCTAATGAAAAGATGATCAACGACGCTCAAGAAGGTAACTAAACCCCAAATTATATCAACAATACTTAAATCCGCTCGGGCGGATTTTTTTTATTTAAAATTCATTAATTTTGTAGCTGATTATAACACGGATGGCGAAATATCTCAAACTATTAAGGATTGAACAATGGGTGAAAAACTTTTTCGTTTTTGCACCTTTGTTTTTTTCCGGCAATATTACCAACTTAGGCCTTTTGATGAAAAGCATTTTTGCTTTTGTGGTTTTTTCGCTCGCAGCCAGTTCTATTTACATCATCAACGATTATTCGGATATTGAATCGGACAAAAAACATCCTGAAAAAAAGAATCGTCCTTTGGCAAGCGGTGCGATTTCCAAAAGCGGTGCAATAGGAATATTGCTTTTTGTTATTGCAATTGGTGTAGGCCTGATATTTTTTGGTGAACAATATTTCCATCAAAATTTCTGGAAGTTTGCCACCATCATTATTTTTTACTTTCTAATGAACATTGCTTATACTTTTAAGCTAAAGCATGTTGCCATTGTAGACGTCTGCATCATAGCTATTGGTTTTGTATTGCGGGTTTTAGCGGGAGGTTATGCAACTGGGATTTTCATTTCACAATGGGCGATTTTATTAACTTTTGTTCTGGCGCTGGTTTTGGCGATCGGAAAAAGAAGGGGAGAGCTCATCAATGCGCAGATTTCAGGCAGAACCAGAAAAGCTCTCGACGGTTACAATGTTCAGTTTGCAGACATTGCGCTTTCTATTAGCTGCGCTTTGGCGATTGTTTGCTATTTGATGTTTACGCTTTCGCCAGAAGTTCAGCAGCGTTTTCACCCACGTGTTTTTTATACGGTGATCTTCGTGGTTTTTGCTTTTTTACGATATCTGCAGCAGACTTTAGTGTATAATAAAACCGAATCCCCCACAAAAATTATCTATAAAGACAGGTATATTCAGGGCACTTTAGTACTCTGGCTGGTTGCCTTTTTACTTCAAATTTATTTCAAATAATGAAACCGAATTTTACACAGAAAGTCACGAATTGGGGAAATTTTCCGGTCGTGGAAAAAGAAGTAAAGTCTGAAGATTCTCTACAGAAAATCAAAGATTTCGTAAAATCAAACAACGAAATCATCGCACGAGGAAACGGAAGATGTTACGGTGACGCATCACTTTCAGAGCACATTTTTTCTACCAAAAGACTAAACAAGTTCATCAGTTTCGATCGCCTAAATGGAATTATTGAGTGTGAATCGGGCGTTTTGCTTTCAGACATTTTGGAGGTCGTTGTTCCACAGGGATATTTTTTGTATGTAACACCGGGAACAAAGTTTATTTCCGTTGGTGGAGCAATTGCATCCGATGTTCACGGTAAAAATCATCATGCAGAAGGCTGTTTTTCAGAGTATGTTATAGAATTTAGTTTGCTGAACGAAAACGGTGAAGTTTTAAAATGTTCCAGAGAAGAAAATTCTGAAAAATTTTGGTCAACAATTGGTGGAATGGGACTTACTGGAATTATCCTTTCCGCAAAATTCAAGCTAAAGAACATTGAAACCGCCTACATAAGACAAGAAAGTATCAAAGCGGAAAATTTGGACGAGATTTTCAAACTGTTTGAAGAAAGTGAATCCTGGACTTACAACGTCGCTTGGATTGATTGCTTACAAACCGGAAAAAATATTGGCAGAAGTATCATGATGCGTGGTGAACATGCATTTAAGCATCAATTGCCAAAAAAACTTCAGGAAAATCCTTTAAGACTGAAAAAGAAATTTAGCCCAACCGTTCCTTTTTATTTCCCCAATTTTGTTTTGAATAATTTGACGGTAAAACTATTTAACTTTCTGTATTTCAATAAACAACGCTCCAAAGAAATTAAGAATTATATTGATTACGAAACATTCTTTTATCCTTTGGATGCAGTTAATGACTGGAATAAAATTTACGGAAAAACAGGTTTCATCCAGTACCAAATGGTGATTCCGAAAGAAAAAGGAAAGGAAGGTATGAAGCGTATTTTAGAAACCATCGCCAAAAGTGGGAACGGTTCTTTTTTAGCAGTTTTAAAACTTTTCGGAAAAAATAATCCAGAAGCTTATAATTCATTCCCATTTGAAGGTTACACTTTGGCTTTGGATTTTAAAGTGAATTCAAAACTGAAAAATTTGGTAGAGAAACTTGATGCAATCGTGGAGGAATTTGGAGGAAGAATATATCTTACCAAAGATTCCATGAGCAAATCTTCGTTGACGAACTATCTGCAAAATGTTCAAAACCCGAAATTCGTTTCACTCCAACATAAAAGAATTATTAATAACAATTAGTAGGTATTGAGCAATTACCAAAATTACTCATTGCTTATTACGCATTACTCATGATTATACTCGGAAGCAATTCAGAAGTCGCACAATCCTTTGTAGAAAAGGTTTTGGAAGCAGGTGGAAAATATTCAACCATTTTTCTTTTTACTTCCAATAAGGAAACTACGGAGAAATTTGCAAAGCATATTGATGTAAAATATTTTCAGCAATCTGAAATCATCGAACTCGATTTGATGAAGGAAATCGACTACACGAAATTTGACGACATCACTTCTGACCTGCTTTTCTGCGCAACCGGTTATCTGGGCGAAGGAACAGAAGAAGGACTTTACGACAATAAAAATACAGAAAGAATCATCGATATCAATTACGCAAAACTTGTTCCCGTTCTCAATTTCTTTGCCGAAAAAATGGAAAGACAACGCTCAGGAAACATGATTGTTTTATCATCTGTTGCAGGTGATCGGGGAAGACAAAGCAATTTCATCTACGGAAGTGCAAAAGCGGGATTAACTGCTTATTTAAGTGGATTGAGAAATTATCTTTACGATAAAAAAGTCCACGTGATGACCGTAAAACCTGGGTTCATGGACACGAAAATGACAGAAGGTCTGCCTCTAAATCCCAAACTCACTGCAACACCAAAACAAGCAGCGGAAAGTATTTATAAAGCATATAAAAGTCAAAAAAACGTGGCTTATGTTTTGCCAATTTGGTCAATCATTATGTTGATTATTAAAAACATTCCAGAATTTATTTTTAAGAAATTGAAGCTGTAGATTCACAAAATATATTACTCATTGCTCATTGCTTATTACTGATGAAAAAGTTGTATTTTTTTGATTTTGACGGAACTTTAACCTACAAAGACACCATGTTTTTGTATCTTAAATTCTACAATTCCGCGAAATTTAATTTTCAGTTTCTGAAACATATTCCGCTTTTTATTTTATTGAAATTAAAATTAGCCAGTGCCGAAAAAGTTAAAAAAAGCTTTATTTCATCCATTTTAAAAGGGCAATCAAAAACAAAAATCGAAGAGAAATCTCAGCAGTTTTTTGAAAAATATTATCCCGAGATCATCAGAGAAAACGCCATAGAATTCATTCAAAATATTGACAGAGAACATACGGAAAGCTATCTCGTTACTGCTTCTCTCGATATTTGGGTAAAGCCATTTGCAGAAAAATTTAAGATGAATTTATTGGCAACAAGAGCAGAATTCAAGAATGATATTTTCACTGGCAATTTTGTGGGAAATAATTGCAACGGTGGAGAGAAAGTTCATAGGATTAAGGAAGCGCTTCAAGGCAAAAAATTCGATAAAACAATTGCTTTCGGAGATACTTCGGGAGACAAGGAGATGCTAGAATGGGCAAATGAAAGTCACTTTGAATTTTTTCATTAAATTAGTTCCCGAAAAATTTCACAAATAAATCAGTTTTTCAATAAAAGTAAAATGGATAAAATATATTTGGATAACGCAGCAACAACGCCGCTTTCCGAAGAAGTAATTGATGCAATGGTGGACGTGATGAAAGTGAATTTCGGTAATCCGTCATCAACGCACAGTTTCGGCCAGGAAGCGAAAATTCTTATTGAAAACGTAAGGAGAGAAGTTGCTGATTATCTTCACGTTACTCCCGCCGAAATCATTTTCACCAGCTGTGGAACCGAGTCCAATAATATGATTATCAAATCCTGCGTCAATCATTTGGGGGTGGAAAGAATCATTACTTCTCCAATGGAACATAAATGCGTTGCAGAAACGGTTTTGGACATGAAGAAAAGACGGGGAGTTGAGGTGGTTTACCTTCGTCCTGATCAGAAAGGGGATCTTGATTTAAATAAATTAGAGGAACTGCTGAAAAATTCTGAAAAGAAAACTTTGGTGAGTTTAATGCACGCCAACAATGAAATAGGAAACTTGATTGACCTAAAAAAAGTAGCAGAAATCTGCAAAGAAAACAAAGCGCTTTTTCATACTGACACGGTACAGTCGATGGCGCACATGAAATTGGATTTTTCTGAAATTCCTTTAGATTTTGCTTCATGCAGCGCGCACAAATTTCATGGTCCGAAAGGAATCGGTTTTGCTTTTGTAAGAAAATCTTCAGGTTTAAAGGGAATTATTACTGGTGGACCACAGGAAAGAACTTTAAGAGCAGGAACCGAAAACGTTTGCGGAATTGTAGGTTTAGGTAAAGCTTTGGAAATTTCATTGAACAATATCACCGAATACGCTTCATACATTCAAGCAATTAAAGATTATACAATTGAGCGATTAAGTGCAGAAATTCCAGGAATTAAATTTAATGGAAGAAGCGCGGAAAAAGATAAAAGTTTATACACTCTTGTAAGTGCATTGCTGCCTTTCAAAGACCCAATGATTGGATTAAAGTTGGATATGAAAGGAATAGCAGTTTCACAAGGAAGCGCGTGTTCATCTGGTGCGTCAAAACCATCTATGGTCATGATGATGATTCTGGATGAGGAAGAAATGCAGAATTCAACACCGTTGCGAATTTCTTTCAGTCATCTGACAACAACGGAACAAATTGATGTTTTGGTGGATGCCTTAAAAGAAATTTCTTCATCCTTTGAAATAGAAAAAACAAATTTTGAACATAGATAAACCGCGTTAAAAATTGGCAGGAAAGTTGTAAATTTGCGTAAGAATTATAATTAAAAAATAGAAAAATGGCATTAGAAATTACAGATCAGTCATTTCAGGAGATGGTTCTGAATTCAGATAAACCAGTATTGGTTGATTTTTGGGCAGTTTGGTGTGGACCATGTAGAATGTTGGGACCGATTATTGAGGAAGTAGCGGCAGATTTCGAAGGAAAAGCGGTAGTTGGAAAAGTAGATGTGGATAACAATCAACAAGTTTCTGTAGATTATGGCATCAGAAATATTCCCACAGTTTTGATCTTCAAAAATGGTGAAGTAGTTGATAAAATTGTAGGAGTTGCACCGAAAGAAACCATTGCGGAAAAACTTTCTGCACATTTATAGAAAATAATTTACTTGAAAATGAGTGCTTTCCTTTTTTGGAGAGCATTTTTTTTGGAAATTATTTGTGGGATATGATAAAAGTTGTATTTTTGCACTCACCAAAAAGAAAGAAACCATATTTCTTGAGGAAGATCCGGTAGTTCAGCTGGTTAGAATGCCGCCCTGTCACGGCGGAGGTCGCGGGTTCGAGTCCCGTCCGGATCGCCACTTAAAAGGCAAAACCTTACAAAACCCTTTAAATCGTATGATTTAGAGGGTTTTTGTTTTTTCGGCATCATAAAAATTACAATTTTTTGCATTTCGTAGGGGATAAATTCGGTTACCCAAAATATTGCCTTATTAGGGTAACCGAATTTATCAGAAACTACCTGTTTATGGGCTGTCCAATAATTGAACGTCTTGTAAATAGGAGTCTTTTGAATTAATTTTAATCCTATAAAGTCACCACTATGAATGCCAAAATTTCTATCCTCTTCTATGCGAAGAGAGCCAAAGCCAGCACTTCTGGTTTAGTCCCAATTTATTTGCGAATCACAGTTGACGGAACACGTATAGAAATCAGTTCCAAACGTTTTATAATGCCCGAAAAATGGAGCCAAAAGCAATGCAGGATGAAAGGCAATTCAGAAGAAGCAAGAGCTCTAAATGCGTATCTTGACATCCTTAAAGGAAAAGTATATGATGCACAGAGGGAAATCGTGCAGGGAGGAAACCTAGTTTCTGCAGAAACGCTCAAAAGTAAATTGCTTGGTACGGAAATTAAGAAAAGAATGCTCATCCCAATTTTCCAGGATCATAATAACCGAATGGAAAAATTAGTTGGTAAAGAATTTGCGAAGGGGACACTTGGGAGATATCAAACCTGCATAAGCCATACAAAGGAATTTCTGAAGTGGAAATTCAATATTTCTGATATTGACATAAAGAAAATTGATTATGCATTCCTTAATGATTTTGAATTTTATCTACGAACCGAAAAATCCTGCAATAATAATTCTGCAGTAAAGTATTTGAAAAATTTTGGGAAAATTATCAGAATTTGTTTGGCAAACGGTTGGCTTGAAAAAGATCCTTACCTCAACTACCCTTCAAAATTTAATGAAGTGTCCAGAGCTTTCCTCAATGAAAAAGAATTAGAAAGCCTTATGAATAAAGATTTCAAAAATGAAAGACTTTTATTGGTACGCGATATTTTTCTTTTCAGTTGCTTTACAGGTTTGGCTTATATTGATACTCAAAAATTAACTCAGGATAACATCAACCTTGGTCTGGATGGAAATAAGTGGATTTTCACCACTCGTCAGAAAACCAAAACAACTTCCAACATACCTTTGCTTCGGCAAGCGGAAGATATTATTCAAAAATACAAGGAACACAAAACCTGTCTCAATACCGGAAAGCTTTTGCCGGTTCTAAGTAATCAAAAAATGAATGCTTACCTCAAGGAAATAGCGGATTTATGTGGAATTAATAAAGAATTAACGTATCACATTGCCAGACATACTTTTGCTACTACGGTTACCTTATCAAATGGTGTTTCTATTGAAAGTGTAAGCAAAATGCTTGGCCATAAAAGTATCAAAACAACGCAGCATTATGCGAAAATCTTAGATGCAAAAGTGAGTGAGGATATGCAAAAACTTAAAAAAATCTTATATCAAAAAGAAGAGAAATCTGAAAAACTTAAACGAAAAATTTCTTTGTAGATGTAAACAAGTTATTTGTATTTGTTTTGCAATCAAACATTTAAACAGATTTATTTTTGAAATAAAAAATAATATGATTAATTCATTTTTTATTAGATTTTCACTTGCAGTTATAATGGCAATGCATGCAATTCCCTCATTTTTAACAGGAAGTGTTGTAGAGTTTGGCAATAATTTTTTAGCAGGACAAGGATTTGGCAGTTTTGGTTTACCCCTTGCTGTTTTAATAAAGTTAGTTCATCTTACTACCATTCCACTACTTTTTCTAAATAAATATATTAAATTAATTTCAGTCCTAAATATTCTTATTTTAGTAGCTGGAATTATTATGATTCATGCGGCTGAAGGTTGGTATGTTGTAGGTGGAGGAAGCAACGGTGTTGAGTTTAACTTTCTACTTATATTTTGCTTTCTGTCTTTCATTTTTCCAAAAGGATTATATAATCTCAAATTACATTCGTGGATTAAAAAACGTAGTTCGTAGATTTGAACCCTAATTTGAAGAAAGAAAAATCATTTTTGTAAGTTTAAATGTAACAGTAAGATATTTTGGAATTAAAGAGAAAAATAAAATATCATTTCTATTTTTGGTTGGCATATTTTGTATTTGAAATAAATGCCCAATTTCTTTATTTACAAGAAGTGTTTAAAAACTTTTCGTTGCAAAAGACTTTATATCTTTCTATCATATCCGAATTTTCTTTTTTGATTACTGAAATTCCTGCATTCTATTTTATTCTTGCGATTGTAGATAATAAATTTAGAAGTTTAAAAAATGTTTATTTAAAATTTTCTGCAACCATTTTAGTTTTTGTAATTTTCATAATATTATATAGGGTTTTAAGCCATGATTTAATATACCCTTACTATTTTAATGTTCAAGAGGAAATTTCTAGATTTTCCCAGTTTGGAATTTTTACTGCTTTAATGAATGTTGTTTTTGCAGTAGCTATAGGATTAGGTTTTGAGAAATTTATCCAGCAAAACGAAATGCAAAAAAAATTGACCGAAATTTCAAAAGAAAAATCAGATGCAGAACTTAAATTATTAAAAACGCAGATAAATCCACATTTTCTTTTTAATACACTTAATAATATTTACGGTTTATCTCTCAAAAAGTCAGAAGATACTCCAGAAATTATTTTGAAGCTTTCCAAAATAATGAGATATAATATTTTTGATTCAGCAAAAGATAAAGTTTCGGTGCAGAAAGAAATTGAAAATATACAGGATTTTATTGATATCCAAAAAATTAGGCATAAATCTGTAAATGTAGAATTTAATCATATCATTGATAATAGCTCACAGGAAATTTCACCATTAATTTTGCTTCATTTTGTGGAAAATGCCTTTAAACATGGAGCATCAGAAAGCAGGTTCAATTCTTTCATAAAAATTAATTTGAAACTTGAAAACCAGATTCTGTTTTATGAAGTAGAAAATTCTAAAGAACATAATGTTCACAAAGACAGTACAAAAATAGGGCTCAACAATATCAAAAGACAGTTAGAATTGTTATATCCCAAACATAGTTTATCAATTAACGACGCTGAAGATCTCTATTTTGTTACCCTCAAAATCCTTTTTGAATAAATGAACCCCCAAAAAAAATACAGCTGCATCATTGTGGAAGATGAGCCAATCGCAGCAGAAATTATAGAAAACTTTGTAAAGCAGGACAAAGAACTGAATTTGGTCGGGAAAAGCTCAGATGTAGTGCATGCAAGTAATCTTCTCCATATTCATAAAGTAGATTTGATTTTTTTGGATCTGCATTTGCCCGTCATAAAAGGATTCGATTTTTTAAGAAAAATGAAAAATCCTCCTTTCGTAATTGTTACTACGGCTTATCATGAATATGCAGTTGAAAGTTACGAACTTGACATCGTTGATTATTTAATGAAGCCAATTCCTTACAGTAGATTCCTTACCGCAATTGGAAAATTCAAGCACTTTGCAGAGGCAGAAGAAGCATTGTTGGAAATTGCTGACCGTGATTTCATCTATATAAATATCGGCAAAAAGAAAATTAAAATTTATTTGGATGATATTTTCTATATCGAGAGTTTTCGTGAGTACATCAATATCCATACTAAAGCCGAAATTTACATTGTAAAAATGCCAATAAGTAGAATTGAGGAGGTATTGGATAAAAAGTATTTTGTCCGCATCCATAAATCCTATATTGTTTCTACTTCCAAAATTCAAATGAAATCAGCATCCGAAATTCAGGTGGATGGTAAAAAGTTGCCAATTGGAAGAACCTACAAACCGGTAATTTTATAAATAAATCTTAACAATCAGAACACTTTCTAATATTCATAGCCAATTAAAGGCAGTTTGTAGATATTTTTTCTTTATTCCTTAACAAATTTTGAATTTTGGTTAACAATAATTTAACAAAAATTCAAAATCATGAAACATCAACTAAAGATTATTGGTATCGCTGTCAGTTTTTTTCTAGGACAAAATTTTACTTCAGCCCAAGAAAAGGACACTCTGAAAACCCAAAATATTGAAGGTGTAGTTGTAACCGCTTTAGGAATAAAACGAGAAAAAAAATCACTCGGGTATTCCACACAGGAAGTTAAAGGTGATGATCTTAACAAAACTCCAACTACAAATTTTCTAAACAACCTATCAGGAAAAGTTGCAGGACTTGAAATAAAGCAATCTACAAATTTTGGCGGATCCATTAATGCCGTTTCAAGGGGTTACAAAAGTATTTTGGGAAATAATCAGGCACTCTTTGTGGTAGATGGAGTCCCTATTATTAATAACAATATCAATTCAAATTTTCAGCAAAACGGAGGTGGTGGTTATGATTATGGCAGTCCCGTTTCAGATATTAATCCTAGCGATATA
Source organism: Candidatus Kaistella beijingensis (assembly GCF_020084865.1). NCBI lineage: Bacteria > Pseudomonadati > Bacteroidota > Flavobacteriia > Flavobacteriales > Weeksellaceae > Kaistella > Candidatus Kaistella beijingensis. Next base: position 1,108,183 of record NZ_CP071953.1, on the reverse strand, counting down.
GAATCTGTAAATGTTTTAAAAGGTGCTGCTGCAACTGCATTGTATGGTTCTAGGGCACAAAACGGTGCAATTATTATCACAACAAAAAAAGGGAAAAAGAATAACACCGGCATAGGATTAGAGTTTTCTAGTTCTATTACAGTTTCTGCAGTCGATAAAGCAACTTTTCCGGAATATCAAACACAATATGGTCAAGGTTATTTAGGGGATGTTTTTGCAACTTATCAAGGAAGTCCAAGAGCATTATTTGGACATGATGCATCTTACGGTGCACCTTATGATCCAAATTTAATGGTGTGGCAATACGATGCATTTATTCCTGATTCACAAAATTACGGCAAAAAGACACCTTGGGTAATGGCAAAAAATGGTCCGATTACTTTTTTCCAGAAAGGAACTAACCAGGTAAATAATATCGCTTTTAGCGGAGGTACTGATAAAGCATCTTTTAGATTAAGCTATGCTAATACCAATGCCACCGATATTCTACCAAATTCTTCATTAATGAAGAATAATTTTGGTGGAAACGCATCTTACAAACTGACAGAAAAGCTTACTGCAAGCATCTTTGCAAATTACATCACTCAAAATACGAAAGGAAGAAATTCTACCGGTTATGGCGATAATATTATGACCAATTTTCGTCAATGGTGGGCTACAAATGTGGATTTAAAAACCCAGCAGTATCTATATGAAAATTTTAGAAAAAATTATACGTGGAACATTAAAAGCGTTTCTAATCTTGCCCCACAATATTGGGATAATCCATACTTTCAGAGATACGAGAATTATCAGACGGATAACCGCGACCGTTTTGCCGGAAATTTCAGTTTGAGTTATGATGTTTCGAAAGATTTTAACATTCTTGGAAGAATGGGCATTGATGGATATAATATGATGATTGAAGAAAGAAGAGCCGTGGGTTCTGTTCCCGCATTTTTTAGTTTTAATCCTTTGGAGCAACCATCTGGTTATGCGGTTACAAATTTAAGGTTCAGAGAAACAAATTATGATGTAATTGCAACCTACAAAAAAACGTTTTTAGATGATTTTAATTTGCAGGCAATTTTAGGGGGAAATATTAATGTCCAGACAAATTATTCAAACGCACAGACAACTTCTGGAGGTTTATATATTCCTAATCTTTATACAATTTCAAACTCTGCTGCAACTCCGGAAAAACCGATTATTTCGGACACATCAAAATATATTTATGGTGCTTTTGCACAGGCTTCTTTAGGGTATAAGAACACATATTATGTTGAAGGAACTTTTAGACGAGACCAATCAACGGCCCTGCCTTCGGAAAAATCTGTTTATTACTATCCATCCGTTTCGGCAAGTATTGTGTTTTCAAATTTAATCAAGGAAAAGTGGCTGAGTTTCGGAAAAATAAGAGCCGCTTATGCAGAAGTAGGCTCTGATACAGGAGCAGACCAGTTGCGAAACAGGTATATTGTGCAGTCGGCATTTGGAGAATCTCCGGTATATTCATTTAATACCACCTTAAGAAATGCAGATTTGTTGCCACAAAAATTAAAAAATTTAGAGGTGGGAACCAATGTTCAGTTATTCAATAACAGATTTGGTTTTGACGTTTCTTGGTTCCGCAATATTGCTTTTGACCAAATCTTGCCTTTGCCAATTTCGCTTGCTAATGGCTCAATCAGTAAAATACAAAACACGGGAGAACTTACAACGAAAGGTTTTGAAGTATCATTAAATATCACGCCTCTTAAATTCGATAACTTTAACTGGGATGTGAATCTCAACTGGTCTAACCCGAGAACTAAAGTTACACAGTTAAGAACTGGTATCGAAAATATCACAATCGGTAGTTTGCAGGGAGGAATTACGATAAATGCACCTTTAAACGGAGATTATGGAAGTATTTGGGGAGCAGACTTTGTATATGATCCAAATGGCAACAAAGTCGTTGGCGAAAACGGCGCTTATCTTTCAACTCCCGATACAAACCATGATTTGGGAAGTTTTCAGGCTGATTTTATTGCGGGTCTGAATAATAGTTTTAAATATAAAAACTTCAATTTCAGTTTCCTTATCGATTGGAAAAAAGGTGGTAAAATATTTTCTTTAGACCAATACTATGGCTACGGAACCGGTATTTATGCAGATTCTGTAGGTCTAAATGATTTGGGGAATCCTATCAGAAATGAATTGAGTAATGGAGGCGGTGTTATTCTGCCAGGTGTAATGGTAGATCCAAACAATCCGAATAATTATATTCCGAATACAATCCGTTTAGACAGATCTATGTCTAGTCAGGTTTTAGGAACGGATCCACCAACAGCGGCATTCGTTTACGATGCGAGCTATATAAAACTAAGAGAAGCGTCACTTTCCTATACTTTCGACAAAAAAGTTTTGGGTAACACCTTTATTCAAGGGTTCACATTAGGCCTATCAGGAAGCAATCTTTGGATTATTCATAAAAATCTTCCTTATGCCGATCCAGAAGCCGGGTTGTCTTCCGGAAATATCCAGGGATATCAATCTGGTGTAATGCCAACAACCCGAAACTATTCCTTTAATCTAAAAGTAAATTTTTAAAAGTTAAAAAAATGAAAAACAAGATAATTTTGTCAATCCTTTTGGGAATTTCACTCTCAAGTTGCACAAGGGATAATGTAAACGAAGATCAGCACGCAACATATGATGTAACATCTGAATCTCTTATAACTTATGCAGAAAAAGAATTGAGTGACTTCCTGAATACACCGAATGTAAATGAAAATAATTTCAGGCTAACCATGCAATATTGGCAAGAGACTACGTATGTAAATGAAAGCAATTACGATTTCACCAATAGAAATGTTGCCAACAATATTTGGACCGATAATTATGTAAATGTTCTCAATAACTTAAATAAAGCAAAGGAATTAATTGCGAACTACCAACCAACACCTTCAGAACTTGCTTCCTGGCCTGTTAAAAAACAAAACCAATTGGCAATCTCAGATATAATGATGGTTTTCACATATCAAACTTTGGTAGATATTCATGGTGATATTCCTTATACGCAGTCCTTAAATAATGCAGAATTTCCACTTCCAGTTTATGATAATGACTCCGATATTTACCCGAAACTCATAACGAGATTAAAAGAGGATATTTCTAAATTGCAAACTGGTGGCGCATTTGGAACGGGTGATGTTTTTTATAATGGAAATATCGGGAAATGGAAAAAATTTGGAAACTCTTTACTGCTCAAACTAGGGATTGCATTAGCAGATGTAAATCCTACTTTGGCACAGACTACCATTTCTGACGCGATTTCTGGCGGCGTTATTACTAATGTATCAGATAATTGTCAGTTTGCTTACTTATCAACTTCGCCAAACTACAGTCCAGTTTACGAAAATGTGTATGCAAAAAACAGAGACGATTATTTTGCCGGAAAACCATTTGTAGATTACCTTAACGCAACTTCTGATGCAAGAATTTCAAAATATTTTCAAGATGTTAATGGTTCTTATATTGGGCAGGTTATTGGCCAACCTGGAGAATTTGCCGATTTTTCTGCACCTGGAGAATTTGCTTATACTCCAACAACTCCAGGGAATATCATAACCGCTACCGAAGTTGCATTTTATCTATTAGAAGCATCTGCAAGATTTGGAATTGCAGGAAACCCCTCAGATTTATATACTTCTGCCGTTACTTATTCATTTTTGGAGTGGGGCTTTACATCTTCAGATGCACAAAACTATATAAGTAATCATCCATATAATTCTACAAATTGGAAAAAATCGATTGGTGAACAAGCTTGGGTTGCCATGTACAGTCAACCTTTAATCTCTTGGAATTTTTACCGAAGATTAGATTATCCACAATTGCAGGCGCCTTCTACAGCAAATCCAAATGCTGAAGGTAAAGTGCCGGTAAGATTGCAGTATCCAACTTTGGAAGCAACTACAAACGGAACCAATTACAGTAATGCTTCCGCGGCAATAGGTGGTGACAAACTAACAACAAAAGTTTTTTGGGATAAATTTTAAAATGCCATAGTTTCTTAATATCAAATTAAATTTTTCACCCACTATGGTTAATCCGCTCCGTAAAGCGGATTTTTTTAAAAATCTTGATTGAATAATGAGTACAATTGATTCGCAATTATATGAAAATAGCAATTCTAATACGGTTTTGATTATTGCTTCCGCAATGGGTGTGAAACAATCATTTTATCAAAATTTTGCAGAGTTTGCCAGCTCAAATTACATTTCTGTTATCACATTTGATTATAGCGGAATAGGAAAGTCATTATCTGGAAATATTAAAAAGCAAAAGGAGTTTCTACACGGTTGGGGGAATCAGGATTTAGAAATGGTAATTAGGAATGCCATTGAAAAATTTCCAAATCATAGAAAAGTAGTTTTGGGACATAGTGTTGGTGGTCAATTAATCGGCTTGGCTCCGTCATCAGTTCATTTAGATAAAATTATTCTGATTTCTGCACAATCAGGATTTTGGGGATTCTGGAAAGGATTTAACAAGGTTAAAATGTTCTTGAATTGGCATTTATTATTTCCTTTCCTGCCGGCTTTTTTTGGATATATGCCTTCTAAAAAATTTAGCAAAATGGAAAATTTACCTAAAAACGTTGCAAATGAATGGGCAAAATGGTGCAGAAACAGTGAGTATTTATTTCGATTTTTTTCTAAAGATCAGCTTTTCTTCAACAAAATAAAATGTGATCTTCTATCAATAAGTATTGATGATGATTTTTTTGCTCCTGAACAATCTGTTGATTGGCTTACCAAACAATATCAGAACACTAAGCTAACCAGAAAACATTTATTTCCTGCAGATTTTGATGTTTCTAAAATTGGACATTTTGATTTATTTAAAACTAAATTCAAAGAAAGTTTTTGGAAATTTTTATTAGAAGAAATTAAAGACAGAAAAATATGAACAAGAATATACGATTTGGAGAAATAGTGAATGGTTATGAAATCCCGGTTCTTAACAACCGCGAAATACGGGCAACTGCAGGAATAATGTTTCTTATGGCCTTTATTTCTTTAGTCTTAATCTTAAGCAATGGAAATTTCGTGCCTGTAAAATATGTATTATCGGTTTTTGTAGTAGAGTTTTTTATTCGCTTATTCATTAATCCGAAGTATGCGCCATTATTAATTATAGGTAGAATGATCGTAAGCAACCAAAACCCTGAATTTGTAGGTGCTGAACAGAAAAAATTTGCTTGGTTTATAGGCTTAACCATTTCTGTGATTATGTTTTTTCTCCTAGTCATTATGAATGCTTTCAGCCCTATTACAGGTTTTGCTTGTCTTATCTGTTTAATTTTGATGTTTTCAGAATCGGCTTTCGGAATTTGTATTGGTTGTAAAATGTATGGTTTTATCAAAAAAGATAAGGCACAGTATTGTCCCGGTGAAGTTTGTGATATTCGAAAGAAACATGATATTCAGCGGATTTCGCTGAGGCAATGGTTTGTAATTGGAGGACTTTTTTTAATGATTGTTTTGCTTTTCGTTTTATTTCAGGACTTTTTTGTCATAAAACCTCATAACCTTTTTATATAATGGATCAGAAAAAAACAGCAAGAATTGCAGGAATTCTTTATTTAATCGTAGTTATAACAGGAATTGTAAGTTTAGGATATATACCAAAACAATTAATAGTTTGGGGAGATAAAGTAGCAACTTTCAATAATATTCTCAAAAATGAAAACCTTTTCCGAATTGGGATTTTTTCGAGTGCACTCTGTTATTTGACTTTTATTTTTTTGCCTTTGGTTTTAAGAGAATTGTTGAAAAATGTCAGTCAATTTGTTGCCAATTTTATGGTGGTTTCTGTATTGGTGAGTATCCCTATTTCATTTTTTAATCTTTATAACAAGTATATTATTTTAGATATCCTTCACAAGGAAGAGTATCTAAAAATTTATAATGAATCTCAACTGCAGTCTTTGGTAATGTATCATCTTAATCAATATGAATATGGCATTTTTATTTCCACTTTTTTCTGGGGATTATGGCTGTTGCCTTTTGGCTATTTGGTTTACAAATCAGGTTTCATCCCTAAAATTTTCGGAATTTTTTTAATGTTGGGATGCTTCGGTTATGTTACTAATTTTTTCGGCAATACTTTATTTGCGAATTATCAAGATATAGGAATTTCAAAAATTATCGGCAAAATTCCTTCTGTTGCGGAGATTGGGATTTGTTTATGGCTATTAGTAATTGGTATAAAAAAATCAAAAAAAAATTATAATGAAAACTAAAAAAACAGAATTTGAAGACTTTAAAATTAATATTAAAATTTTACTGGCCGGTTTGTGGACTTCGGTAATGTTCCTCTACATTTACGGAGATTATTTTGAGCTGTATGTTCCCAGAAAAGTTGAAGGATTAATTAGTGGTAAAAATTTATTGAATACACCATACAAATTACTGTATGCAACCATACTTCTCACTGTTCCTTCATTGATGATATTTCTTTCATTGATTTTAAAACCCAAAATTAACAGAATTTTAAATATCTCAATTGCGGGATTCCTTGCTTTATTTACATTCCTTGTTGGTATTTCATCCATTTCAGAATGGCGAATTTTTTATGTAATGCTTGCTTTTTTGGAGAGTACTCTTACATTCTTCATTGTTTGGAAAGCGTGGACTTGGAAAAGAATCAGCTGATTTTTTGTAATCGAAATTCCCTTTGTATATTTTAAAATGTCTTTGGTAGATAGAATATCTTTTACAATTATGTTTAATTATAATTTTAACCTCAAATAAAAGGTATCAAATTCTAATCATTAAAAATTCTAAAAAATGAAAACATTCAAATCACTATCGGTAATTTTGTTAACCGTTTTTCTCGCGATTTTTTCTAATTCGTGCAGAAGCGACAGTAATGATGATAATCCAAGTGGAAGTACATATCCTAAACAGGTTTCTATAACTTACAAAGTAACCAGTGCAACAACTTCATCTGCATCAATTATCAAATACAAAAATGAAACTGGAGGTGATACTGATGTTGCAAATCCTTCATTGCCTTATTCAAAAACTATAAACAGAACAGTAAATAAAGGTGATGTCCTAACTCTTGCATATGGTACCAATACAAATCAAACTGTGAAATTGGAAATTTTGGTTAATAATGCTTCGGTTTTATCACAAGAATTTACAACCACTTCAGGCGCAATAGTATATCAGTTTCCTTAAAATAACCATCATAATTATGCAAAAAATAAAAAAATTATTTTTTAGTTTTGGTTTTTGTATTTGTGCAGTTTTATCTTTTGGACAAAATAAAATTCTGCCTGGCTCCCAATCAATTAACACTAAGTTAATTAAACTTGGTAACTATACCATGGGATACTATTTTGTAAAAGATGGAAATCCTATGGAAATTTGTAATTATCAAACAGAAGTTTCCACAAATGGAGACCAAGTTCTGTTTAGTTCAAAATTAATTTTCCTAAAAACAAATAAACTTTGGAAAGAACATATTGTTTTGGATAAAAATACACTGAAACCAATTAGCAGAAAATCTGAAAGAGATACACGCACGTTCAACATTAATTTTTCAAATATCAACACGGGAGACTATTTCGATATTGCCACTTATCCTTTACTTCTTTGCGCATTGCCTTTGAATACAGGTTATAAAGCCACAATTCCTGTGATAGATTATGATTCTCCGAATAAAGATAAAATACAGAATGTGAATATTACCGATGTAAAAAGCAATATCTACAATTCTGAACTTACAGGTGAGCATCAAGTTTGGAAAGTATCTGTAAACGAAGAAAGTACAGGAAACATCTATGATTATTTTATTGATAAAACTTCCCGAAAAATTTATAAAATCACGGTTTCTTCAAAAGGAAATAATTTAATGTTGGTGGATAAAGAAACTGATTTTAATCCTTTCAAAAATAAATTTGATAAAGAAGCCACGCTGAAAATGCTCACTAAAGGTAATTCTGTAATTTCGGGAGAAGCATTTGCAAAAGACGATCGTTCTGGTAGAGATGACAGCAAAATCAGGATTGATGTATTAAATATCAATAAAAAACAATTCGCGCCGAAAGGAACTAAAGTCGTTTTGTTGCCTTATACAGAATATTTCAAAGAATGGATGGAGCTTAATAAAAAGCAAAGAAAAATAAAAGGAGCAGCACCAATTCCTCTATCAGAAGACGCAAAATCCTGTGTTTTAACTACGGAAATTTATAACGACAAAGGAAATTTTGAATTTACTAATCTTATGGAAGGAGATTTTTTTGTATTCATTTCGTTCGGTTATACCGATACTTTTTCAAGAAGAGAAATCACTGGAACTTCTGATATTTATGTGAATGGACAATATGCCGGAACTCAACTTAACACCGATATTTTCGACTATGCGCAGACTGGAGATGCAAATTTTCAAAAAATCGTTACCATAAAATCAAATGGCGATACCGTGAAGATTAAACTGAAACGATGGTAATTATTAATTGATTTTAAAAAAAATGAAAACAAAAATTGTAGTAATTATTTTCTTTTTTTCTTATTCTCTGCTTTTTTTAATCAAAGCGCAATCACTTGCAAGCAACAATACTAAACTTGATGCAAGACTGAACAAGGAAAAAGTTTTTGCAGACAGTCAACGGAAAATTTTTAATATTACAAGTTGGGCGGGAGCAAATATTACAGAATTAATCAATAAATGGGGAAATTTTACCAAAAAAAACGAAACTCCAAATGGTTACACCGTTTACATCTATGAAACAAGATATTCTGGAAACGGTGGAAAATATGAACCAGGTTATGTAGTTTCTGACCAATTCGGGAATATTCTGCATCAAGAGGTCTCCAAAGATAATCGGTATTCTTACGACTTTACGGACTTCTATGATTTTTATGTGGATAAAAATAATGTGATTGTAAAAGTAAATATCGGGACAAGATGAAACAAAATTTGTTAATATTGCTTTTACTTTTTTCTGCTACCCTGTTAAAATCGCAGGAATCTTATTTCAAAATTGAACATTTTGGGGTTTATATCCCAAATAAAAGTATAATGCTTAATTTTCCTAATCTCAAAAAAGAGCAAATCAAGGACAAAATTTTCAGATTCATTAAAGACAAAAACTTTGTTTACAAGCCTTTTTTGTCGGGTGAAAGCAGAATAGTTTTCAGGGATTTTTCCTTCATCTGTAAAAAAGACAAATGTAAGGCTGATATTGTCGCCAAAAATTTTTTCTATTTGGATTACGGTGATGGCTTTGTGAAATTAAGTTTTGAAAACGAAATTTACTCTTCAATTGTCGGCGCAGAATTATCGATAAATAATAATGATGATGTGGCATCAGAAAATAATTTGCCATTTGGTTATTACGAATTTTCTGCACCTTACAGATATGAGGAAGTTTATCCAGAATCCATTTTTACCTATAACAAATCCGGAAAAGCCACTTTACGGAACCAGGATACTTTAAAAATATTTTCCGATTTCTATAGTCAATATATCATTGATTTGAATTTGTTTCTAAAGAAGTGACAAATACTATTCTTCTTTTAATATCTGAGACTTTCTTAAATAAAAAAAACTTTTACAATGAAAAAGATTTTAATCAACCTGCTTTTATCAGTTACAATGTTTTCCTTTTTTTCCTGCAGGGAAGAAAAATATATTAATCAACCCGGAAATTTGGTTCCTAAAACTGTAATTGAAGACAATACACTGCCATCTATAGTGGTAAATAATATAAAATTACATTCAGAAGCATTCGGAAATTCCTCAAACACTATGATTATCGCGGTTCATGGAGGACCTGGAGGAGATTACAGGTATATGCTGAATTGTAAAGAACTGGCTTATAAAGGCTACTACATCGTTTTTTATGACCAGCGTGGTTCAGGTCTCTCTCAAAGACTTAACACGGAAGAATACACGCAAAAAGGGGATCAGGCATTAGAAGATATGTATAAAGAGTTAAAAGGGGTAATTGAACATTACAGGACAAGCTCTAATCAAAAAGTAATACTCCTGGGACATTCTTGGGGAGGAATTTTGGTTAGTGCATTTGTTGGGAAATATCCAAATATGGTTAATGGTTTAATTGTTTGTGAACCTGGAGGTCTAAAATGGGAAGATTTGGAAAATTATGTAAAGAATTCCAGATCTTTCAAACTTTGGAGCGAAATATCCAATGACGCAACTTATTTGGATCAGTTTATGACAGGAAAAGAAAATCAACACGAAATACTGGATTACAAACTAAACATCCTGGCTTCAAAAAATGATATTACGGGTGAAGATAACACACTTCCACAAAGTTTTTGGAGATCTGGAGCAGTAATCAATACGGCTTTGTTTGAGTTAGGAGATTCATTAAAGCCCGACTTTTCGCAAAATGTGAAAACAAACTCTCCCAAAACACTTTTTTTATACAGTGAGAATAATAAAGAATATACGACGGAATGGGCAAATAAAATATCTTCCGCATATAGTTCAGTAATAATCCAAAAAATCACTGGAGTCGGCCACAACGGAATATTGAGCGACAAACAGGTTTGGCAACAACAAACGATGCCGAAAGTTATTCAATACATCCAGTCTTTATAAAAAATAAAATGCCTTTTAAATGAAAAGTTTACATGAAATAATCTTTGCACTTTTATTCACTTTATCACTACGTATTCATGCACAAGTTATTAACTGGGAAAATCTACCCCAAAATAACATTGCCAGTGTAAATTTCGGAACAGAGTACGGGATAATATCCGGGTTGACTTACGGGTACAAAATATCCGACGGAAAATTTCCCTTTCTAATAAATACAGAAGTTTCAATTCCTTTCGGTGAAAAAAGATTAGACGATTTTAAAGTGAAATTAGGTGGACAAATACGAGTGTTAAAAGTAAATAATTTTAATATGAGTATTAAAATGCAGGGTATTTTTAGAGTTTACAATAGCGATTTTGTTAAAATTTCAAATTTTGGAAGTGACTTCTCCACGACCATTGGGTATTATAGGGAAAGGTGGTTTACAGGAGCTGAGTTTGGCTTTGATAAAGCAATTGTTTCTCGTTATATACATACCGATTTATATAAATCAAACTTTCCCGATGTCAAAGATGGTTGGTATGAGCCATCTACAGGTGGAAATTACTATTATAATGTTAAAGGTGGTTACAGTTTTGGGGAAAACGACATCACTCTATCAGTCGGAAAAATTACATCTCAGGATTTCAAAACATCACCGTTATTTCCAATTTTTTCACAAATTGGTTATAACATAAAATTTTAGAATATCACGAATTAATTAAATAAAAAAAAATTAGATTACAAAATATTTTAATAGAATTATCAGAACAACTCAATTTCATTGACCTTGAGGTTGATGATATTATTTTACGTTGTGAAAAATCTGTTGAAATAATTCTTAAAAGTTTAGAAAAAATTAAGAGTATAATATACAAATCAGGCTTCAAGACTGAACAAGAAGAAATTACATTCTTCAAAGAAATAAAGCCACAGTTCACATCAAAACTTATTTACTACAATTCGCTTTATAAAATTGAAACAAAAAAACCTTTCGGTAGTCCAAGAATTCTGAAAAAATATTACAATAAGGAACTAGATAAACTCAAATTATATTTTGATAACAATCTTGATTTTTACAAATATTACCGTACCGGAAGCACTTATTTAGATTATAAGTAATTCGTAAGAGGTAAATTTGATATTAAGTTGAGTTTAGATAATTATTACTTTGAAACCGATACCAATTTCACTGCTTCTCACGATTTTAAAGTCGCAAAAATTCTTGCAAATGATTTAATACAACTGTATTTGGAAAATCAATTGGTTCTCTTGGAAAATAAAGAAGACAAACAAAAAACCCAACGCAATCCCAACGCGAAACTCACTTGGACTGGATCAAAAGTTGCACTCACAGAATTACTCTATGCATTGCAAACGGAGGGAGTTTTTAATAACGGAACTGCTGATTTAAAGGATATTGCAGAATACTTTGAAGAAAGTCTCAATATAGATTTGGGACAATACCGCAGAACCTTTCTTGAAATTAGAGTAAGAAAAGAAGACAGAACAAAATTTATTTCCACACTTCGCGAAAAACTTCTCAAAAGAATGGACGATACCGACGAATCCATTTATTAAAAGTCATTACGCTTGATATAAACAAACTTTTGTCATCCGAGAGAAACGAGGAATCTCATTTTTTTAGAAAAATGAATCCCAACGCAATCCCCGTTGTGAAATAAAACAATTCAAAACTTACAATTTTGAGCCATAATATTAAAATCAAATTTATGGCACTCGAAGTTTTAACCAAAGAAGATCTTCAGGAATTCAAAACAGAATTATTGGAAGACATCAAAAACCTGTTTCACATTAGAACCACAGAACAAAAATTGTGGCTTCGCTCTGCAGAAGTAAAAGAGCTTCTCAAAATTTCATCCGGAACGCTCCAAAATCTACGTATTAACGGCACACTCCGCTATTCCCGTGTCGGCGGAACGCTCTACTACAACTATCAGGATATAGAAAAACTCCTCCAATCTGAAAAATAGCAAATAATCTTTCCGACCTAGGAGTTATTTGCGTGAAGAAAAATTCAAATTTCTTCACAACTGCAAGTTCAACTTCCACCGAATAAAAATTCCCACTGTTTGAGCGCGCCAAAATCTCGTTAAGTAATGCAAATATTCAATCGCGCGAGTTTTGGGAATTTTCTTAAAAGAAATTTGAATTTTTTAGCAAATAAATCCAGTCTTGAATTTTTGATTCTTTTGTTTCAAGACAAAAGAATAATAAAGAAAAAAAAATGAACTACATCCGTCACCTTACCGGCTTCTACGACCGCATACAAGAAGACGACCGCCTCAATCCAACGCATATTAGTCTGTACTTGGCTTTATTCCAATTTTGGAATCTAAACCATTTTCAGAACCCAATCAGTATTTCCCGAAACGAAATGATGAGGTTAAGTAAAATCTCTGCTTTAGGAACGTATCACAAATGCATAAAACAACTGCAGGATTTTGGTTATATCGAATATTTACCGTCGTTCAATCCGTATAAAGGCAGTTTAGTGAACCTCTACAATTTTGAAAATTCAGATGTTCAAAGAGTGAACGGGAAGCGTATCAAAAAACAGACTGCTACTGAACAAGCAGTGAACAGCCACCGAATCAAAATCGACACAGGTATTGAACAAGCATTGATACCTTCTAAAAACAATACAAACATATTAAACAATAAACATAGTGTAAACACGCAAAAAAATATTGATGAATTAAATTATGAATTTTCAGAACCGGAAAAAGAAAAGTTGCGCGAAAAGAAAAAGGATTTTGTCATTGCGAGGAGGAACGACGAAGCAATCTATTCAAACGTCACCCAGTCTGTCACGCTGAGCGGAGTCGAAGCGTTACAGAAACCAGGCTCAAAAATTCCTCCGGAATTTCCCGAAGTCCAAATGTATTTTGAAGAGAAAGACTCCACAAAATTAGAAGCCGAGAAATTTTATAACCATTACGAAAGCAATGGTTGGCTTGTCGGTGGAAAATCCAAAATGAAAAACTGGCAAGCCGGCGCCAGAAATTGGCTTTTAAATTCCAAAAAATTCAATACCGTCATTACGAGCGGAGCGAAGCAATCTCACCTCAATGCCACCCACAACAAATCCTATCAAGAAAAATTATGAATCATCTAAAAATCCGACCTAGGAGTTATTTGCGTAAAGAAAAATTCAAATTTCTTGATAAAGGCAATTTCAACTTTCGCCAAATAAAAATTCCCACTGTTTGAGCGCGCTAAAATCTCATTAATCAAAACAAGTAATCAATCGCGCGAGTTTTGGGAATTTTCTTAAAAGAAATTTGAATTTTTTAGCAAATAAATCCAGTCTTGAACTTTTGGTTCTTTTGTTTCAAGACAAAAGAACTTAATAAAAACTCACCGCAACAATGCAACTTCCCAATCATGAAATAGAAATGTCCTACGATTACTGCGAAGTCGTAACCTGGCTCCGAAAAACCGGGAGAAAACACATCGGCAAAAACTTTGTCATTCCAGATAATGAAAAAGGAATTATTTTCGGAATGCTCGCTTGGTTTCTTCAGGATGAACTTGTGGCCAAAGAAATGAATATCGACCTCAACAAAGGAATAATGCTGAGTGGACCAATCGGCTGTGGAAAAACGACGCTTTTCAAACTGATGAGAAAACTACCTTCCGGAAGAAAAAACTTTATGATGGCTTCAACCCGCCAAATCGTATCAGAATTTATGCAGTCTGGTTACGAAATATTGGAAAACTATTCCCGTGGAAACCTTTATAACGACCATCCAGTTCCAAAGAACTTTTGCTTTGACGACCTCGGAACCGAAACCACTTCCAAATATTTCGGCAACGACTGCAATGTTATGGCTGAAATCCTGCTCACACGCTACGATCTTTTCAAAGAAAAAGGAATTATAACCCACCTCACCACCAATCTCACCGCCGGAGAAATAGAATTCATTTACGGAAACCGCCTGCGTTCCAGAATGCGCGAAATGTTCAACCTGTTTGGTTATGATGAAAACTCATACGACAAACGGAGATGATACGGACTTACAACGGACTTAAAGCGGAGGCTCATAGCAAAAAATCCAAGTTGTCACTTCCTCACCCTGCACATTCCGTCATCCTGAGCACAGGACTAGTCCTGCGAACGAAGTTCACGAAGGACGCAGTGTTTGGGATCCGTCATTCCTTTATTAGATTTTGCACACTGCTGAATAACACAAATGTTACATAAAAGTATACAAGTGTAACTAAGCTGTTATGATGTTGATTTCTGAAATTTCCTTTATTTATAAGGTTTAGGAATAATTAAGAGAAAAACTTATATACTTTGTTTAGTTATAAAAGTAACTAAGCTTATTAGTTTTATTGATACTAGAATGATGACACAGCAAATTCAAATATTTTCTAGCCAAATACAACGTAAGCGTACGTTCGTCTTGGTGAATATGAGCCAAGTAATGCTTTGTGATTAGTGACATCAATGGTGACATCACATCACAAACTCTTTAATAGTTGGGACACGACTCGAACGTCTGGCTGTTTACTTTTGCGCCCATCAGCAATTCCCAAATGGTGACATCAATGGTGATATTTTACAATATCTTCCATTCACCACTACGGTTGTTGCCAACTCTTGCAATAATTTTATTTTCCTGCAAATTTTTCAGAGTTCTTTTAATAGTTCTGTCCGTAACATTCAACTCTTCGGCCATTTTTAAAGCGGTTGTTTTGCTGTTAATCTGAATTAATTCTAAAACCCTCTGTTCAACATTTACTTCCTCAAAATTAAAAATCACATAAAAACCGTTATCGTCATATTTGAAAACCGGAATAGGGATTTTTGCAGTTTTCGCCTCATTCAGAATTTTTATTGTTCCGCGTCCCCAGGATTCTATGAGTCCGGCACGGAAAAATGCATTGGCAATGTCCGGATTGTAAGGACGGGACGGATGCTTTACTTTCAGTTTGGCCACAGTCCAGTTTTCAGGTAGTTCTCCTTCATTCCAAACAACTAGTTTGTTATCATAAACGCTGATTTGAATAGGAATTCCGCTTGCGTAATCTTTGTGGACAATTGCATTCAAAACCGCTTCACGAAGTGCAGCAGGTGGAACAGGATAACTTTCTTTTCGTTGCAGTCCGTAATAGGTAATCTGTGCTTTAAGGTATTTAGTCAGAAGCAAATCAATCACTTTTTCTGCCTGTTCTATTAATGGTCCTTTCACCTCATCCTGAAAAGCCAGATCATCATCACTTCTGAAGAACCCAATTTTGGTTGTAGAACCTGTAAAAAGTTTGTCCGGTTTAGGGTGAAAAAGAAGTACACCTGCTTTTTTTAGGTTTCCATCCGGAGCAATAAGATTCAGTTTTTCCAAAAGATCTTGCGAATTGTCGTGCTGTATGTTTTCATCAAACCGTTCGGTTTCAGAAGCCCGTTCTTTGAACAGATCAAAAGCCGCATCTGAAAGATCGGCCGCCTTGGTGTAAGGTTCTGGTGTTCCGTCCCATTTCAAGCCTTGCTTTCTCAGGAGAAACTTGTCCAGTGCGGCACCTTTCAGTTCCTGATTGGTGGCTCCGCTACGGTAAAAATAACTGCCTTTGTAATTTACAGGATATGGATAGGCGTCGGTAATAATTTCAAGGTAATTTTTTCCGCTTTCAGTTTTAATGTTGACATCCACCAACACGCCAAGAATATCTTTCACTTTATTAGGAAGGTCTTCAGCCAGTTTTTTAGCTTCCAAAATACCTTTCACCTTGCCTTTATCATCAATTCCTATATACATTATTCCCCCATTTGCATTGGCAAAACCGCAAATCCACTTAATGTATTCGTCGCGCCAGCTTTCTTTATATTCGGTATTCTGATTTTCCATATTCTGCAGTTTTACAAAAATAAGGATTTTACTTTTCCACAATGTTGCACAGTCACATTTATTTTGGTTATTTTTATACAATAATGTTTTTATAGAAAATGTATTTGCAAAAACTAATAATCGTGAATTATAGAAGTTGTAAAATTTTACAACTTGAACTAAAAGATAATGACCCAAATATTTTCATTGGATTAAACGATTGTGGAAAATCTACAATTCTTCAGGCTATTGATTTACTTTTAGGTGAAAAACCTAAATATAACTCTTTGCAAGAAGGAAATAATAAAAGTGATCTTTCTAATTCAAAATTGTCGTTAGAAGACTTTAATAAACTTCTTGCTGAAAATAATCTCCCCGATGGATTAGAATATAATGAGAATGAAACGATAATATTAGGAAAACTTGTTTATAATGAAGAAGAACTTGAAAGAATTCAGTCTTTAGATATATCAACTAATTTATCATGGTCTTTGGAAAATAACAGCGATCTTGAATTATGGATTTCTAAGAATTTTGACGGAAACACAGTTAGCACTTACATTTCTACCTTTGATTCATCAGGAAAGGATGAATTATGGAGCAAAACATCAACAGATCTTAATAAAATATTAAGGGAACATTCTGTATCTTCAGAAGATATTAGTAATGAGAATGGCAAAGGACGCTTTTCAAATTTGGAAAAACTAAGAGCATTTTATAACAAGGTTGAATTATCGAAAGTTTGGTCTTTGTATAAGCCCGCAAAAAATGATACTGAAATTTTGCCTGTATTTAAATATTTTGATTGGAATTGCTCATTTGAAGATATAAATAATCTAGCGGGAAGTTTAATGAAAGAATATATTGATCCATTTATATCTGATATTAAGAATTCGGCAATTTCAAAAGCTTTAGAAGCTGAAATGAAAATCAATGAAAAATTTGCAGAATTAAA
The DNA here is from genome assembly GCF_020084865.1 of Candidatus Kaistella beijingensis. Classification (NCBI taxonomy): domain Bacteria; kingdom Pseudomonadati; phylum Bacteroidota; class Flavobacteriia; order Flavobacteriales; family Weeksellaceae; genus Kaistella; species Candidatus Kaistella beijingensis. The sequence continues at coordinate 1,090,792 of NZ_CP071953.1, read as the reverse complement.
AGATACGATAGCGGAAGTAGCTCCAGAAATAGAAACAATTGAAACAAGAGTGTTTTTTGATGTAAAAGAGAAAATATCTGATATTATGGTTAGAAAATTTTCGAGTGATGGATTAATACACCTTGAAAATCAGGGAGAGGGTTTGAAAAGAAAGATATGGTTTTCACTAATTAAATCAAAAGCCAAAACAGTAACTGAGCAAAATTTCAAGGAGTTTATTTGGGCATTTGATGAACCAGAAACTCATCTTTATCCTGGAGCTCAGAGAGAATTTTTTGATATATTACACTCATTATCAAAGTCTAATGTTCAAGTTTTTGTAAGTACACATTCTACGATTTTTATTGATAAATCAAAAATTGACAATATAAAAAGTATAGCAAAAGATCAATCTGGCTATTCGTATTCTGATCAATGTGAAAATATAGACTCTGTTTTTAGTAGTTTAAATGTTAAAAACAGTGATTTTTTATTCTTTGATAAGTTTCTCGTCGTAGAGGGTGATACTGAACAATATTTAATTCCAGAGTTATATAAATTGTACTTTGGAAAAACTATCTTAGAAGATAATATTCAATTGATAAACATTGGAGGAAAAGATAAGTGGCAGGAGAATAAGAAGATAATCGATAATGTTATGAAAGGTTTCCAAAAAACAGAAGACAAGATTGTGTATCTATTTGATAACGACATGAGTTATGAAATTGGTGAAGCCGCTAAAAGCCCAAGCATGTTTTTTGTAGGTATGCAAGACATTGAAGATAGTATTGAAACTCAAATTTGGTACGATAATATTAATGAATTTTATAATAAAGAAATTGTTACAGTTGCCGAAATAGAATCTATTAAAAGAGATATTCCGAATGTTAAATGTAATTCAAATGAAAAATTTTACAAAAAACTGAAAGCTAAAATTCGTCAAAATTATATAACCACAAATGGCGAAGCTGATTCATTAAAACTTATACCTGACAAGGGTAAAGATTCTGCAGAATTCATCCTGAAAAACTTCAAAGAGAAAAATCAGATCCCATCCAAAATAATAGAAGCATTCAAAAAATTATCAGAATAAAACGATTAGCCCTGTTAAGCACTAGGTGCTGTTGAAGGGTAGTTATAAGTATGACAAAGTTTACACTACTCCCTGTTGTTATTGTATTTTCCATAACAAATATAATAATTTGGAACGTACATTCGATTCATTTACGGAGCAATCCGCGCCGGGGCTAATCTATTTTTTATGGAACTAGAATATTTGTTTACGAGAAGAGAATTGTTAAAAATTTTGTGTAAGAAAAGATGCCTTCTTGCAAAAAAAGAGCATGATAGACAGTTCTATAAAAACATTTTAGTGAAAAGTTCACATGCTAAACAACACGAATTATATGAGATATTTCCACCAAGGAATACGTGGATAAGACTGAGAAAATCAGAAAGGTCTAGTAAAAATGCGACACAGATAAATTCTGAACAATTGGAAAGAACAGTTTTGCTTTCCACTAAAAGATTAACTAAATTTTCCTCTACTGGTTGGCAATCTAAGCTTCTAAGATTTATTGACGAGATAATTTCAAAAGCATTAAGTTCTTCATATTCAATACCAAAACCAAAAATTATTAGCCACTTTAAAGAAGAAAAAAATGGTATAAAAGTATTTCGTCCAATCGCTCATTTTGAATATGTTGATAGAATAATAATTAGTCAATTAAATAAATATCTCACGTATCATTTCGATAGAACTTTTGAAAATTGTTCTTATGCATTTCGTTCTCGAGCCTCTGTAGGAAAGTCATTTTCTCATCATGGGGCTGTGGAAGATATTATTGAGTTCAAAAGGAAAAATAACAAGAAAAACCTTTTTGTTGCTGAATGTGATATAAAGAAGTTCTATGACTGCGTCAATCATGCTGTAGTTAGGTCACACTTTTATGATAAAGTTTCTATACTAAAGCGTAATGGTACAATAATAAACCAGCGGGCTTTAGATTTATTTGAATCTTATTTAAAGTGTTATAGTTTTAATAAGGATGTACTAAGTATTAATCTTGGAAAAGATTGTGAATTTGGATGGGTTGATGAAATAGAACTCAGAGATATTCAATCTGATCCTTCAAAAGAGGAAATAGGAGTGCCTCAAGGTGGTGCAATTTCCTGTTTTATTGCAAATTTATTAATGGATTACGTTGATAAGAAAGTTTTGTCATATGATGACAAAAATTTGTTTTACGCCAGATTCTGCGACGATATGGTTTTGATACATACCAAAAAGAAAATTTCACAAGAAATATTAAATGTTTACGGCACTGCACTTAAAGATATTAAACTTTTGCATCATAATTTCACTACTATTAAGTATTATGATAAGGATTTTTGGAAATCGAAATCAAAGTCTTCCTATAAATGGGGAGATCCTGCTTTATCTAATAAGAATGTCCCCTGGCTTTCATTTGTTGGCTATCAAATTAAGTTTGATTTGAAGATTAGGGTCCGTAAGTCATCAATTAAAAATGAAATATTAAAACAATTAAAGGAAACAGATAAAATTATTGAATACGTAAAAACTAACAAAAAGTTTAAAGTTTCTGAACGTGCAATAAAATATAGGATTACACAGAGATTATTATCAATGTCCGTAGGCAGAAAAAGTATTTTCAATCCAAAGAAGGAAGGACAAATGTGCTGGTCTTCAGGGTTCCGTGTCCTCAAGCAAAACGATAATGTAAAATATCAATTAAGGCATTTGGACAAAAAAAGAGGCAAACAACTTGCAAGATTGGACCGCATAATAAAAAATATGAATAAAAATAATCGTCCAGATAAAAATAGGAAAGTATTGGCAACAAATGAAACTAAATATTATGGGGCACCTTTCAGCTACTACTTTCAATTAAATACTAATTAATTATGGGAAATATTTCACTAAACCAACAACTCAAACGAGTTGAAATAAAAGAATTCGAAATCGAAAACCAAATCGTTTTCAATTATTTTGATAGTCTTCCGGTAGTAGAGAGAGATGAAAAACTACTTCGTGCAATTTACATTGGTGTTCTTGCTATGATGGAAGACCGTATTTCTGCCTTTCTTTCAAAGACAAATAACGAACTCGGAACTGAACTTGAAAGTCTGAAAATGATTTTCGAGATGAAAAAGGAACTGTTTTATAAATCAACAATTAAAGGTGCTTTGGCAGAAGATGAAGTGGCGCAATATCTGAATGAGTTTTTCCAAAATAAAAAACTAAAAGATCGCGCTTATTTAACCGGTAATTCTGCAGGTAATCTTGCTAAAAACAAAACAGGAGATATTCTTTGTGAAATTAATGGAGATTCAAATCAAAGAATAGCCATAGAATGCAAGTTTGATAAGAGTATTAAGTTTGGGGAGATTGAAAACAAGGACATTTTTACTCGTAAATCTGATACCGCGTGGAGTCAGTTGATTGAAGCTCAGGCGAACCGCGGAACCAATACTGCAATTATCGTTTTTGATATTTCCCTTATTGACAATTCAATCTTAAAGAATTTTGACAATGTAGGTTATATTCCGGAGGTTGGATTTGTAGCAGTTATCAATTCGCAGGCAGGAGACTATTCTAATCTTGGTATTGCTTATATGCTGGCTCGCGATATTATTCTGAATGCAAAACAAGTTGATCTGAATAAAGATATTCTTTCAATGATTGTGAATCGGATCATCAAAGATATTGATCAAATTATGCTGATTCGAAACCTCGTTCACAGCAATATTGAAAACAATAAATCTATTCTCAAACAGCTTGAAAAATCAATGCTGTTAATGGAATTCAATCAGGAATATTTATTAAAATTTTTAAAAGATGGAAACTTAACAAAAGAAGATTTGCTTGAGTTTTATTCAGGCGAAGAAGTTAAAGACCGCTATAAACTGATTGAAAAAGAAATAAGTTCACTGTAATCCTCTATGTCAAAATCTCACCTTTCACCACGCCAGTCCCTCAATAAATCATTTCTAAAATTAAAGCCAAACCGCAAGGAAATTGAAAACTTCAAAAGTAGGTTTATTACGCTTTTAGAAGGTATTAATGAAAAAGAATCTGAAGAGTTTCAGAAGAATCTCATTTCAGATTTTCTGAAGAACATTGGCTTTGCACCCGATTATTATATCAACACCAAAGGCAGAAACGATTTGGTTATTCACAACGACAAGGCACATTCCAGTTCTGTTGGGGTGATTATTGAGACAAAACAGTCTGGGAATAATTCTGAGATGGTGAGTTCAAAAAAACTGAATTCAAAAGCACTGCAAGAACTGTTGCTGTATTATCTGAGAGAACGGATTACTCATAAAAATTTGGAAGTAAAACATTTGGTTGCGACCAATGTTTATGAATGGTTCATTTTTGATGCAAACATTTTCGAAAACTGCTTTGCGAAGGACAAAGCACTTATTAAGAAGTTTGAGGATTTTGAAAGCAAACGACTATCAGGCATTAAAACCGATTTTTTCTATTCAGAAATTGCAAAACCTGCTATTGATGACGTAATTGACAGTTTAGAATATACCCATTTCAACCTGAAAGATTTTGAAAAATTTGTCCGAAATGACAGCAAGAAAGACGATAATAACCTGATTGCACTTTTTAAAATATTATCGCCACAGCATTTGCTCAAACTTCCTTTTATCAATGACAGTAATACTCTCGACAAAAGTTTCTATAACGAATTACTGCATATTATCGGACTTGTTGAAACCAAAGATGGCGGAAAAAGATTAATCGAAAGGAATAAACCTGCACAAAGAAACTCCGGATCTTTACTTGAGGATACGATCATTCAACTCGACACTTTGGATAAAGTAAATCGTGTTAAAAAATCGTTTCTGTACGGTGAAACTACGGACGAGAAGTTATTCAATATTGCGTTGGAACTCAATATTACCTGGATTAACCGTGTTTTATTTTTGAAATTATTGGAAGGTCAGCTAATCAATTATCACGGTGGTGATAAATCCTATGCGTTTCTGAACTTTGATAAACTGCGCCAGTATGACGATCTCAACACTTTGTTTTTTCAGGTTTTGGCCAAAAAGTTTGAGGACCGGAATTCTGATGTCCGAAAAGCATTTGAAAAAGTTCCTTATCTGAACAGTTCCTTGTTCGAACCGACCGAATTGGAGCATACCACATTAATGATGAGCAATCTTCGGGATGATAAAAAAATTCCGTTGTTGGGAAATACCGTTTTGAAAGATGGACAAGGTAAAAAAAGAACAGGCGAACTCAATACCTTACAATATTTGTTCGAGTTTTTGGATGCTTATGATTTTGCAAGTGAAGGAACGGAAGAAATTCAGGAAGAAAATAAAACCATTATCAACGCCTCGGTTTTAGGACTTATTTTCGAAAAAATCAACGGTTATAAAGATGGAAGTTTCTACACGCCCGGTTCTATTACAATGTATATGAGCCGTGAAGTGTTGCGAAAAGCCGTTATTGAAAAATTCAACGCTGTAAAAGGTTGGAATTGTCAGGATTTTACTCAACTCTACAACAAAATTGAAGATGTCAAAGAAGCCAATGAGATTGTAAATTCAGTCAAAATTTGTGATCCTGCGGTTGGTTCCGGCCACTTTTTAGTTTCTGTTCTGAACGAGATGATTTCCATTAAAAATGATCTCGGGATTTTAGCGGATAAAAACGGTAAAAAGTTCAAGGACTATAATGTTGAAGTCGAAAGTGATGAAATTGTCATTACAGATACCAACACCAGCGAACTGTTCCGATACAATCCCAAAAACAAAGAAAGCCAGCGCGTTCAGGAAACCCTTTTTCACGAGAAACAGAACATTATTGAAAATTGTCTTTTTGGTGTCGATTTAAACCCGAATTCCGTTAAAATATGTCGCCTACGTTTGTGGATTGAGTTGCTAAAAAACGCCTATTACAAGTCCGAAAATGAGTTGGAAACTTTACCGAATATTGATATCAATATCAAAAACGGAAACTCACTCATAAGTCGTTTTCCTTTGGACAGCGATTTAAAATCCGCCTTCAAGAAATCGAAAGTTACGGTAGAAGATTACAAAAACGCAGTTCGCGATTACAAAGAAGCAGAAAGCAAGGAGAAGAAAAGAAGTCTTGAAGAATTTTTGGTTGCCCTGAAAAATGATTTCAGAACTGAAATCAGCCGAAACAGCAAAGAGATGAAAAATCTTAATCTGTTGCGCGGAGAGTACTTTACAAAATATGGTAGCGAACAACTTTTCGGTGAGGAATTAACCAAAGCACAGCAAAAAGACAAGAAAGACCTTGAAAATAAAATTCAGAAAATTGAAGATGTTATTGAGGAAGTAAAAGGCAATAAGATTTATGAAAACGCCTTCGAATGGCGCTTCGAGTTTCCGGAAGTGTTGGATGATGAAGGCAACTTTATTGGCTTTGATGTGATTATTGGGAATCCGCCGTATATCCAGTTGCAGAAAATGGGTGCAGAAAGTGATACTTTGGAAAAAGTTGGTTTTAAAACTTACGCAAAAACCGGCGACATTTACAGTTTGTTCTATGAACAGGGGCACAATATTCTGCGTGAAAATGGTCTGCTGATGTTTATTACTTCCAACAAATGGATGCGAGCAAATTATGGCGAAAGCTTACGCCGTTTCTTTGTGGAGCAAACCAATCCGTTAACTCTGATTGATTTTTCTGGAAATCAAATTTTTGATACTGCCACTGTGGATACCAATATTCTGATGTATGCAAAGCAAAAAAATCAGTTCAAAACACAGGCTTGCATTATCAAAGAAAAGCTGTTAAATAATTTGAGCGTTTTTGTTAGTCAGAACTCTGTTTTTTCAGATTTCAGAAATTCTGAGAGTTGGGTGATTCTTTCAACTATTGAAAGGCAGATTAAAGACAAAATTGAGAAAGTAGGCAAACCCCTGAAAGATTGGGATATTTCAATTAATTATGGGATTAAAACAGGTTTTAATGATGCGTTTATCATTACGGGCGAAAAGCGAAAAGAACTGATAGAACAGGATCCTAAAAGTGAAGAAATAATACGACCGATTTTACGTGGCAGGGACATTAAAAGATACGGATATGATTTCGCTGATTTATGGTTAATTAATACACACAATGGAATTAAGGAAAAAGGGATAAAGCCTGTAAATATCGAGGATTATCCTGCAGTTAAAAAACATTTGGATTCTTTCTATCCTCAGTTAGAGAAACGTTCTGACAAAGGCGATACCCCTTACAATTTGAGAAACTGTGCTTATATGGACGATTTTTCTAAACCAAAAATAGTTTGGAAGAGAGTTGGCTCAATACTTCGATTTTCATTTGATAATGAGGGAACTTTTGCACTAGATAGCACTTGTTTTGCTACAGGAAAGCATATTGAATATTTAGTTTGTTATTTAAATTCAAAAGTCGGAAATTATTTGTTAAAGGATTCACCTAAAACTGGCACAGGTGATCTTTTGATAAGTGTCCAAGCAATAGAGCCAATATTAGCTCCATTACCGTCCGAAAAATTTGAAAACAAAGTAAAAATTATTTTTGAAAATATGAATGGAAATAATATTTGCGAAGAAAAGCTTAACAATATGTTTTATGAACTGTTTGAATTAAACTCAGAAGAAATTGAATTTATAGAATCTCAATGAAGCCGATAATTTGTTTTTCTTCTTCTGTTAAAGAATAAAGATCAAATATGGCTTCATCTAGTTCTCTTTCAACATCTTTAGAACAAATCCCTTTTGAAGCCAAATCCTGACAACTTAGTACCATATCTTTAAATCTAATATTTTGAAATTCATCAACAGTAATTACCGGTATCTTATCAAGAAAAATTTTCCGTAATTCTCTTGTTCCACCTTGTAATTCTGGAAAATTATCTTTGAAACAAAATTTAAACAGTGATGAATTTAAAAATGCAGTAAGAAAGTAAAGATATTTGCCTGTAATCATAAACGATTTATCATTTTGCATAAAGCCTTTCTCATCAAAATAAAATGGTAAAAACTTGGTCATATTAGGATACATAATTTTCTGCTTAGAAAAATCGTCCTTATAACTTATCGTATCTTGTGTTTCAAACCATTGATTATTAGTCTTTTTCCTTGCGCCAGTATGACCCGTTTGTTTCAGTCGGTCATATCCAAAGCTTAATAAATGAGCCTTAACCGCAGGATACTGCTCAATGTCAATCTTTAGACTGGGAAATGTTGTGATAATATACAAATCAGCAAAATCATATGTATACCGCTTAATATCGCGTCCTCTGAGAATCGGTCGTATTATTTCGGCTGATTTTGGATCTTCCGCAATCAATTGGTTTTTCTTTTTTCCGTCTATAATAAATGCTTCGTTATAGCCAGTAAGAATTCCCCTGTAGATATTAATGTCCCAATCTTTCAAAGGTTTCCCAACCGCTTCTATTTTTCGCTTAATACTTTGCTCAATGGGACTTAAAATCACCCAACTTTCGCTGTTTGAAAAACTACAATTTTCTGAGTTCTGACTAACAAAAACGCTCATTTTCGTTGATGAAAAAATAGCTAAGTTTTATTTTATATGGTTTTGGTTTATTTTAAACACTTAAATTTTAAAAAATTAAACTATGATTTACGGTTACATTAGAGTGAGTACAGACAAACAGACAGTAGAAAACCAACGCTACGAAATTAACCAGTTTTGCGAAAAAAGTATTGTGGTGGTAGATAAATGGTTGGAAGAAACCATTTCCGGTTCCAAAAAACTCGAAGAAAGAAAACTCGGCAAGCTTCTCAAAAAAATGAAAAAAGGAGATGTGCTCATTTGTTCCGAACTTTCTCGTCTCGGAAGAAACCTTTTAATGATTATGGGAATCTTGAATGAATGTATGAACAAAGATATTCAGGTTTGGACGATTAAAGACAATTACCGTTTGGGAAGCGACATCAATTCAAAAGTTCTGGCATTTGCTTTTGGCTTATCCGCAGAAATAGAACGCAACCTCATTTCACAAAGAACCAAAGAAGCATTGGCAAGAAAAAAAGCAGAAGGCGTCATTCTCGGTCGTCCAAAAGGAAGAAAATCAGCAAAAACTAAACTCACAGGACAGGAGAAAAAAATCAAAGAACTTCTGGACAAAAAAGTTTCATATTCAGCTATCGGCAGAATCCTGAATGTTCACAGACTTACGGTTTCGGCTTTTGTTAAGGAGAAAATGAATTAATTCGTTAAATTTGATAAGTTTTAATAAAAATTAATAATGCTGTTATTTACAAACTCAAAAAATTCGCTTTTAGAGCTGAAAGAAAATTCTTTTAAACTCGAGAAGGATATCCAGGTGTTATTCGAAAAAAACCTTTGCTCAATTACCGGCCTTCACTTTGTGAAATCTGAATTTACAATAAAAAGTAATAGGATTGATACTTTGGCTTTTGATGAAGATAGTAAATCATTCGTGATAATTGAATACAAAAAAAGTCAGAATTATAGTGTGGTTGACCAAGGAGTATCTTATCTTAATTTAATGCTGGAATACAAAGCTGAATTTATTGTTGAATATAATGAATCTCAAAAGAAAAGTTTAAAAAGATCAGATGTGGATTGGTCCCAAAGCAAAATTATTTTTGTTTCTCCTTCTTTTAATGATTTTCAAAAGCAGTCTTCAAACTTCAAAGATTTGGCAATTGAATTGTGGGAAATTAAAAAATTTGAAAACGATGTGGTAGTAATTAATCCTGTTAAAAAATCTAAATCTGCACCAAGTATTAAGCAAGTTCAGAAAAATGATAGTTCAGAAATTAGCAAAGTAATTCAGCAAACGAAAGTATATTCAGAAGAAGATCATCTTGTAGGGAAGTCTGATGATACTGTTGAATTATACGAAACCTACAAAAGTGCCATTTTAAACCTGCAAAATGACCTGGATATTAAGCCTAAAAAATTAGAAATCGGATTTACTTCGAAAAATAAAATTTTTAGTGATGTCTGTATTCAAAAAAATGGATTGAAATTTTTTATAAATCTGAAAAAAGGAAAACTGGATGATCCTAAGAAGATTGCTCGTGATGTTTCTTCAGTGGGGCATTGGGGAAATGGCGATTACGAAATAATTGTTGAGGATACTAAAAATTTAGAATATATTATGAGTTTAATAAAACAGGCTATAGAAAAGTAATGGCAGAATTTCTAAATAAAAAGAAACTTTTGGAATGGATTCCAAAAATTATTGAAACAGCAGAAAAAGAACTTATAATAATTAGCCCCTATATTCAGGTTTCAGAAAAAATTTTCTCGTTACTCAAAGACGCTGAAAAAAGAGGTGTTGAAATCACCCTCATTTACAAAGAAGGTGAACTTTCCGACAAAGAAAGAAATAAATTTAATGAAATTGAGAACCTAAACTTACTTTATCATTCCAACTTACACAGCAAATGCCTTTACAATGAGAAATATTTAATGATAACCTCAATGAATTTATATGAATATTCTCAAAGGCATAACCGCGAAATGGGAATCCTTTTTAGAAGGACTGATGAATCCACCAATTGGGACGATTACCGAAATAGCCGTGATGATGACAGTGTCTTTCAGGATGCAATAGAAGAAATTCAGAGTATAATCAACAGTGCAGAATTTGAAAAAGAAAGTTTTGAAACAAAGACCATTGGTTTTGAAATGTCAATTATAAAATCCAACAAAGATTTGGCAATTGAGAAATGTAATCTTCTTAACAAATTTTCTAAAAATAAAAAATTTACAGCTTTCCAAGATGGTGAAGATTGGCTTTGTAGATGTGATGATTTTGTTGATGGAGTAGATTTAATTTTAGAAGGCCATAGGATTTCTTTGAAATTGAATTTTGAAGAAAATCGGATTGAAGAAATTTTCAATAACCTTAATACTACAAAATATTATAAAAACGAAGATTACAGAATAGTAGATTGTTTCAGGATGTTTTGGACATATCACAAATCTTCACCAACCTTATATTCATATTCAAGCCACAATTTATGGGATTATGATTTTGACAGCAAAGAATTTTTGCAGGGATACTTTAATGGATTGAACGAATTTTTTAAATTGTTAAAATTGGAAATTCAAAAAACGAAAAAATAATAGTTGATGAAGATAATGACTTTTAAAGAAGTAGATGAAAAAATTAATCATTATGAAATTGAGCTTAAAAAATGTGTTGATGAAATTGCACAAACCGAACTGTTTTTAGAAAATGATAATGATGAAGTAAAGAATTTGGCAAAAGCTCATAAACTCAAAGTTGAATTTTTTTGTTTTGTAACGACCAGTTATATAGATTGGCTATGTGTTTATAGAAATCTTCAGAGATCTAAATCTGAATGGGAAAATTATTATAACATTAAAATTGCTTATCTAATAGCATATGAGACAATTAATACATATTACAAATTTAAAGGAGAAATTTATAAAACTGTAAAAAAGGATTATGAACAGTTTTTTCATACTTTCTTTGATATGCTTAACAGAGAATTGGCAGAATTTAAATATGAATTTGATTATGACGAAATAATGCCTAAAATTAGAAATAAATCTGTTGCACATTATGACAGGAATTTTTTAGAGTATTATTCTACTTTTTCTTTAATTGAAGAATACAGCCATAAAGATATCATTAGAAGTTTTTTATATTTCTTGAACCCTCTCCATTATTTCACTTATGCATTGATGAATGACGAAATAGATAAGTTTCTCTATCTAAATAGTTGGATGTCTTAATAATCTCCGCTCTGCCACAGCAAGTTACATAATCAAAATTATACGCACATCCATCGCAAAACGTTGCCTTCCACTCCGCAGGCTTCGTTACTGGCAAAATCCATCAGTGCCTATAATTTGAGATTATGTAAAATGCTTTCCTTGCAACGGGTGAAGCCCTTTTGCGCTAACGCCTTCCAGCCGCTCGTGCAGTTATCATTTACACGTTCAGTCCTCCAATCAAAAACCAACAATTCCCCACCAACCCTGCTAAGGATGCAGAAAAATGGTGCTGAGAGTTTCGGGATTTCCCAAGTTCCTACAGCCACTGTATTGCTTTTTTTCAGCGGAAAAGTTTAGTGGCAATACAGTCGCTTTCGTCACCGCACACAGTAGTATTCCATACTGAAGAAAATACTTTCGGCAGCCACCATATTTTCACCACACACCAAAAACACTTCAGTTTCATAGGCAAAGGTTTGTAGTGTGTTTGTGGCGCGTGCTGAAAATTCCTAAGCAAAGCATTTTCTTTCAGCATTCCATACCACTGTCTTTGCAACCGCTTGTTACCATTCCGTCTTGCATCTCGGTTCTCGTATCTTGACTCTGATGTAAGGTACCATTTTCCTGCGAGTCTGTTTCCCCGGTTTGCCAACGCTTTCCCAAGTTCCTCCAGTATATAGCCGTCATTCACTTTACGGTTGCTGAACAACCGTTTTTCTCTGCCGTCTATACACTTCCGTCACCGCGCACAGGAGCATAGCACTGTTCCAAGTATTCACAGCACTATGCACCTGTCTTTTCCATCGCTTTTCCTCGCTTTGAGTGCAGTTGTCACAAGCAATTATCCCCATCAATCGATGTTTTGGAATTTCCTTCGTAGAAAGTTCGGAATAAGAAAAAATAAAAAAAAAGAAAGTAAATTTCTGTTGTCAGGAAAAATGCGCTGACAATATCAAGCCCTAAAGGGTTTTTTGAAAAAAAAGATAGCCGTGAAAAATAGTACGTCCATCTTTTTTGCAAAAAAATATTGCATCGCATTTTCCTTCCACGAGGGTGGAGCACTTTCTTTTTTTCTTTTTTTTCTTTTAGTTAATATTTCGCGGAGCAAAATTTTTTAAACCAAAATTATGCTCGCACACAAAGTACGGACGTACTCAGTCCACAGTCCAGCCCCGAAAACGGCTCTTTACATCCTTTCAAGAGGAAGAAATGCAGGAAAACCGATGTTTGAACCCTGCCCAAACTGCCACATCATTTATGTTACAAGTTCGCAGGAACTCGAAACCTACTATTGGACATTTTATGCATTTTGGAAGCACGGCTTCTTCCATCCACACCTTTGCGGAAGCGTCATCGAAATGCTCCGCCTTTGCGACCTGAAAAGCCTGATGCGGAACTTCATACAACCCGCCTTTGAAAAGTCCTGCAAAACGCCCGAAATGGTTCAGAAAATCAAGTCCACTTGGGAATTGGAGCAGAAAACGCACAAACAGATGCAACTCTTGCAGCAGTTGCGGCATTCGTTAATTAGAAAGTATTATTTATCAATCTAATTTAACAACAAAAGCCTTCCGAAACCGGAAGGCCTTTTTTGTTCCCAAGTCACCACAACTTTTGTTTGGAACGAATATTTTTTAGTTTGCAGATCAAAAATTTCACCACCAGCGTTGCCAAAAAACTTGAAGCGCCACCAACTGCTGCAAGAATCATGGTTTTCAGCAAATCGTTGTGACTGATATTCGCAAATATAGTGATTAATGTTCCGAAAGCCGTGCTCGCTTTCGTGGAGTTATCCACAACATTCATACACTTACTCGTCCCGATAAACCGCTGCCTGACTTACCGCGCTCGCAATTCCGCCTGCAACGGTCAAATATCCTGCAACCGTAACAACAACCGCAGGAAGCGATATTGGAGCCGTAGCAAGCACGCCACTTACAGCCGTGAGAGCCAAGCCCACATTTCTCAAAATCTTAAAAAATTTTGGCGTAGGTTCGAGCATTCTTTCAATTATTTTTCCCATTTCTATGGTCTTTTAATGGTTAATGCAATTACAAATCCTTTCTCCAAAAACGGAAACAGGATTTCCTTCAACTTATCAAAAGCAATCCGAGAGCGGATCCCTTTACCTTCTCCCGAAATTTCGCTTACGGGAGCAATACAGCCATTCAATTCTTTAAGTGCGTTATTGGCAGGATGAAACAGGATGAGGTCTCTGTTTTTAACATCAATAATTTCCAAATGCCACTTAAATCTTTGACTGAACCTTTTCCTGACTCTGTAAACTCCTTCCGGAACACAGGAAATTTTTCTGTGGTTTTCTTTCCAAGGCAACTCAATAGTATCGCAGACTTTTTTACCATTAAAGAAAAGTTCCCCATTCGTTCCGTTTGGAAAATATTGCCGAAATAATTCCAATTTCATGATGAAGAAATGAAATTAAGTTCCAACAACTTTTACAATCTGCAGCGCATTAAATGCTCCGTTTTTCAACGGATATTTTTCGCCATTCACTTCCTGATAGAATTCAATTCCCAAAACAAAAAACAACGGATGCGTTGAATTTGCCGTAAGGTTATTCTCTAGAGTAAGTGGGGCAACCGCAGTTCCATCCCAAGGATGAATAACGCTTTCGCTCAATTTTGCTTCGAAAACTTGGTTTTCAAAGTCAATTCCCATCGCACCGGAAAGAATTTTGAAGTGGGTAGTTCCTCCCGGAGCAGCGATAGAAACCTCCGGAGTAAATCCTTCAATTTCTGCTTTTGCATCACCGGTTACTCTGTCCAAGGTCACAGCAAACGGTGCAAAAAGAGTAGTCCCCAATTTTCCGTTCACATTAAATTCAAAACCCTGCAAAAGTTCTGCTTCGCCATCGATCACATTTCTTTGACCTCTCGGATTGGTCGCATCCATTTGGATAACCTTAACCATATCACGCGTCAATCTGCTTACCATTCTGTAATCAGAAGCCTTCAACAACAAAACCCTGATAGAGTTTCGCAAAACTTTTCCTGCATTTCCTGCACGCCCGAACTCCGAACCGTTTTCTCGGGTTCTTTGAAATGCAGGGTCATTCTTAATTCTAGATGCATCAACACCGCCTTTTTCCCTTGCCAAATAACCATCTTTGGACTTGTAGAAAGTTACACCGCCAATAGTGCCTTTCAGTTTGATAATACTACTTTGCCTTGCCATTTTGTTTAATTTTAAAAAATTGATAATAAAAATGATTTTCCTCTTTCTCCCTTCTCCTTCGGGGAAGGTTCATTTTCTCAAACCTTTGTGAATTCACAGGGCAAAATTTCGCAAAACAAAGATGTGGAGCAAGTTTCCGTGCCGATCACGACACTTTTTGCCGAAACCGCAAAAAGTTTCTATATCAGAAACAAAATGAATAATTTTACATTTGCAGAGTCACCGCAGAATCCGTATAGCAACTCCCAACCAAAAGCAAGGATAGAGTATGAAAAAGCCACCCCAAAGACTCTGCATCTACCCGAAAGACATCGTAAGAATCACCGGCAAAAGCGAACGCTTTTCCCGTGACCTAATCCATCGTATCAGAATTGCCTTGGACAAAAAAGAACATCAATTTATAACAATAGAGGAGTTCTGCCACTATGCAGGCTTCAAAGTTGAAAAGGTACAGGAACTCATAAAAAATTAACCTATGCAAAAAATGAATAAGTTCTTTGCAGAATTGAATAATTTTACTACATTTGCACTCATACGATTTGTATCCAATTGATAAAAAATAGGAGGGGTCAGTTTAGGTTACCTTAATTTTAATACTTTCTGAAAGTATTATGAATAAAGAAAAAATTAAGATAATACAAGTCCCGTCCGGATCGCAAAAGTTTTACAATTTACTTTTCAAAAAAAATTGATCCGGTAGTTCAGCTGGTTAGAATGCCGCCCTGTCACGGCGGAGGTCGCGGGTTCGAGTCCCGTCCGGATCGCAAATATTACAACAAAGTAATACAAAATGCAGTAAAATAGAGGTTTTACTGCATTTTTTTTATGTCGGTACCAAATTGAGCCAATTTTTCATAGTCTGAAAGTGATCTATTAAGTGACCTGTAAAAAGGTTTGATAAAGGTCACTGGAAAGTTTGAAAATGAACCTGTTCACGGGCTTATTCAGAGATTGAATATCTTGTGAGTGCTTTTGTTTAGGATTGGTTTTAAACTCTTTTTTCCAACCCCAACGCAAGTTTAAATTTTTCTCATATAAACGACCACCTCCGTTTCCCCGATTATCTTGTCGGAATTTACTTTGATTTCAGCGTTTATTGCTTTGCACAAATCCCGTATTACGTGCAGACCAAGACCGTTTTTGATGCCAATTTTTCCCTGATCGTTGTATAACGCGCTGAATTTTTCCAAATCGCTCCCGCCACCGTTGTCTTTTATGGAGATTTCCACAGTGTTTCCTGTGCTTTTTGCGGCGCAGACAATTTTTCCGTTTGTTTTATCTGTCAAAATTTTTGCCGAGTTGGCAATAAGGTTTCTCAAAATGGTTTTCAGAAATTCCTTGTCGGAATTTAATTCCAAATTTTCGGGATTTTGAAAGTGTATTATGGTTTCTTCGACCCAAGAAAACTCATTTTTCAGGTCTGAAAACAGGTCCGAAACTGCGAATATTTTTCTTTGGACTTCAAATTTTTCCATCTGACTTTTAGACCAAAGCAAAAGGTCTTCCATGTTTTTCAGCAGTTTTTCGGCAGAAGTTGTCGCCTGCAAATTAAGACGTTTTCTGGTTTCTTCATCCATCAATTCGGGACTGTTCTTCTGAATTTTCAAAAAATTTACCAAAGAAGCAACGGGACTTCGCAAATCGTGATTTAAGATTCCTAGAAATAGTGCTTTATTTTTATTTGCTTTATCCAATTCTGTGTTCAAAATTTGCAGTTTTTTATTTGCTATTTTCCGGTTCCTGCCTTGGTAAAAAAACATTCCTCCGATAATTGCTAATAGTAAACTTCCTATAATGAAGTACTTTTTGTTTTTTTCGGCGACTTCTATTTGCAGTTTTTGAACGTTTTTTTCGGCGGTAAGTGTTTTTATTTCTTGTTGTTTTTTTTCGGCTTCATATTTTCTTAAAAGATTTTCGGTGTTTTCCTGCGTCCTAATTTCGAATAACGAATCTTTGGCAGAAATGGAGGCTTGCTGAAATTGGTAGGCGCTTTTGAAATCGTTCTTATTGGCATACAATTTTGCCAAAACATCATTAATAGAATAAGAAAGTTGTGGATCCGAAGTGGTTTTGGAAATACGAAGTGCTTCGTTGTAATATTTCAATGCGAGTTGTTCTTTACCTTTTTTTTGATAAAGGTCTCCCAAATTTTGACACACGATTTTCAGGCTTGACTTGGCATCGAGTTCCCTACAAAGTTTTTCAGATTTCAACAGATATTTTTCAGCTTCCTTGTCATTATTTTGTTTCTGAAAAAGTCTTCCAAGATTGGTAAGCAAATCGGTTTGCAATAATTTATAGTCAATTTTCTGGGCATATTGCAACCCTTTTTTCAGGTGTGAAATTGCATCCGTGTTTTCATCCATATCCTCATAAAGAGTAGCAATATTGTTTTCGGAGATTGCCATTCCGCTGAGGTTTTTGTTTTGTGTTTCTATCAATAGAGATTTACTGAAATACACCAACGCTTCATCGTATTTTTTATAGAATTTCAAATTTTTCCCGATTTGGTCATAAGGACTGGTTTTCAGCGGATGCAACTTGTTTTTTTCCTGAAAATGAATGAGTTCCATGGCGTATTTCGTAGCGTTTTCCCGATCTCCCAATTGATCGTAGATAATTAAAATATTATTCAGAACATTTTGATAATATTTTTTTTCGAGCTTGTACTTTTTGATGATTTCTGAACATTGTTGAAAATAAAGTAAGGCATTTTCGGGTTTTTGCTTGCTGAACTCGATTACGCCTTTCATATTGGCAACTTTGTAAAAACCTGTTTTGTATTTTAGTTTTTGCGAAAGTTGCTCCATTTGCGAAATCATTTGTTCGGCTTTGTCGTAATCGCCTTCCTGAATGTTTATGAAAGCAAAATCATTAAGTGCCTGAATATAGAGTGTGTCTTTTGCTTGGGTATTGAGGTAAATTTGCAGAGAATCCTTGGATTTAGGAATCTGTGCAAAAATCAGATGGCTGAAAAAAAAGAAAAAGAAAATTTTTTTTAGCATCTTTTAAACAATTTTTTTAAGAACAGGTTTTATAAAAATTTTAAATTCTCGCGGTAACTTCTGCCAATTGGAATTTGAGTTCCGTTGTTAAGCAATAATTCCGAAGTCATCATCTTCTCAATAAAATTTTTCTGCACGGCAAAACTCCTATGGATTCTAATGAAAGATTGAAATTGTTTCTCTTTCAATAAATTTCCAATACTGGCAAGCACGCAGTGTTTTCTCTGTGGAGTAATAATTTTGGTGTAATCCTTCAAAGCTTCTAGATAGAGAATTTCATGCATTTTTACCTTTATTTGGTTGTGTCCTTCCTTTATGTAGATGATGTCGCCACCGATACTTGCTTCAAAAAGTTGGGCTTTTTCCCGCATTTCAAAAAAATCAAAAATTCTATTTGCGGTTTGCTCAAATCTTTGAAATTTAATGGGTTTTACTAAAAAATCCAATGTGTCCAGTTCAAAACTTTCTACTGCAAATTCCGGATGCGAAGTAATGTAAATACAAACGGGAATATCTGCAGCTTTTTTACGGAGTTCAATTCCTGACAAACCGGGCATGTCAATGTCCAAAAATAAGACATCAATCTTGTTTTGGTTGATAATTTCCAGTGCTTCTTCTGTGTTGGAGCAAAATCCCAGTATGTTGAATTCGGGAAACCTTTTGACGAAAGATAATGTCAAAAGCCGGTCTATTTCGTCATCATCCGCAATGATACAGTTTAGGGATTTCATTAGTTTTAGTTCTCATCAAATTTAGAAAAAAATATTAGAATTCATTCGTCTATTTTAAATGCGTTTTGTCTATTTCTGCTTTTGTTGAATTTTACGAAGGAATAATTTTGATGAAAAATTTTACGACATGAAAAATTTAGTAATCCTTTTTCTGATTTCAATAGTCAGTCAAATGCAAGCACAGCAAGCCATTGTTGCTTCTGGCGGAAACTCAAATGGAAGCGGCGGTAGTGCTTCTTATTCTGTGGGGCAAATCGCGTATCACGCTTACAGTTCGTCTTCAGGAATGGTAAGCGAAGGTGTTCAGCAAGCGTATGAAATCACCACATTGTCAACTTCGGAAACACAGAATCTTGTGAAAAACATTAGCCTGTATCCAAATCCCGTACAAGATGTACTGTATGTAGATTTCCATGAAGAGTCTTACAAGAATTCTGAATTTCTATTGTATGATGCACAAGGAAAACTCATAAAACAAGGACAGTTGAACCAGAAAAAAAACGAACTTAACTTGAGTATGCTTCCTCAATCTATGTACATTTTGAAGGTAATGCAAGATGGAAAAAACACCAAAACATTTAAAATTATAAAAAAATGACATCATGAAAAAATCAATTTCAATTATATTACTTTTTTTAGGAATTTTCTATTCCCTCGCGCAAGCACCTAATGCAATGAGTTATCAGGCTGTTGTTAGAAACGCTGGCAACGCACTGATTATTAATCAAAATGTGGGGATAAAAATCTCAATTTTGCAAACGTATGAAACAGGAACTGCAGTTTATGTAGAGAATCAAACCGCTACAACCAATCAAAACGGACTTTTTAGTATTAGTATTGGTTCTGGAGTTCCGTTAACAGGTAATTTTTCTACAATAGATTGGAGTACAAACGCACCGTATTTCATAAAAACTGAAATTGATCCTACTGGAGGAAGCAATTATACGATAAGTTCCACCTCAAGATTGTTGAGTGTGCCCTATGCTTTATATGCTAAAAATGCGGGGAACGCTTCTAATGGATTTTCTGTTCCTTACAGTGGAACTGTTTCTACGAATAATCCTGCTTTCAAAATTACAAATAATGGCATTTCTACTGGAAGTACGGCAATTGTAGGAGATGCTTCGGGAGCGGGAACTGCAGTTAGTGCTTCTGCGGAAAGCGGTAATGCTGTTCATGCAGAATCTTCAAGTGGAAGTGCTGTTTACGGATTTTCTTCCTCTGGAAAAGGCGGGGAATTTGAAACCGATGGAAACTATGCCGGAGTTTCAGGATTTTCCAGTGATGGTCCAGGTGGAGAATTTAGCAGTAATACAGGTCTGGCTGTTAAAGCCAATGGGAATATAGATATTGCTGGAACAGTTAAAATTGCTGGTGGAAATCCCGGTGCTGGAAAAGTGTTGACTTCTGACGCAAGTGGAAATGCAAGTTGGAAATCATCTGCTTATAACAATTTGGAAAGATTTCAATTCTTTTTGTATAAGAAAGCAGGAAATACAAATGATGGAATTCTAGAAACAATTTATAACACAGGAACTGTAATTGCAGGAAGCCAGGCGTCCTATTCCAACCCCAAAAAAAGTTTAATCGTAAATATCAATAACCCAGGGCTTTATCATTTCGAATTCAGTGGGTATGGGAATCCAACGGCATTGACATCTATTTTTTATAGTGTTTCTATGGATTCAAATTTCGTTTTAGATCAAATACCTATTGACAACACCAGTAACGTAAAATATTTTTATGCATCTCTCGAAGTTTATATTTCTTCTCCAAAATCCATTTGGTTTAATGTAAATAATTTTGATGGGGCTTCCACCATGTCATATTACAAATTTGTAGTTAGAGGACACAAAATATCTGACTGAAACAATTTATAAAAAAAAAATTAACAAAATTAACATCATGAAAAAATCAATTTCAATTATATTACTTTTTTTAGGAATATTGTTTTCCTATGCACAAGCACCTCAAAAAATGAGTTACCAAGCCATTATTAGAAATGCTTCGGGACAATTAATCCAAAACCAAAATGTATCTGTATATGTAAGTATTTTGCAGGGATCACCTACCGGAAATTTGGTATATGCCGAAACCCATAACGGAACTACCAACGTAAACGGACTTTTAACTTTGCAAATAGGCAGCGGAACCGTTTTTGCAGGAAATTTCTCTGCAATCAACTGGTCATCAGGAAATTTTTATCTGAAAACAGAAACCGATCCATCTGGCGGAACCAATTACACGATTGCAGGAACTTCGCAATTATTGAGTGTTCCGTATGCAATGTATGCCAATTCTGCAGGAAGTGCTTCCGGATCTTCGCAGTGGTATGTTTCTGGGAACAATATTTATAATGCCAACTCTGGAAACGTTGGGATTGGAATGACCAATCCTACGGAAAGACTGGTAGTTAGCGGAAAAACAAAAACCACCGATTTCCAAATGACCAACGGGGCTGGAGCAGGAAAAGTTTTAACATCTGACGCTTCTGGAAATGCAACTTGGCAAACATCCTCATCAGGATTTTCTTTGCCTTATTCAGGTTCTGGCAACACTTCCAATGTTGCATTTCAAGTTTCAAACTACTACAATAATGGTAATGGTGGAGTCGGAATAAGTGGAAGTTCGTCGGGTTCAAATAGTATAGGAGTACAAGGAAGTTCTAATACAGGAACTGGTGTGAAAGGAAGCTCTATTTTTGCAGGAATTGGTGTTTCTGGAACATCAGACGATGGAATCGGAGGATACTTCAGCAGCTTATCAGGATTGGCATTGCAAACCGGAACCGGAGGTACAGAAATCAACGGAGCGCTCAAAATTACAAGTGGTTCTCCTGGAAACGGAAAAGTTCTCACTTCTGACGCTAATGGAAATGCAACTTGGCAGGAAAATTATAGCAACACTTACCTGCTAATTGCAAAAAAATCAACTAACCAGATCTTCCAAAATAGTTATTATGGTACTGTACAATTTGATAATAATGGCGGTATTTTCCAAAACAATAAATATTACGTTCCCAAAAATGGCTATTATCATTTTGATGTGAATTTAAAATTAGTAAATAATTCTGGGATTGCTTCTGGTTCTGCTTGGAATGACTATGTAAGAATTACACTTTTAAAGAATGGTACAGAAAGCATACAAGATTACATTTTGCCGGGAACAGGAACTAACCAAGTCACGCTTCCTACGATAAGTTTTTCTGCTAATGCATTGCTAAATGAAAATGACTACGTAGAAGTACAGCTGACAAATATTTCTGGTGTTGCAATTACCATAGACGGATCTTATGGCGGTTACAATAGTTTTGGTGCATATTTACTAAGATAGACTATGTTAGCTGCAAAATCTTAAATCCCGAAAAAGATTTCCAATCTGCGGGGTTTTTGATTTTTTTGGTCTCAATAAAATTACTATTCTGAAATATAGACCATTTGTATAACGAGTTTTATAACAATTTTAGATATGCGCATACTATTCGCATATGATAGAGGTCGGGATTTTTAACTTTTTCTGCAACAAACTAAGTGAAGTTTATCCTATGCACGATATTGATAGGGAACTTTGCTATCAGTATTTTGAATATTTTGAGTTGCCAAAAAATACATTGTATGAAAAGCAAGGTGAAATTCCACAGTATCAAAATTACATTTTATCAGGGTTTATGCGTAAATTTCATACTGACGTTGATGGGAATGAAATTACGGTAGAAATCAATAGTGAACCTCGTTTTATTGCTTCTTACATGAGTTTGATGGAGAGGAAACCTGCCACAGAAACTCTGCAAACAATTACGGACTGCAAAATACTGAGAATTAAAAGAGACGATATGGATACTGTTTTTGAAAAAGGTATATCCGTAAAACAATACACCATTCAGTTATTTCAAAACATCATTGAAGAAAAAAATCGAAAAGCATTTGAGTTGGCTACTTTAAGTGCAGAAGAACGGTATGTGAAATTATTAAGAGAAGCTCCACAGATTGTTCAAAATGTCCCGATACAATACATTGCATCACTTCTAGGAATGAAACCCGAAAGTTTAAGCAGAATCAGAAAAAAATTAAACAAATAATAGCAAAATCTTCTAAAATTTAGAAGATTTTTTATTTTCCTAACAAAAGTCAAGAGCACTTTAAATTATATTCTTTCATTTTTGTATAGCGCATTATTTTTTGATGCAAAATGTTAAAACTTCGTGTAAAGATTGATTTTATTAATATAAAGGAATGGTAGGAATTTTTGAAAACGATACAAATTTCGGTTCAAATAAAAGGACAGCAAGAATTGCAGGAATTCTTTATTTAATCGTAGTTATAACAGGAATTGTAAGTTTAGGATATATACCAAAACAATTAATAGTTTGGGAAGATAAAGTAGCAACTTTTAATAATATTCTCAAAAATGAAAACCTTTACCGAATTGGGGTTTTTTCGAGTGTACTCTGTTATTTGGCTTTTATTTTCTTGCCTTTGGTTTTAAGAGAATTGTTGAAAACTGTCAATCAATTTGTTGCCAATTTTATGGTGGTTTCTGTATTGGTGAGTATCCCTATTTCGTTTTTTAATCTTTATAGTAAGTATATTATTTTAGATATCATTCACAAGGAAGAGTATCTAAAAATTTATAATGAATCTCAACTGCAATCTTTGGTTATGTTTCATCTTAATCGATACGAATACGGAATTTTTATCTCTACATTTTTTTGGGGACTTTGGTTGTTTCCTTTCGGTTATTTGGTTTACAAATCTGGTTTTATTCCTAAAATATTCGGAATTCTTTTAATGTTGGGATGCTTCGGTTATGTTATTAATTTTTTCGGCAATACTTTATTTGCGAATTATCAAGATATAGGAATTTCAAGAATTATCGGTAAAATTCCTTCTGTTGCGGAGATTGGGATTTGTTTATGGCTATTAGTAATTGGTATAAAAAAATCAAAAAAAATTATAATGAAAACAAAAAAAACAGAATTTGAAGATTTTAAGATTAATATTAAAATTTTATTGTCCGGTTTGTGGACTTCGGTAATGTTCCTCTACATTTACGCAGATTATTTTGAGCTGTATGTTCCCCGAAAAGTTGAAGGATTAATTAGTGGTGAAAATTTATTGAATACACCATACAAATTGCTTTATGCAACCATACTTCTCACAGTTCCTTCATTGATGATATTTCTCTCATTGATTTTAAAACCTAAAATCAACAGAATTTTAAATATCTCAATTGCGGGATTCCTTGCTTTATTTACATTCCTTATTGGTATTTCATCCATTTCAGAATGGCGCATTTTTTATGTAATGCTTGCTTTTTTGGAGAGTACTCTTACATTCTTCATTGTTTGGAAAGCGTGGACTTGGAAAAGAATCCTCTTTTGGGATAAGTTTATACTGATATGAGTACTCTATACAATGATTGTTGCTGTTCACGGAGAACCAAGTGGAGACTATAGAACATTACACCACCAATAGTGCCTTTCAGTTTGATAATACTGCTTTGTCTAGCCATTTTCTTAAATTTTAAAAAATTGATTTTAGAATGATGAGGTTCATTCTCTCAAATCTTGGTGAATTCACAAGACAAAATTTTGCAAAACAAATATGCAGAGCAAGTTTCCGTGCCGATAACGACGCTTTTTGCCGAAAAGGACACAAGTTTCCTATTTAGTAGGAAAAAGAATAATTTTACCTTTGCATAGTCACCGCAGAATCAGTATAGCAACTCCAACCCAAAACCAAGGATAGAGTATGAAACGACCGCCTCAAAGACTCTGCATCTACCCGAAAGATATCGTAAGAATCACAGGAAAAAGCGAACGCTTTTCCCGCGATCTTATCCAGCGCATCAAACAAAAACTAGGAGAGGAGGAACATCAGTTTATCACCATAGAAGAATTCTGCCAATATGCCGGTCTGCAAGCAGAAATCGTAAAAGAATTAATCCGCGATTAACCTATACATTTATTGCACATGTTTTATTAATTTCTTATCTTTGATAAACCTACAAGATGTTACAAAACGTAATAAAATAGGAGGGGGAAAATTCGGTGTCCTTTTAGAAACACAATTTATAAACGCCCATTGCAAAAGGCAAAACCAAACGTTTTTAAGTCCCGTCCGGATCGCAAAACTCCCTCATATTTAGACTGCACCCAAAAGTTTAGACAAAATTAAACAATATTATTAAAGGAAAGAGTTCGGTACTGTACCGGGCTCTTTCCTTTTAAATTAAGCCTTATTCTGTCGTTGTTGTAATAATCAATGTATTCTTTTATTTCTTTCCTGAGTTCGTCGATAGAACCAAACTTTTTGGTATAAAACATTTCAGACTTCAATGTTCCGAAGAAATTTTCGATTATGGCATTGTCCAGACAGTTCCCTTTTCGGGACATACTTTGAACAATTCCTTTTTCTTTTAATATATTTTGATAAGCTTTCATTTGATATTGCCAACCTTGGTCTGAATGTAAAATGATGTTTTCTGTATTTTTAATTTTCTTTAAACCCTTTTTCAGCATATCTGTAATCTGTGCAAAGACAGGCCTTTCTGAGAGATTATAGCTGATGATTTCACCGTTGAATAAATCGATTATCGGAGATAAATAGAGCTTATTTCCCGAGACATTAAATTCCGTTACATCGGTTGCCCACTTCGTGTTCGGCTGGTCGGCTTTGAAATTTCTTTTCAAAATATTGGGTGCTATTTTTCCTTGTTCTCCACGGTAAGATTTGTATTTCTTTACCCGTATAATGCTTTTCAGTCCTAGCGATTTCATTAATCTCAATACTGTTTTATGATTGATAATAATTCCTTTATCTCTCATTGTCAAAGTAATACGCCGGTATCCAAACCTTCCTTTGTGTTGATGATAAATCTGTTTTATCATTGTTTTTACGTCCGAATATTTGTCGGTTTGAGCCTTGTTTTGATGATAATAGAAACTGCTTCTCGCCATCCCGGTACAATCCAATAATACGGACAGATTGTATTTAGGCCTTAACTCTTCGATGGCTTTTGCTTGTTCTTTTTGAGAGTTAAGGCGTCTAACTTTTTTAGAAAATCGATTTCGGCTCGCAGTCTTTCATTTTCCAGTAACAATTCTTCTTCCCTGGTCAATGGTTTGCCAGACTTTTTCTTTTTACGTTGGTAATCGCTCATAATTGCTGGTCTTCCTTTGGGTTTATTCTGTAACCCTAAAATACCACTTTTTTCGTAAGCGCTCCGCCAATTGGTGATGCTGGATTCTGCAGCGATATTAAACCGTGCAGCAGCTTGCTTTAGAGATAAGTCTTGTGCCTTGATCGTTTCCAAAACTCTTAACTTAAATTTTACGTCATAACGGCGATTGCTTCTGCGTTGCAGTCCTTCAATTCCGTACAAATCATAAAACCTTTTCCATTTGCGAACAACCGTCGCATCCAAACCTACTTCCTGTGCCAAAGAGTGGATCGACAGATCATTTTTCTTAATCTTCTCCACACAACTCACCTTAAATTCTAAACTATACTTTGATTCTCCCATAATAAAAATGCCCCTAAAAAGTGTCTAACTTTTTGGGGGCAGTCCAATTTGAGGGAGTTTTTTTTGTTTGGTTATTCTGATGACTTTTCCGTGTTTTGTCTTAATTTTTTGAAATTAAAAGAGGGAGCGAAAAACCATGAATTATCATGTAATTTTATTTTGCTCAATGGCTAAAAATCAGTAATATTGTTATGT
Organism: Candidatus Kaistella beijingensis; assembly: GCF_020084865.1. NCBI lineage: Bacteria > Pseudomonadati > Bacteroidota > Flavobacteriia > Flavobacteriales > Weeksellaceae > Kaistella > Candidatus Kaistella beijingensis. The sequence continues at coordinate 1,064,429 of NZ_CP071953.1, read as the reverse complement.
CTCAAGCTGATAAATTAATAACAAAAAAATAAACGATGAAACCCAGCGTAATCTCAATAGTTCTCGGTGGTGGAAGAGGGACACGATTGTTCCCATTAACGTATTCGCGTTCGAAACCTGCGGTTCCCATTGCAGGAAAATACAGGTTGGTCGATATTCCGATATCTAACTGTCTGAATTCGGGTTATAACAGAATTATGGTTTTAACGCAGTTTAATTCTGCTTCTTTGAACTCGCACATCAAAAATTCTTACCACTTCGATATTTTCAGTAAAGGATTTGTAGATATTTTGGCAGCAGAACAAAATGTGGAAAACGATCAGTGGTATCAAGGAACAGCCGATGCGGTGCGACAATCGATGAAACACCTTGATAAGTACGAGTACGACTATATTTTGATTCTTTCGGGTGACCAACTTTATCAGATGGATTTTCGCGAAATGATTGATTTCCACTGCAAAAATGAAGGTGATATCACCATTGCAACCATTCCCGTGAATTCACACGACGCTCCAGGTTTTGGAATTCTAAAATCGGATGATGAAGGAAATATCACGTCTTTTATTGAAAAACCTTCAACCGATTTATTACCCGACTGGAAATCTGAAGTTTCAGAAAAAAGCAAGTCTGAAGGTAAAGAATATCTCGCTTCAATGGGTATTTACGTCTTTAGCAAAAATGTCCTCAAAAAAATGTTTGCAGAAGATCCGGGCGATGACTTCGGTGGCGAACTGATTCCGAACGGTATTGGAACTTACAAAACTTTAAGTTTTCAATACGACGGCTATTGGACGGATATTGGAACCATTCAATCCTTCTTCGATGCAAACCTGGATTTGACGCGGGATTTCCCGAAATTCAATTTATTTACAAAAGCGCCGGTTTACACGAGAGCGAGAATGCTTCCGCCTTCAAAAATTTTGGGTTCTTATGTAAGTAAAGCCATTTTCGGCGATGGATGTATTGTGATGGCGGATAAAATTGAAAATTCGATTGTAGGCAACAGAAGCCGCATCGACAGAGGAAGTACCTTGATGAATACGTACATGATGGGAGCAGATTATTATCAGGACACAAATGAAATTGTTTCCAATGACAGTGTGGGAAAACCAAATCTCGGCGTTGGTAAATATTGCTACATCGAACGTGCAATTCTCGACAAAAACTGCAGCATTGGTGACAATGTGCGAATCATCGGAGGTAAACATCTTCCCGATGGCGATTACGAAACCCATTCTATCAAAGACGGAATTGTGGTGGTGAAGAAAAATGCACAAATTGCTCCGGGAACTCATATTCCCTAATCACAAAATTTTTAATAGAAAACAGCATCCATTCCGGGTGCTGTTTTTTTGATTTTTTCTATGGGTAATTTAAGCATGGGATTAAAATCTCGCGTCTTGTGTCTAAAAATCTCACGTCTATTTCTTACTTTTGCCGCATGCGATTTTTCAAGTTCGGAATTCTGATTGTTCTTTTTTTGGCGGCGGTTTATGCGGTTTCCATGACTTTTGTTGACGAAAGTAAAAACTTTACCATCGAGAAGGAAATCAATTATCCTGTCGACAAGGTTTTTCCTCAGTTCAACAATCTGCAGAATTTTGTAAGATGGAATGCTTTCTTTTCTGATAATAGTAATCTTTCTTTTCAGTTCTTCACGCCTTATGAAGGAAAGGGAAGTTCAATGACGTATCGTGACCGAAAAAGTAGCGGAACTTTCGGTGACGTTTTTATCCGTTACGAAAATCCCAACAGAACTTTGAGGTACCAACTTTTCGAGGGGAAGGAAAACAGTCCGTATCTGATCGACATCAAATTCAGAGGAGACGGTAACAAAACAAAACTCACTTGGTATATCCACACTCCAAAACAGCCGCTATTAAAACGTTCTTTAAACTTAATCTCCAAAGATTATATTGCCGATAATATTGATAAAAGTATGAAAAATCTTTACAATATTTTAGGAAATAAAGTGGATAAAGAAGAACAACGAAAAAATTTGAAGTTTGACAGTTTAATGGTTGAGAATCAGGAAGGTCAATTGCTTTTGGGAATCAACGTGACTACAAAAAATGTGAAAGACGCATTGTTTAAAAACATCGTGATGAACCACAATAAAGTATTAAATTACGTGAAAATGGATTTGGCAAAACGAGATGACGAATACGGCGAACCTGTCCTAATTACCGATGCCGATAACTTCAAAGATAAAGAAGTCTCTTATTATTATGGAATTCCTTTATCGAAAAGAGTAGGAGTTTCTGATAATAATTTCAGTTTCAGAACGTTGAACGCTTCGCGAATTTATGTGATTTATTATCAGGGAACTTATGCAGGAAGAGTGAAAGCAATTCAACAACTCTTGCTAAAAGCAAAACGAGACACGATGCGAACAGGCGATTTGCAGCAAACTTTCTTGGAAGGACCTTCTGTAGATAACAATACCGTAATGAAATTGTCACTGCCTGTTTTTAGATAGTTTTTCGAAAATTCTAAAAATATTTTCCCCATCTTTTTGTATCAAAAATAAGCGAAGCGGCTTTGTTTTATCTTAAAAATATGCAGTACAATTGCGGATAAAATCTTTGTTTTTCCTTGCGTGAAAGAAAGCATTTAGAAATGAGAGAATTGAATCAAAAGATATGATTTTTCATCAAATTTTTTTGATTGTTTTTCTAAATCACTCATCCAAATAAGAATCAATTCTTTTAACTATTTTTAAGGCAATTTCGGCTTTAATACTTCACTTATTTTTGTTAAATTTGTAGTTTAAATAAAAATCAACAGTTTAACCTGTAAATAATGGACAAATTTTCATTCCTGAATGCGGCGCATTCGCAGTTAATAGAAGACTTATACCAACAATATTTAAAATATCCCGACACTTTAGAGCCTTCCTGGAAAGCATTTTTCCAGGGATTTGATTTTGCTTTGGAGAACTATGGTGATGAAATCGGGGGAAATCAACCCGCTACAACTCCGCAAAACGCTGTTCAGTTTGCCAATCAACAAGCCGCAAACGGACAAATTCCGAATGATATTCAGAAGGAGTTTGATGTGATGAATTTAATTCAGGCATATCGGCACAGAGGTCACCTTTTCACCAACACCAATCCTGTTCGTGAAAGAAGACATTATGAACCGACTTTAGATATTGAAAATTTTGGTTTGTCTAAAGAGGATTTGAACAAAAAATTCAATTCCGCCACAGAAATCGGGATGGAAGGTGCAGCCACTTTAGCAGAAATCGTAAAGCGTCTTGAAAATATTTACTGCGAATCCATAGGTACAGAATACATGCACATCAACAATGTGGAGGAGAAAATGTACATCAGAAAATGGTTGCAAGTGAATGAAAACCGTCCGAAATTAAGTGCTGACGAAAAGGTAGAAATCCTCGGAAAATTAAATCAAGCCGTCGCTTTTGAAAATTATCTTCACACCAAATTCGTTGGACAGAAAAGATTTTCATTGGAAGGTGGCGAATCATTGATTCCTGCTTTGGATCAGTTGATTACGCGTTCTTCGCAATTAGGTGTTGATGAAGTGGTTTTAGGAATGGCACACCGTGGACGATTAAACGTTTTGACCAATATATTCGGGAAATCTTACAAACAAATTTTTTCTGAATTTGAAGGAAAAGAATTCGAGGAAGACGTTTTTTCAGGTGATGTGAAATACCATTTAGGTTCTTCAAAAACCATTAAAACGGCAAACGGCGAAGAAGTAATCATCAATTTAACGCCGAATCCATCGCACTTGGAAACAGTTGCAGCGTTGGTGGACGGAATTTGCCGCGCAAAAGTTGACGACAAGTATAAAGATTACAATAAAGTTTTACCAATCGTCATTCACGGCGACGGAGCAATCGCAGGACAAGGAATTGTTTATGAAGTTGCACAAATGATGACGCTTGAAGGTTATAAAACAGGTGGAACAGTACATATTGTGGTGAACAATCAGGTTTCTTTTACGACCAATTATTTGGATGCACGTTCCTCAACTTACTGCACAGATATTGCAAAAGTGACCGAATCTCCTGTAATGCACGTGAATGCAGACGATGTGGAAGCGGTTGTACATGCGATTCGTTTTGCGGCGGATTTCCGTGCACAGTTTGGGAAAGATGTGTACATTGATTTGTTGGGCTACAGAAAATACGGTCACAACGAAGGCGACGAACCAAGATTTACTCAGCCAAATTTATATAAAGTCATTTCAAAACACCCAAATCCAAGAGAAATTTATAAAAATGAATTGATCAAGGAAGGAGTTGTTTCTGATGAGGTTTTAAAGAAAATGGAAACCGAATTCAAAACGCTTCTTGATGCAGATTACGATGCTTCCAAGGAAATCGAAAAAAACACCATGGATATTTTCATGGCAGATGATTGGAAAAATTATCCGATCTGTGCAAAAGGAGCCGTTGAAATCCCTGTAAATACAGGATTTAACATCGATGAGCTAAAGAAACTAGCGGTGAAAATGTCAACTTTACCAGGAGACAAAAAATTCATCAATAAAATTACAAGACTTTTCGAAACCCGCTTAAAGCAAATCGAAGCCAACTCGCTTGATTGGGCTTTAGGAGAATGGTTGGCTTACGCCACACTGCTTACGGAAGGAAGCAATGTGCGAATTTCGGGGGAAGATGTGGAAAGAGGTACGTTTTCTCACCGTCATGCAGTCGTGAAAACGGAAGATACAGAGGAAGAATACATTCCTTTAAGACATATTTCAGACAGCCGTTTTGATGTGTTTAATTCGCATCTTTCGGAATATGGCGTTCTCGGTTTTGATTACGGATATGCGATGGCTTCACCAAATACTTTGACGATTTGGGAAGCGCAATTTGGAGATTTTGTGAACGGCGCTCAAATTATTGTTGATCAATATTTGGTCGCAGCAGAGGAAAAATGGAAAATTCAGGATGGTTTGGTGATGATGCTTCCGCACGGTTTTGAAGGTCAGGGTGCAGAACACTCTTCCGCAAGATTGGAAAGATTTTTAACGCTATGTGCGAATGAAAATATCATCGTGGCAAATGCGACAACTCCTGCAAACTACTTCCATTTGTTGAGAAGACAGATGAAGTGGAATTTCAGAAAACCATTGGTGGTAATGACGCCGAAATCATTGCTTCGTCATCCGAAAGTAGTTTCACCATTAGAAGAGTTTGCAGACGGTCAATTCCAGCCAATCATTGATGATGCAACTGCAAATCCTGAAAAAATTGAAAAATTGGTGTTGTGTTCCGGTAAAATCTACTACGAACTTTTAGCCAAAAAAGAAGAATTGAACTGTGATACGATTGCTTTGGTAAGATTCGAGCAGCTTTATCCGATTCAGCATGATAAAATTGAAGAGATTTTCGCAAAATATTCCAACAGAAAATCATTGCTTTGGGTTCAGGAAGAACCTGAAAATATGGGAGCTTGGAGCTATATTTTAAGAAATTTCAGAGACACGGGAATTCAGGTTGTTTCTCCGGTTCCGAGTGGTTCACCTGCGCCGGGAAGCCACAAAATGTTTGAGAGAAACCAAAACGCCATCATCAACAAAGTTTTCGACCGTGATGATGCACCTGCAAAAAGACCGGTTACGGCTTAATTCAATTAAAATTTTTAAAAATAATAAACAAAAATATTCACGATGTCAATATTAGAAATGAAAGTCCCTTCACCGGGAGAATCCATCACAGAAGTTGAAATCGCATCATGGTTGGTAAAAGACGGCGATTACGTAGAAAAAGACCAGCCGATTGCCGAAGTTGATTCCGACAAAGCAACCCTTGATTTACCTGCTGAAGAAAGCGGAATTATCACTTTAAAAGCCGAAGAAGGTGAAGTGGTACAAGTTGGTCAAGTAGTTTGTTTAATCGACATGGATGCCAAAAAACCTGAAGGTTCAGCTCCTGCTGCAGAAGCTCCAAAAGCAGAAAACGCAGAAGCTCCGAAAGCAGAACAAAAAGTGGTAGAAAAACCTGCAATCGTTCAGGAAGCGAAGAAAGAAGAAGCAAAACCAACGTCTTACGCAACCGGAACTCCATCACCTGCAGCGAAGAAAATACTTGATGAGAAAGGAGTAGATGCATCGCAAGTTTCCGGTACAGGAAAAGACGGTAGAATTACCAAACAGGACGCTGAAACAGCTTCTGTTCCTGCAATGGGTTCACAAACTTCTACAAGTGGTTCGAGAGCATCAAGCACCACGAAACTTTCAGTTTTAAGAAGAAAATTGGCGGCAAGATTGGTTTCCGTGAAAAACGAAACTGCAATGTTGACCACTTTCAACGAAGTGGATATGTCTGAAATTTTCAGAATCAGAAAACAATATAAAGACGAGTTTGCAGCGAAACACGGTGTTGGTTTAGGTTTTATGTCTTTCTTCACGAAAGCGGTAACTAGAGCCCTTCAAATGTATCCTGATGTAAATGCATCGATTGATGGAGATTTTAAAATCAATTACGATTTCTGCGATATTTCGATTGCGGTTTCAGGACCGAAAGGTTTAATGGTTCCTGTTTTAAGAAATGCTGAAACCATGTCTTTCAGAGGTGTTGAAGCCAACATCAAAGAATTGGCAGAAAAAGTAAGAGACGGAAAAATTACGGTGGACGAAATGACCGGCGGAACATTCACTGTTACGAACGGAGGAGTTTTCGGTTCAATGCTTTCGACGCCGATTATCAATCCGCCACAATCTGCAATTTTGGGAATGCACAATATTATTCAAAGACCGGTTGCAGTTGACGGACAGGTGGTTATCCGACCAATGATGTACGTTGCAATGTCTTATGACCACAGAATTATCGACGGTAGAGAATCTGTAGGTTTCTTGGTCGCCGTAAAAGAAGGAATCGACAATCCTGTCGAGATTTTAATGGGTGGTGATGAAAGAAAAGCGTTAGAACTTTAATAAAATTTGTAGATTTTTTCAAATATTTTAAGTCCCGTCTAAAAAAGGCGGGATTTTTGTATTAATTTCAAAAAGCACATGTTATGTTCTCTATAACTACTTTCAACATTAAGGTTTCCGTAATTCCGGAGTATGACATTAAGAATAGTTTTCCTTCCGAAAACCGTTTTGTTTTCCGTTACAATATTTTCATCGAAAACCTTGGTGAAAGCCCGGTCAAACTTTTGAGGAGAAAGTGGCTGATTTATGATGTTGGTTTCGGATTTACTCAAGTTTCCGGAGATGGAGTAATCGGATTGACTCCTGAAATACATCCCGGTGAAACTTTCAAATATTTTTCAAACGTTGCGCTGCGTTCCGGAGTTGGAAGTATGAGCGGAATTTACTTTTGTAAAAATCTTACCACAAATGAGAACATTGAAATTGAGATTCCAAAATTTAACTTAGTGGCGGAAGTTTTGAGTAATTAATTCGAGTTACGTGATACGAGTTATTTGGATTGAAGCAGACTATTATAGTTTGCTTTTTTTTTGTTGGAGAGCTACAAAGTGGCGAAATAATTAGCAAGGATGAAGCCCTTTGAACGGTAAGATGGAGATTATTAGAGAAGCCACGAAGTGCCGAAATAATTAGCAAGGACGAAGCCTTTTGAACGGTAAGATGGAGATTTTTAGAGAAGCCACGAAGTGGCGAAATCATTAGCAAAGGGTGGAGCCCTTTGAACGGTAAGATGGATATATTTAGAGAAGCCACGAAGTGGCGAAATCCTTTGCCTGTTATTTGAATGCATTATTAATTTCTTAAGTATTTCAATGAATAATAAAACTTATCTAAAATTTCCACATAAACTCTAATTTTTACTTTTTTATTCACATTTTCACTTTAAAGCGTAATAATTAATGCTTTTAAAATTCACTTTTCTGAATTATTGCCTCGAAAATTCGGAATTGCGGTTAATTACTGCCAAAAATCATATCCCCACATTCTTTATTTTTTTACAATTCTCTTTAACTTTGTATAACAGATTAAAGATTAAACTATGGCTGAATTACTCGATTTTCAAAGAATTAATACCAAATCGGAATTGTTGAACTTCCTTAATGAACACCGAGAGGAAAATGCAATTTATGATTCGGTTTTGGAAAAATATCTCTACGAAGAAGAACTTAAAAAGTTACAGGCTGAATTGGTAAATCTTCAGAATTGGATTCAAAAAAAAGGGAAAAAAGTCGCAATTATTTTTGAAGGAAGAGACGCTTCGGGAAAAGGCGGTACCATCAAAAGATTTTCCGAGCACCTGAATCCAAGAGCAATGCGACTTGTCGCCCTCAACAAACCGACTGATGTGGAACGTGGACAATGGTATTTCCGCAGATATGTGAAAGAACTTCCAAACCGTGGCGAAATTGTTTTCTTCGACAGAAGTTGGTACAACCGAGCCGTTGTAGAGCCGGTAATGGGTTTCTGTACACCCGAACAATACGAATCTTTCATGGTACAGGTTCCGGAGTTTGAACACATGCTTTATGAAGCGGGAACAATCATCATCAAGTTTTGGTTCTCCGTTAATAAAGATGAACAGCTTTACCGCTTTAACCGTCGTTTGAAAAATCCTTTAAAGATGTGGAAATATTCTCCGGTTGACGAAAAAGGACAGGAACTTTGGGATCAATTTACTTTTTACAAAGACCAAATGTTCAGCAGAACGCACAACGCTTTCTCACCGTGGGTGATTGTGAAATCCGACAATAAAAAGAATGCGAGACTTGAAGCGATTCGATATGTTCTTTCACTTTTCGATTATGAAGGAAAAGATCATGCAACGGTAAGTTTGAATCCTGATCCGAATGTGGTTCAGCGTTATTTCCGAATGGTAAAACAAATCGACCTTTAATGAGTTGCGAGATTCGAATTACGAGTTTCCCAGCGCACCGTCAATCATTATTTATCAATCATCATTTATAAAATTAAGTCATGAATATTTCCCCCGAAGAATTTGAAACTTTAAATACAAAAAAAGGAATTTATGCTTTACTGCAAAACGAAACTCCGGATGCAGAAAAAGCCCACAAATTCATTAAATATGAAAACCGCCTCGCAAAATTGCAGGCCGAACTCATCAAAATGCAGAATTGGGTTGCCGAAAATAGTAAAAGAGTAATCGTTCTTTTTGAAGGACGGGATGCGGCAGGAAAAGGTGGCGCAATCCGAAGAATTACAGAAAACCTAAACCCTCGTCAACACCGGGTTGTAGCGTTACCAAAACCTGATGAAGTGGAGCAGGGACAATGGTATTTCCAAAGGTACGTGAACCAGCTCCCTAAAGCGGGCGAAATCGTTTTTTTCGACCGAAGTTGGTACAACCGTGCTGTTGTAGAACCAGTAAACGGTTTTTGCACCGAGGAACAGTATAGAATTTTTATGGAACAGGTGAATGATTTTGAAAGAATGATCATCACTTCGGGAACCTATCTCTTAAAACTTTATTTCTCTATTTCCAAAGACGAACAGGAAAAACGTTTTGCAGAAATTATTGAAAGTCCGCTAAAAAAATGGAAATACAGTGATGTGGACAAAAATGCTTTAGAATTGTGGGACAAATACACGGAATACAAAGAAAAAATGTTCGATAAAACCAATACCGAATATGCGCCGTGGAAAATTTTCAAAGCCAACAGAAAATCGAAAGCAAGAATTGAATCATTAGAATATATTTTAGAAAATATTCCGTATCAGGTTAAAAATGAAGAGGTTTTAAAACACGAAGATATTGATTAAGCGTAGGAACGCGCCGAAAGGCGCGTTCAATTTTATAAATCATTAAGCTTCTAAACCTTCGCCAAAAACTCTTCAAACACAGGCATCACAGAAACTGTTCCGTCGTTTTCAACTTTATTGAGTTTTAAGAATTCAATTTGGTTAACAGAATTTTCCTCAAAAGGTTTTTGTACGCGAACATAATTTTCGGTAAAACCGTACATTAAACCACTCTTATTCTCATGTTCCCAAAGAACAGGTAAAGTCTTTCCAATCTGGGTTTGATAAAATGCCATTTTCTTTTTCTCGGAAAGAATGCGCAACATTTTGTTTCGCTTTTTTCTTTCGGAAATCGGGACGATTCCATCCATTTCTGCGGCCTCCGTGTTTTCTCTTTCCGAATAGGTGAAAACGTGCAGATAAGAAATCGGAAGCTCGTTCAAGAAGTTGTAAGTCTTTAAAAATTCCTCTTCCGTTTCTCCCGGAAAACCAACAATCACATCAACTCCAATACAGGAATCGGGCATCACTTCACGGATTTTTGCAACTCGGTCGGTGTAAAGTTTCGTCAGATAACGGCGTTTCATTTTCTTCAAAAGTTCATCGCTTCCGCTTTGAAGAGGAATGTGAAAATGAGGCACAAAACTTTTCGATTTGGAAACCAATTCGATGCTTTCGTCTTTTAAAAGATTGGGTTCGATCGAGGAAATTCGGATTCTTTCGATTCCATCCACTTTATCAAGTTCAGAAATTAAGTCAAGAAAAGTATGTTCGTGTTTTTTATTTCCGAATTCACCTTTTCCGTAATCTCCGATGTTTACGCCTGTTAAAACAATTTCCTTAATTCCTTTCGCAGCAATTTCCTGCGCATTTTTCACCACATTTTCGATCGTGTCGGAACGAGAAATTCCTCTGGCCAAAGGAATCGTGCAATACGTACATTTGTAATCACAACCATCCTGAACTTTCAAAAAAGCTCGTGTTCGGTCACCGATGGAATAACTTCCGATGAAAAAATCCGTTTCGTCAATTTCGCAGGAATGAACAATCCCTTGATTTTCAGATTTCTGCAAATCTTCAAGATAACTCAAAATATTGAACTTTTCTTTCGCTCCCAAAACCAAATCAACGCCTTCAATTTGAGAAATTTCTTCTGGTTTTAACTGTGCGTAACAACCTAAAATCACCACCAAACCTTCAGGATTGGCTTTCATGGCACGCTTTACGTGTAGTTTACATTCTCTGTCCGCATTTTCTGTTACTGAACAAGTGTTGATAACGTACACATTTGCTTTATCGTCAAAACTTACCTTTTCGTAACCTGCGGAAGTGAGTTGTCTTGCAATGGTTGATGTTTCCGCAAAATTTAATTTGCAGCCAAGAGTGTGAAAAGCAGCGGTTTTGGTGGTTGAATTTTCCATAAATTAAGAGTGCAAATTTAAGGAAAATTTTTAAGGGATTAATTTTTGAAATTATAAATAAACCATGCCACATAGGCACATAGATTTAAAATCTTTTCTATGCGATTATGTGTCTAAAAAAAATGTACTTCAAAAATATCTTCGAATTGAAAATAAACATTGCCACATAGTCACATAGGTTTAGACTCTTTTCTATGTGCCTATGTGGCTAAAAAAATTGTATTTGAAAAAAACTTCGAATTGAAAATAAACATTGCCACATAGTCACATAGGTTTAGACTCTTTTCTATGTGCCTATGTGGCTAAAAAAATTGTATTTGAAAAAAACTTCGAATTGAAAATAAACATTGCAACATAGTCACATAGTTTTAAACTCTATTTCTATGCGAATGTGGCTGAAAAATTATATTTCAACAACCTTTTGATAAGCCTCATTTTCCAAATTCCACGAACAGGAAGTCGCCTTGTCTGAAAGATAACCGATTCTGCGGTTTTCAGTATCAAAAACTCTTACGCCTTCTAAATTCAATTTATCGGTTCTGTAAATATGCAGACTTACCGAAATTTCATCTGCATTATTAATGATGGAATGAATTCCGCCAAATTCTTCGGGGAAAATGTCGCCTTCATGAGCAAAAGCGCGGGAATCATACTCTATAAAATTGGAATTTTCGCGGTAGCTTACTTCGGTTAGACTGCCTTTCAAAACTTTAATTCTGCCGTCATAATTGCTGTGGTCGTGAATCGCGGTGCAGTTATCAATTCCCCAAAGCATGAGAATTGCCACAAATTCATCATTGTAAACGGGAATTCGCACATAAGTCTCGTTGGGAACTTCCGTTTTCGAAAGTGGGAAAATTCTGTTGAAATCATCGTACTCGAACGTGAAAAGCAAATCACAAATTTCGTTGAAGCTGAGTCTTTTTTTAGTCTTTAAATCGTGTAAAACCTGTTCTAGATTCTGAACACCTGCCATTATTTTCATATCGCAAGAATTTGGTGACATAAAATTAATGACAACAACAAAAAGAGAAATAATAGAAAGTGTTGATTTATATCAGAAGTGATTTATATCAGAAATTTCAATTTTTAAACTCCTCCCGAACTTCATCGCTTTCAGCATAACAAACAGGCGAGGAGTTTTGTTGAATTTCTTCAGGATTTTGCCTTTTCAGCATTTCGATATTGAATTCCTGTGATTGGTTTCTAGCGATGGAAAGTGTTTTCCAATCGTCATTTTTCAACATTTTAGCGATGTAAATAATTTGTCCGACATGATAAGGATAATGCGCAAGTTGTCTCAAAACCGCATCCAAAACGGAATGTTTTTCACCCCGAATCGTGATTTCTTTTTGCCAAGTTTCTTCTTGAATTTGGTTTAAGGCCTCAAAAAAAACCGTCCAACCTTTTTCCCAAATTTCAAGCATTTCCTCTTTTGATTTGATGTTGTTTTCAAACTCGGAATCGCGGTTTCGCCAATTTTTTTCGCCGTCTTCCATTAAAAAATTAGTCCATCTTGAAAGCATATTTCCCGAAAGATGTTTCACAATGGTTGCTATGGAGTTACTTTCAGGATTATATTGCCACAAAACCTGTTCGTCACTGAGTTGAGAAAAAGTTTTGTCACCAAGTTCCTTGTAATATTGGAAACGTTTTGTGAAGAGGTTTTTCATTGGTTCGAGTTGCGAGTTATGAGATGTGGGATACGAGTTATGAGTGGCGTGATGCAAGGTTCGTCAAATGATCCAAATTTACGAAAAATCAATAATGAATTTTCAATATTTAAACTCAAATACGCAATCACTCAAACCCTCAAACACATACACTCACTTAATATTCGTCATATTCCCACACAAGTTTTCCAGGTGAAAAATTTTGTCGAAAGGTGATTGGATTTTTTGCAGGTTTTCTTTATTTTGAATGAAAGTATAGCGTGAAGCAAGGGAATTCATGTCGGAAACAATGACCAACCAACATTCATCCACACTTCGGTCGTAATAAGGGAATTTTTGGTTTTTCTTTTCGATAAGCTCGATGATTTTTTCGGAACAAAGTCCGTCAAAAAGGCCGAGGTTGAAATCATGGGTAATGAAAACATTTCGTCGATGAGGCGATTTCCTAATTTTTTTCACGTAACCGAATGCTTTCTTTTTCATGATGCATTTTTTGATGTTTTGCACCATATCGTCCTGCTTTTCGAGCAAATCGATTTTAGAAAGATTCTGAAATTCCAAAAAATAAACACCACGAAATTTCGAGGTGTCTTCCTGTTCAAGCAATAATTCAGCGTGACGAAAAATTTTATTTAACTGACTTTCTATCTTTTTGATTTCTAGATGATTGATGACTTCGGTAAGTTCAATTCCAATTTTTTTGTCATTAAATTTGGCGATAAAATCCGGACTTTCGCAGGTGAGGTTTTCAAACTGAACTTCGGGGAAATGATGAAGGAAGGAATTGAGTAAAAGTATTTCCGATTTTTTTCGGTATTTATCGCGGTCGTGAAGCGATGAACCGTCAATTTCGCGGTGATATTTTTCCATCGGCTTTTTTTTCAAATGCCCGTTCAAATAATACAGCGATAGATTTTTGGTTAAATCTTCCTCGGAAAATATCCTTTTCATAGTCTTAAATTTTGAAAATCAATATTTTACGATTTTAAAATTAATTAAAAAATCAATACAAAGTCATTTTATTTCAAAAATTTAAAGAAAAATTCACATTGCCCATTTTTTTTAATAACTTGAAAATCAGCTACAAACCTTTATCTGCCTAAATTCTTTAAATTTTTAAACGAATTATTGAAATAACTGAAACTTCGCAGGTTTTTTAAAATTTAATATGAAAAACTTTCAAAAAAATATAAATTCAATACATTTGCAGCTGTTAAAAAATATGTGAAGATGGATTTTAAAAATTTTCAGATGCCTTTCAGCATCAATCCCGATTACTCAAAAAAAGTTGCCTATTTTTCGATGGAGTTTGCTATTGATCAGGCTTTAAAAATATATTCAGGCGGACTTGGTTTCCTTGCTGGTTCTCACATGAGAAGTGCTTACAATTTGAAGCAAAATTTAGTAGGAATCGGAATCCTTTGGAAATTCGGTTACTACGATCAGGCGAGAAATCACGATCAAACCTTACAACCGACCTGGACGAAAAAAATGTACAGTTTCCTTCAGGATACTGGAATTAAATTTCAAATCGAAATTCATTCCGCTCCAGTTTGGGTAAAAGTGTTCTATCTTGATCCTGAAATTTTCCACACGGCGCCTATGTTTTTCCTTTCAACCGATGTTCCAGAAAACGACCACATCTCCAAAACAATTTGTCACCGACTTTATGACGCCAACGAATCTACCAAAATTGCACAATATATTTTGCTTGGAAAAGGTGGCGCGAAATTGTTGGACGTGATGAATTTCGAAAGAGATGTTTATCATTTGAACGAAGCTCACGGACTTCCTGCAGCGTTTTATTTGCTTAAAAAATTCGGTGGAGATTTGGCGAAAGTGAAAGAAAAATTGGTTTTCACCACGCACACTCCAGAAGAAGCAGGAAATGAGAAACACAACATTTTCATGTGTCACGACATGTCCTATTTTTCGGGGTTAACGATTGATGAGGTGAAAACGATTGAAGGAATTCAGGACGACCGTTTTAACCATTCGCTTTGCGCATTGAGAATGGCAAGAATTGCCAATGGTGTTTCGCAGCTTCATGGCGTTGTTTCGCGGGAAATGTGGAATAAATATCCTGGAATTTGTGAAATTAAAGCGATTACGAACGCTCAGGAATATAAATATTGGGCAGATAAACCGCTTTATGACTCGAAAGACGAAGATGATGCAACACTTTTCGATTTCAGAAAGAAACATTTGAAAAAGAGAATGTTCAGAATTGTTGCCGACCAAACAGGAAATTTATTCGACCCGAATGTTTTTACCATAGTTTGGGCAAGAAGATTTGCCGGCTACAAGAGAGCCGACTTGCTTCTTCACGACAAGGCAAGATTTGAAAGATTATTAAACAATCCAAAATATCCCGTGCAAATTATTTGGGCAGGAAAACCTTATCCGATGGATTATTCAGCGATTTCTACCTTCAATACTTTGGTGGAGGAAAGCAAATATTACAAAAATATGGCGGTTCTCACAGGTTACGAATTGGCGTTGAGTAAAGCGTTGAAACAAGGTTCTGATTTGTGGTTGAACAATCCGCGAGTTCCGCGAGAAGCTTCGGGAACTTCGGGAATGACCGCAGCAATGAACGGTTCGGTAAACTTGTCAACTGATGATGGTTGGATTCCTGAATTCGCAAAAAACGGAATCAACGGTTTCGTAACACCACAAGCGGATTATCATAATTTAAGCGTTTACGACCAAGATAATTTCGACCTGGAAAATCTGTATAACGTTTTGGAAAATGAAATTATTCCAACTTATTATGATGATAAGGACAGGTGGAGAAAAATTCAGCAAACCGCGATGGATGATGTCAAAAAGTACTTCAACTCCGATAGAATGGCGGATGAATATTATAAGTTGATTTATGACGACGTTCAGTAAGGACAAATCGTGAAACGTTACGAAGTGGTTCGACGAAGTCAATTGTCCGAAGCCACGAAGTGGCGACATCAATAGCAAAGGGTGAAACCCTTTGAACAAATGAAAAAACAAATTGGATGAAGCCACGAAGTGGCGAAATCAATTTTCTAATTCTAAAACATCAAAACCGTTGAATTAATTTCAGCGGTTTTTTGGTTAAATTTATGCATTAAAAATTTTGAAAATGAATCCAAGTATTTGGGAATTGGAAAC
This sequence comes from Candidatus Kaistella beijingensis, assembly GCF_020084865.1. Taxonomy (NCBI): domain Bacteria; kingdom Pseudomonadati; phylum Bacteroidota; class Flavobacteriia; order Flavobacteriales; family Weeksellaceae; genus Kaistella; species Candidatus Kaistella beijingensis. Next base: position 1,048,513 of record NZ_CP071953.1, on the reverse strand, counting down.
CTTTTATAGAAAACGAGACGTCATCATTATTGGTGCAGGTTTCACGGGATTGTGGAGTGCGATTTCCATTAAAGAAAAATTTCCCGAAAAATCTGTTTTGGTAGTTGAAAGAAGTTCTGTCCCAATTGGTGCTTCTACCCGAAATGCAGGTTTTGCTTGTTTCGGAAGTTTTACGGAAATCATCGCCGATGGTGAGAAAATGGGATGGGAAAAAACATTGGATTTGGTGAAGATGCGTTTTGACGGTTTAAAGAAAATCCAAGAATATTTCAAACCCGAAGAAATTGATTTCGAATTATGTGGAGGTTTTGAAATTCTTAATGATGATAAACCTTTACAGAATATTGATGAAGTCAATGACAAATTAAAATCCATTACCAATTTAGACAAAACATACTTTTTAAATCAAGAAAAAATTGCAGAATTTGGACTGGGAAATTCAAAATATTTGATTGAAAATCCGATGGAAGGTTGTTTACATTCAGGGAAATTGTTGCAGAAACTTTTGCAAAAAAGTCAAAATTTAGGAATCGAAGTTCTTTTCGGAACGGAAGTTTTAAAAATTACTGAGGATGAAAATTCAGTCAAAATTCAAACAAAAAGTTTTGAAATCGAATCTGAAAAATTGGTGATTGCAACCAATGCTTTCACAAAAAATCTTCTTCCAAATATTGATTTAGTTCCTGCACGCGGACAAATTCTTTTAACCGACCCTGTTGAAAATTTAAAATTAAAAGGAACTTTCCATTACGACGAAGGTTTTTACTACTTCCGAAATTTGGGAAACCGAGTTTTGTTGGGCGGCGCAAGAAATCAAGATTTTAGAAATGAAGAAACCGATGTACTTGAAACCACAGAATTTCTTCAAAACCATCTTGAAAACTTTTTAAAAACAGTTATTCTTCCTCATCAAGAATTCAAAATCTCGAATCGATGGAGCGGAATAATGGCGATGGGAAATGAGAAATCGCCGATTGTTGAAAAAATTTCGGAAAGACAAATTGCGGCAGTGCGACTTTCGGGAATGGGAGTTGCTTTGGCTCCGAAAATCGGGGAGTTGGTTTGTTTGATGGTTTGAAAGTTTGAGGGTTTGGAAGTTTGAGAGATGAATTAATAGTTGTTTCACTTGAAGAATATTTTCAAATTAACAGATTTTCAAATCTTCAAATTTATATAAATGCAAAATCTCAAATTACTATTTTTGCAAAATGATAAACAGCGACCAAATTAAAGACGCACAATCCCGAATCGGGGAACTCTATAAATTTTTGCAAATCGAAAAAAAGAAAATCGAAATCATCAATGACGAGGAAAAAACCGTCGCTCCCGAATTTTGGGACAATCCAAAAGAAGCGGAAGCTTTTATGAAGCAGCTCCGTTCCAAGAAAAAATGGGTGGATGATTATGAAGAAATTTTTTCACGTTTTGAAGATATTCAGGTTTTATCAGACTTTGCTAAAGAAGATGCCGATTCTGAAAAAGAATTAGACGAATCGTTCCCAATTCTTTTAGAAAAAATTGAGAATCTGGAGTTCAAAAATATGCTCTCCAACGAAGGCGACGAACTTTCTGCCGTTCTACAAATTACAGCAGGAGCAGGTGGAACGGAAAGTTGCGATTGGGCTTCAATGTTGATGAGAATGTACACGATGTGGGCGCAAAATCAAGGGTATAAAATTCGGGAACTCAATTATCAGGAAGGCGATGTTGCAGGCGTTAAAACGGTGACTTTAGAAATCGACGGCGAATTTGCATTCGGTTATCTACGTGGAGAAAATGGTGTTCACCGTTTGGTGAGAATTTCGCCGTTCGACTCCAACGCGAAACGCCACACGAGTTTTGTTTCTGTTTATGTTTATCCATTGGTTGATGACACCATTGAAATCAACATCAATCCAGCCGATATTTCCTTTGAAACCATGCGAAGTTCAGGTGCAGGTGGCCAAAACGTAAACAAGGTGGAAACTGCGGTCCGTCTTCGTCACGCTCCAACTGGAATTATTATTGAAAACTCGGAAAGCCGCTCACAGCTCCAAAACAAAGAAAAAGCGATGCAGCTTTTACGTTCAAGATTATACGAAATGGAACTCGAAGAACGAATGAAGGCTAGAAACGAGATTGAAGCGGGAAAAATGAAAATTGAATGGGGAAGCCAAATTCGAAATTACGTGATGCATCCTTATAAATTGGTGAAAGACGTTCGTTCTGGTTACGAAACTTCGGATGTTGACGGCGTGATGAACGGAAATATAACTCCATTCCTAAAAGCATTTTTAATGGCGGACGGAACAGCAGTTTCAGATGACGATTTGGAATTATAATTTTCATAAACCATTTATTCATCGAAACTTTACGAAACTTTAACAGAAACTTATTCCGATAAGTTACGGCTTTTATTATCTTTGCAAATATGGAACATTTTGAAAGTTGGAAGGATTTATTGAATCCTGAATTTTACATTAAGATGGGTGGTTTTTGGCTCATCTTATTTATTGTTTTTGCCGAAACTGGCTTATTTGTCGGTTTTTTTCTTCCTGGTGACAGTTTACTTTTCGTATCTGGAATTTACGCTGTAGAGCTCGTCAGTGAAACATTTGGCAGTACTGGAAACGATTTCCTGGACACTACAATCTTGGCCACAGCTGTTGCAATTGCTGCAATTATTGGTAATGAAGTGGGATATTGGTTCGGAAGAAAAGCGGGACCTACATTATACAAGAGAGAAGATTCTTTTCTTTTCAAGAAAAAATATTTGTTTCAGGCTCATGATTTTTTTGAGCAACACGGCGCACTTGCTGTAATTATGGCGAGATTTTTACCTATCGTTAGAACTTTTACGCCTATTGTTGCGGGAATTGTGAAGATGGATAAAGGTAGATTTTTAATCGACAATATCATCGGAGCTTTTCTATGGTCATTCTCCCTAATTTTTGCGGGACATTACCTTGATGCACTTTTCAAAACACAATTTAACATTGATTTGAAGGCTCACCTGGAAATGATCATCATTATAATTGTCTTGATTACTACTGCACCAATTATCATCAAGTTTTTCTTTGGAAAAAAGAAGGAAGAAACTCAAGAATAGAAATATTTTATGAAAATAAAAAAAGCAATCTGTAAAGGTTGCTTTTTTGTTTATGAATTGGGAACTTTTTTATTCCTTTATGAATTTCACAATATTGGGATAAACCAAATTTTCCCTTTTCTTTTTAAAAAATCTCGGAGCGTGTCCCATGTTTTGCATGTATACAAATTGATGTGGAATTTTCTTCTCCGTTAAAACCGAATCCAAAGCTAAACCTTGCTCTTTATTAACCAAAAAATCATTTGTCCCCTGAAAATGATGTGTAGGAACATTTGCTGCAACATATATTGGACTTGCTTTTTTGAACGCCTCCAAATCGCTTCCATCATACTTTTCTCCCACCACTTTTTGAAAAGTTTTATATGAATTTTTATAATATTTTGAGTTAAGATATTTCTCTGAGTAAAAATCGGTTGGTCCACTTAAAGAAATGATTTTTTCCACTTTGTTGGGATTTTGATAACCGTAAAGCAAAGCCAAATGTCCACCTGCACTTTCGCCGAGAAGAATCAGTTTTTCCCGATTGAGATTCCATTCTTTTTGTTTAGAATGAAAGGTTTCAACTGCTTTCGAAATATCTTCCAATAAAGTTTTGTAAGTGGTATTTTTGTCAACCAATCTATAATTAATATTTACTGTTGGGATATGATTTTCCATTAAAAAATTTTGAATTGAGCGGACATGAGATTTGTTGCCAAAAACCCAAGCTCCACCGTGAATCAACATCACAATTGGAGTTTCAGAAGAATATTTTTCGGGCAGGAAAACATCCATAATGTTTCTTTTGTCTTCCCCATATTTCAAGTTGTAAATTTTCCTTGCTCCAGAATTTTCAGAAACCACTTTATATTTCGTGGAACAGGAATTAAAAATCATCGAAAGAATTCCAAGTAACCAAAAATGATAGTTAAGAATAAGTCTTTTCATAATATAATTGCTGGAAAGTTTGTGCCACAAAGCATTTTTAAACTTTAGTCGTTATGCTCTAAATAAAAAAAGAGATTTCCTAAAAAATCTCTTTATCGCTATTTAATTGAATAAGTCTCTTACTTTATCAAAAAATGTTTTTTCCTGTCCGGAAGGTTCTGCAACCATTTCGCCGTTGTTTAACTGGCTTTCAAAAAACTCTTTCTGTTCCTTTGAAAGTTTTTGTGGCGTCCAAACATTGATGTGAACGAACATATCGCCTTTTCCGTAACTGTCGATACTTGGTAAACCTTTGCCTGAAAGTCTTAAAATTTTACCGGACTGTGTTCCTGCATCTACTTTTATTTTTACTTTTCCACCAACGGTTGGGACTTCTTTAGTTGTTCCTAAAGCTGCTTCAGCGAACGAAACATACAATTCCTGATGAAGATTGTCACCTTCACGTTTGATGGTTGCATCAATTTCCTCTTCAACCACAACTAACAAGTCGCCTGGATTTCCACCAAAAGGTGCGTCATTTCCTTTTCCGCGAACATTGAGTTGAATTCCTTCTCTAGCTCCTGCAGGAATACTGATGGTTACCTCTTCCTCTTCTTTTACCAAGCCTTGTGCGTTGGCTCCCGAAGGAATTTTATCGGCAACTTTACCCATTCCTTGACAAGTTCCGCAATGAGTTTGGGTTTGCATTTGTCCGAACATCGTGTTCATCACTTTTACCTGAACTCCGCTTCCATGGCAAGTTGGACAAGTTTTGGAAGTTGCTCCAGCTGCCAATTTCATCTTCTTGACTTTAATGGTTTTTTGAGTTCCGTTTACCATTTCTTCAAGATTCAGTTTAATTCGCACACGAAGATTGGTTCCACGAACTTGCTGTCTTTGACCGCCGCCAAAACCACCAAATCCGCCGCCGCCGAAATGTCCACCAAAAATATCTCCAAATTGGCTGAAAATATCCTCCATATTCATTCCGCCGCCGAAACCGCCACCGAAACCACCGTTTCCGCCCACTCCTGCATGTCCGAACTGGTCGTAACGTGCACGTTTGTTAGAATCGCTCAAAACTTCGTAAGCTTCTGCGGCTTCTTTAAATTTTTCTTCGGCAACCGTATCTCCCGGATTTTTATCAGGGTGATATTTGAGGGCCATTTTTCGGTAAGCTTTTTTTATTTCTTCTCCGGATGCGGTTTTGGTAACCTCCAAAACTTCGTAATAATCACGCTTTGTCATAATTGATAAGTGAATTTCTGCGAGTGAATTTCTTTCAGAGTGAATAGTGAATTTTTAAAAATTGACTATTGACAGCGAAGCGAATTCACAATTCATTTTTAATTTCCCGTCACCACTTTTGCGAAACGGATTACCTTGTCGTTCAATGTATATCCTGTTTCAATTACATCTACAATTTTTCCTTTTAATTCAGGAGTCGGCGAAGGAATCTGTGTAATGGCTTCATGTAAATCTACGTTGAAATCGTCGCCTGGTTTTACCTCCATCGCTTTCAAGCCTTTTTCCGCCAATTTATTTTTGAATTTTTGATAGATGAGCTCTACGCCTTGCAAATCAGCATCATTACCGTGTTCAGCAATGTTTTTCAAAGCTCTTTCAAAATCATCCAAAACATCAAGCATTGAAATCATCATGTCTTGATTGGCGTATTGGAAGAAATCCATTTTTTCCTTTGCGGTACGTTTTTTATAGTTTTCAAACTCGGCAAACAAACGGATATAACGGTCTTTTTCTTCTGACAAAAGTTCCTCTGCAGACTGTTCGTTTGTCACATTTTCAACAGTTTCTTCTTCGATATTTGGATTGAATTCCTGCTCCGAATTCAAGTTTTCTTCGTGTAAATCTTTGTTTTCTGACATAATATTACATTTTAATATGCATCATTTCACAAAATTTTTGCCAAAGGAATTTTTAGGACAAAAGGGCAGTATTGTTATTCGTAGGGACAAATCGTGATTTGTCCAATACTGAATCTTTCCGGAATGTTTTTAAAAAATTAATTCCCGATAAAAGTTTGAAAAAGCAAAAAGAGATTCAAGACAATAATAATTCCCGAAATAACCCACGCAGAAATTTTTAAAACAGGTTTATTGACGAACCTTCCCATTTTGAGTTTATCATTTGTAAACATGACTAACGGAACTACCGCAAAACTCAGCTGCATCGACAAAATGACCTGACTTAAAACCAAAAGATTGGTCGTTCCTTTTTCGCCATAAAGTATGGTGACAATCAATGCGGGAATTACTGCAATTAACCTTGTAATCAGTCTTCGCAACCAAGGTTTTAAACGGATGTTGAGAAAACCTTCCATCACAATTTGTCCTGCTAAAGTTCCTGTTAAAGTAGAGTTCTGTCCAGAAGCGAGAAGTGCAATTGCGAAAAATATACTCGCAAAAGTTGTTCCAAGAATGGGTGTCAACATTTTGTAGGCATCGTGAATATCTGCAACATCTTTATTTCCTGTGGTGTGAAAAGTTGCAGCGGCAACAATTAAAATTGCTGCATTGATAAAGAAGGCTAAAAATAGGGAAAGTGTACTATCGATGGTCGCAAATTTAATCGCTTCTTTTTTCCCTTCATTGGTACGTTCATAATTTCTTGTCTGAACGATACTGCTGTGCAAATACAAATTATGCGGCATTACGGTTGCTCCCAAAATTCCAATGGCGATATAAAGCATGGAAGGGTTAGTTACAACTTCTTTCTGTGGAACAAGTCCGCTTAGAATCGGGAAAATATCGGGATTTGATAAAATAATTTCATAAGCGAAACATCCTAAAATAATGAAGATTAAACCCGCAACAATACTTTCCAAGATTCTGAAACCTCTCGCTTGAAGAAATAAGATCAGAAAAACATCAACTACGGTAATCACAACTCCCCAAGTTAACGGTATGCCGAACAATAGATTTAATGCAATCGCAGAACCGATGACTTCTGCCAAATCACATGCTGCAATTGCAATTTCGCAGAAAACCCAAAGTATAAAATTGGTGGTTGGATTGAAATGGTCTCTACACGCTTGAGCCAAATCTCGTTCAGCAACAATTCCCAACTTCAGTGATAAATGCTGAAGAATCATCGCAAAAATATTGGAAATAAGAATCACAGAAAGTAAAGTATATCCAAATTGTGCTCCACCTGCAATATCTGTCGCCCAATTTCCGGGATCCATGTAACCGACGGCAATCATCAGACCGGGACCTGCAAAAGCAAACAGTTTTTTCCAAAAACCCGCATCTTTAGGAATGTTAATGCTTGAAAAGACTTCAGGCAAAGAATTGATGTGCTTTTCTCTTTTCCAGCCGATATTGTTATTCTTCATTAATGTTAGATTAATCTAACAAATATAGTTATTTTAAACTAAAACACAATATTTTAACAAAAAAAATCCCGACAAATTTGTCGGGATCTGTTATTAAATATCTAGAAAGATTATTTTGTAAATCTAATAGAAGTTTTTCTGTCTGCTTCTCTTTCTTTGTCAGAAGCAGTTTCAGCAACAGTTGCAAATTCTTCACCGTAACCTTCAGCTCCTGTAACTTGAGCAGAACCTAAAGCAGCTTTTACAGCATCTGCTCTCTTTTGAGACAAAGCCTTGTTTCCTGCATCGTCTCCTTTTTTATCAGTGTAAGCTCCGATTTTTACTTTAGCATCTGGATAAGCAGCCAAAATCGCTTTCAAGTTATCCAACTGAACTTGAGATTCTGGAGTCAATTTAGTTGTTCCAAATTCGAAGTTTAAGTTATCAAAGTTGAACCACTTGTTTTTCAAAGCAGCTTCGTCTGCATTTTTGTACTCGTCAGAATTCAAGAAAGCGACTACTTGATCTTCGATACCACCTTTGTAAGCGTTCAAAGTTTTTCCACCAGGAAGAGTAACTGTAGTTGATTCTTTTGCAGTTGTAGCTACTACTGCAGAATCTCCAACTGGAGCAGTTACGGCAGCAGAATCGGTTACAACGGCAGCTGAGTCTGTAGTTGTAGTTGTTGTATCTGCAGGTTTGTTGCACTGTTTCCACAAGAACCAACCAGCAAGACCTAACAATAAAAGTGGCAATAACCATTTCCAAATAGAACCACCACCTCCGTTGTCATCATTTCTGTCAACGTTTACGTGAGTGTTTCCTCCTCTGTTTACTTCTACTTTCGGTTGGTCGTAAGACGAAACTCTTACTTTTTCAGTTTCCACGTTTGGTGCAGAATGACCTCCCCAATTTCCAAGACCTAAAGAAGCCAAAGAAAGACCTGCAGGAAGAAGTGAAGAAACAATTCCTTTTTGATCATTCAACAAAGAAGTAAGTCCGGAAGCTCCAAGATTGTTATCAGCAGAATATTTTCCTAAAGAACCAAGAGCTGCACCAGTTACCATATTCAACAAAGAATTAGATGATGAGTTGCTTACTCCTGAAAAACTGGAAATTGCATTTACCAATCCACCAACTTTATCTCCAAAAATTGCAGATAAAACAGTTGAAATTAAAGAATTATTAGAAGAACCTCCTAATAAGTTGCCAAGAAGACCACTAGAAGCAGCTCCCGTAATTGCATCAAGAACTCCTGGTTTATCTGCATTGTTTGCCAAACCACCTACAACAGCAGGAAGTAATCCGCTGATTGCTTTAGATACTCCTGATTCGCTTTCTCCTAATTGAGAAGCAGCTTGTGAAACTAACGCAGGACCTAACTGTCCTTTGATAAGATCAATAACGTTTAATGACATAATAGTTTATTTAAAGTTTAACTAAACCAAAGGTAAGTAAAATTCAATCCATTAATCTGAAAATTGTTAAATTTTATAAAAACATTAACATTTTCAGTACGCTTCGCATAATATTTTAAAATTTAATATGATTTTGCAAAGATAACACGCTGTTTTGAGGGTTTTCCCGTAATCATGGAGACGCCTTCTTCTAACTCATTTTTTAAAGGAATACAACGGATGGTTGCTTTCGTTTCATTTTTGATTTGTTCCTCTTCTTCAGCAGTGCCGTCCCAAGGAGCTGAAATAAATCCGCCTTTATCTTCTAAAACTTTTTTGAATTCTTCGTAAGAATCCACTTTTGTGATGTGGGAATCCCGGTAATTCAACGCTTTATTGTAAATATCTTTTTGAATGGTTGCTAAAAGTTGTTCGATGTAATTATCAATATTTTCGATAGGTTGAACCTCTTTGGTCAAGTTATCGCGTCTTGCAATTTCAACGGTTTTGTTTTCCAAATCTCTTGCTCCCATTGCGATTCTCACGGGGACGCCTTTTAATTCATATTCTGCAAATTTCCAACCTGGTTTGTTTTCTGTTCGATTGTCATATTTTACTGAAATTCCTTTTGCTTTTAATTTTTTCTGAATTTCATAAGCTACTTCATCAATTTGTTGTAGCTGTTCTTCTCCTTTAAATATAGGAACAATCACCACCTGAATCGGAGCTAAACTTGGTGGCAAAACCAAACCTAAATCATCGGAATGGGTCATAATCAAAGCGCCCATCAATCTTGTAGAAGTTCCCCAAGAGGTCGCCCATGCGTGTTCGATTTTCCCTTCTTTATTGGTGAATTTTACGTCGAAAGCTTTTGCAAAATTCTGTCCCAAAAAGTGAGAAGTTCCTGCTTGAAGCGCTTTTCCATCCTGCATCAAAGCTTCTATACAGTAGGTTTCGTCTGCACCGGCAAATCTTTCTGAAGCGGTTTTAATACCTTTAATCACAGGAATTGCCATGAAATTTTCTGCGAAATCTGCATAAACATCAAGCATTTTTTCGGTTTCTTCAATCGCTTCTTCTTTTGTTGCATGCGCAGTGTGGCCTTCTTGCCAAAGGAATTCAGCCGTTCTTAAGAACAGACGGGTTCTCATTTCCCAACGAACAACATTCGCCCATTGATTAATTAAGATTGGTAAGTCACGATAAGACTGAATCCAACTTTTATAGGTGTTCCAGATAATTGCTTCCGAAGTTGGACGAACAATAAGTTCTTCCTCCAATTTTGCTTCAGGATCAACTATTAACTTCTTTGGATTATTTGGATCCGCTTTTAAACGATAATGGGTTACTACAGCACATTCTTTGGCAAAACCTTCCGCATTTTGTTCTTCGGCTTCGAAATAGCTTTTAGGAATAAAAATAGGGAAATAGGCATTTTCGTGGCCGGTTTCCTTAAATTTCTTATCCATTTCGTCACGCATTTTTTCCCAGATTGCATATCCGTAAGGTTTAATTACCATGCAGCCGCGAACTCCGGAATTTTCAGCGAGGTCTGCCTTCACTACAAGTTCATTGTACCATTTACTGTAATCTTCAGCTCTTGAAGTTAATTTTGCCATTATTTTTATCTTTTATTTCTATCTTTGATTTAACTTTTTAGGAACGCCCTTATCTAATCTAAAAAGCGTAATTTTATCCGAGATTTCTACCATTAAATTGGTATAATTTTGGTAGAAAGTGCAAATATAATTCAAATTAAAACTTTTCACATTATCATGAAAAAATTTACCCATAAAAATTTACTTGGATTGCTTAAATCTAAAGCGGTTTTGGCAATTTCGAGTAGTTTGATATTAACTTCCTGCGTGATCCAAACTGGAGGTTACAGCGAAACTGATGGCGTTTATTACGATCCAAATAGAGATACTTTACCAGAAGGAACCGTGATGAACAGCGGAAACAGAGTTGGTGAGTATTACGACTATCAAGCCAATGATGATCAAAATAAATATCTAAATTCGGACAACAGAAATCAAAGTTGGAAAGACAATAAAAACTCTGATTGGGGAAATTATACCGGAACAGATACTTACTATTCCGATAATTGGGGTTATTCACCTTTCGGATATTATTCTGGATTTGGGTTGGGATTGAGTTTCGGTTGGGGTTCACCTTGGGGTTATGGTGGATATTATAGTCCGTGGGGATTTGGGTACAATCCTTGGTATGGCTATTATAATCCTTGGTATGGGTACTACAATCCTTGGTATTACGGATATAATCCTTATTATGGCTACAATCCTTACCATGGGTATAATCCTTATTACTACGGAAACGGATATGGATATGGCTACAACAGCTATCAAGGTGGATTCAGTTATAAGAGAAGCGGTTCTGATACCTCGTTCAGAGATGCTCAAAGAATTTCCAATAGCTCGGGTTTTAGAAATACCAACAATAATAATTCTGGATTCAGGACAAATTCATTGAATGATGCTGGTTTTAGAACTAATAGTTCTGGAACGAGAGCAAATCAAAGCACACAGCAATCTCAGCCAAGAATGAGAAATTATCCGCAACAAAACCAACAACAAAGTTCACCACGTTACGAGCAACCTGTCAGAAGCAATAATGGCGGTGGTTTCAGATCGGGTGGTGATGGTGGATTTAGATCAGGTGGTGACAGCGGTTTTAGATCTTCTGGAAATTCTGGAGGTGGATTCAACAGCGGTTCTTCTAATTCTGGTTCTAGATCTTCTGGTGGAGGAGGATTCCGAAGATAATTTTTTTGCTAAAAAGTATATAATATAAAATGATTAAAAAATCTTTAATGATTTTGAGCATTTCTGCGGCTTATTTTGCAAATGCTCAAGATGTTTCAACCATTCGCAACACTGCTGAAGTTTACTCTAATTCATCTTTGAATGGTTCATCAAAATATAATTCTATGGCTGGTTCGATGGGAGCTTTAGGTGGAGATTTCTCCGTACTTAATTCCAATCCTGCTGGAATCGGAGTAAGTATTGCGAGCGAAATTTCAGGAACATTATCCGTTGAAAACAGTAAAAATTCAACTTCGCTTTATGGAAGTACAATGGAGTACAAAATTAATAATACCGATGTCGGAAATGTGGGAGGTATTGCATCTTTTCAGATCGAAGGCTCCACACCTTGGAAGTTTGTGAACATCGGTGTAAACTATTCTAATCAATCTTTGGAAGATTACTCACAAAGTCCTGGAAATTCCGGGTTGGTTTATCCGATTTATGACCAAAATAATGTGTTGGTTACCAATTTAACTTTCGGTGGGCATGCTTACAACCGTTACGGTGACGTATCAAAAATGTCGATCGGGGTTGGTGGTAATTATGACAATAAATTTTATCTTGGTGCTGGTTTGAATTTTCATAATGCAAATCTTGAGCAATATGATTCTGCAAGATTTACTTCAAGCTCAAATAATGTGACGGAAACATTCAGCAAACAATACACTCCTTTTTCAGAATCTTCCAGCGGTTTTTCTGCGTCAGTGGGTGTTATTGGAAAAATTAATCCGCAATTCCGATTGGGAGCATCCGTTGAAACTCCAACATGGTGGAATATTGCAAGGGTTTACACGGAATATGAAAATCCTACCGATGGGACCTATTCTGAAGACCGCAATCTTACATCACCTATGAAAGCCACGCTAAGTGCAGCTTTTGTACCTAACAAAAATTTCGCTATTAACGTTGATTATTCTTTAGGTCTTACAAAACCTAAATATAAAGTGTATGGTGATGCAGAAACAGAATTGAACAAGTTCTTTTCAGACCATTCAAACAGCCTTTCAGAGATTAAAGTTGGTGCAGAATATAGAATTCAACAATTTCGCTTGAGGGGAGGATATGCATTTTCGTCAAGTCCATTTGACGCGATGACGATTTCTTCGCTTTCAAATATTGGCGACGTTTCGAACACTTCATACAGCAATTTGTTTTTAGGAAAAAGAAACACGATTGGCGCGGGAATTGGCTATGATTTTAAAGCATTTTATATCGATGCAGCTTATCAAAATGTAAGTTCAGAATACAACAGTCCTTTTATCCAAGGATCTTTTGCGAATAATACAGGATATTTTTCCAATAACTACATTGTTGAAGTAAATTCATCAATTGTATCAAACGTTAAAAACAAAAAAGATAATTTCTTTATTACACTCGGCTGGAAATTCTAGTCGGAATTAAGTGAAATAATGATAGGAGACTCCAAAGCAATTTGGAGTCTTTTTTAATGCTGATGAAATAAATGTCCCGTCATCGCCAACAAAATCCCCAAAATCACCAAACCAATTTTCTTCCAATCGATATTGTGATTTTTGCTTCCCTCAAAAATAATCACGGAGGAAATATGCAGGAAAATTCCACCAACCAAAGCAAGGAAATAAACTTCCCATTCAGGATTAAAATATTTGCCTAAAACCATTCCCAAAGGTGAAGCAAACGCAAAAACCGAAATAATAATCCACGCCGAAGTAGAAAATTTATTTTGCTTAATTAAAAAAGCTCCGAGAATAAACGAAATAGGAATATTGTGAACCAAAATTCCCGTTAAATAAGGACTTAAAGTTTGGTCCTGATTCGCAAGTGGAATTCCTTCTAAAAACGCATGAATAAACATCCCAATCATTAAAGCCATTGGGAGAATGCTTTTGCTTTCATGGTGGTGATGAAAATGACCGTGTTCGAAGCCTTTGGTTAAATTTTCAAGCAGGATTTGCAGCAAAACTCCCGCAATCACCCAAATTCCGATATTATGATGCTCGTTGGAATAAACTTCGGGGAAAACTTCGTTTAAACAGATGGTAATTAAAAATCCCGCACTTAAAATCAAAAGATTTTTGGCAAATTTCTCTCTTTTTCCGAAAAACTTTCCGAGAAAAACACCTGCTAAAACGCTTAAAACCAATAAGATGATAATCATTTTTAATAGTTTTAATTCATGTTGTTGTAATCTTCCGACTTCGGACTTCCATCTTCTAACTTCCTGAAAACAGTGATGCAACGTGGTGAGTTTTCAAGATTAAAATTTCCCAACTGATAATCTCCGTAAATTTTTACTTTTTCAAAACCGAATTCGGCACCATAATTTTCAATTTCTTCCATCGTGTGCAGCTTCACTTTTTCAAAAAAATGATAATCTTTTCCTTTGTCTTTAAAAGAAATATCTTTGATGATATGCTGGTTTTCAATTCGCTTTTTGATATGGAAATCGATCCCGCCTTTTGTTGTTACATATTCAGGAACCAACGTATTTTTCACCCATTGTTCATTTAAAAAATCGAGTACGAAATAGCCATGATCTTTCAAAGAATGGTGAATTGATTTGAAAACTTTTCGGTCATCATTTTCACTCTCAAAATATCCAAAACTGGTGAAAAGGTTGAAAACTGCGTCCACCTTTTCTTTAGAAACCGATGGATAAATCTCGTCACGCATATCGTGAACTTCAAATTTCAGATAAGGTTTTGTCAGACTGAGCGGAGCCGAAGTCTCGAATTCTTTATTATGGAAAATACTTTCCTTTGACAAATCGAGCCCTAAAACCTTGTAGCCCAATTTATTAAGATAGATGGAATGTCTTCCTTTTCCACACGCCAAATCAATAATTGCGGAATTTTTTGGAATCTCTAAATCGTTGACTAAAAGGGAAATAAATTCTTCTGCCTCTGCAAAATCCCTGTCTTTGTAAAGAATATGATAATAAGGGGTATTAAACCATTTTTCGAACCACGCCATTGTGCAAAAATAACTAAATTTGTCGATTAATCGCTTTCCGCGGTCAGCTTTCGGCAATCAGTATTTGCAGAAAGCAGAAAGCAAAAGCTGAATGCAATTTATGAATACAGAAAATCTCCTAATACAGATCAAAACTTTTTTCGGTCTCGAAGAAGTTTTGGCTGCAGAAATCAAAAAACTCGGCGGAACAAACGTCGAAGTGAAAAACCGCGCCGTGAATTGTGAAGGCGACCTCGGTTTTCTTTATAAAATCAATTATTCGGCGAGAACGGCGTTGAAAATTATCATTCCTATTCTCACTTTTAAAGCATGGGACGAGAACCGTTTTTACGATAAGCTTTTCGATTTTCCGTGGGATGAATATATGAATGTGGATCAAACTTTCGCGATTGATGCTACGGTTTATTCCGAAAGATTCAAACATTCAAAATTCATGTCTTTGAAAATGAAAGATGCAATTGCTGATTATTTCAAGTTTAAATATAGAAGAAGACCCGATGTTGATCCTAAAAATCCTGACATTAAATTTCATCTCCACATTGACCGAGAATTGGTGACGATTTCTCTCGATTCTTCAGGCGATCCGTTATTCAAAAGAGGTTACCGAAAAGAACAAGGTGAAGCACCATTAAATGAAGTTTTAGCTTCGGGAATGCTGCAGCTTGCCGGTTGGGACGGAAAAGGGAACTTCCTCGATCCAATGTGTGGTTCCGGTACTTTGTTGATTGAAGCCGCCATGATTGCGATGGATTTACCTGCACAGATTTTCAGAAAAAAATTCGCTTTCCAAAATTGGAAAAATTATGATGAAGAACTTTTTCAAAAAATAAAGGAATTCCGAATTAACAGGGTTAAAGAATTCACGGGAAAAATCGTTGGGTACGACATCGATTCCAAAATGTTGAATGCTGCGAAAATCAACATCGAAGCCGCAGAAATGGAAGATGTAATCGAAGTGAAAAAACAGGATTTCTTTGATTCCAGGAAAGAACTTTTCCCTTTGATGATGGTTTTCAATCCGCCTTATGACGAAAGAATTGAAATTAATGACGAAGAATTCTATAAAAAAATCGGCGACACCTTCAAGCAAGGTTATCCAAATACTTTGGCGTGGATGATCACTTCCGATTTGGAGGCGGTGAAAAAAATAGGTTTGCGGCCATCCCGAAAAATCAAACTGTTCAACGGAAAATTAGAGTGTCGTTTCATGCAGTACGAAATGTATGAAGGAACGAAAAAAGTACATAAATTAGAACAAAAGTAAAATTAGAAGGGATTCCCCTCTTTCAGAGGGGTGGCAAAAATTTAGCAGAAATTTTTGACGGGGTTTTTAAGAAATATTCAAACCCTCAAACACACCCACTTACCAACACACCCACAATTTGAAAAAAACCATCTCCCTCATCATCGCCATATTCAACCGCAAAGACGAACTTTTCGAGTTGCTCACTTCCTTGTCGCACCAAACCGACAAAGATTTCGAGGTGATTATTGTTGACGACGGTTCCTTGATTGATTTAAGACCAACGGTGGAACTTTTCAAAGAAACGCTAAATATTCAATTTTTCCGGAAAGACAATTCAGGACCGGGTTTGACGAGAAATTACGGTGCAAGAAGAGCAAAAAACGATTGGCTTGTTTTTGTGGATTCCGATGTGATTGTGGAAAAAGGCTACATCGAAAACATTAAAAAAAATATTTCTGAAATGCCGTGTGACGCGTTCGGTGGTGCAGACAAAGTGCACAAAGGTTTCAACCTCATGCAGAAAGCGATTTCCTATTCCATGACCTCGGTTTTCACAACGGGCGGAATTCGTGGAAGTAAAAAAGCCGTCACCAAATTTCAGCCCCGAAGTTTCAACATGGGCGTGAAAAAATCCGCCTTCGAAAAAGTGGGCGGTTTCTCCGAAATGCGAATCGGCGAAGATCCCGATTTATCCATGACACTTTGGGAAAACGGTTTCATTACTGCGTTTTTCGATAATATCGGGGTTTACCATAAACGCCGCGTCAATTTTGGAAAATTCTCGAAACAGGTGTATCAATTCGGTTGCGCGCGACCCATTCTCAATCAGCGACATCCAAATTATGTGAAAATTTCGTTCGCCTTTCCGTCGCTGTTTTTAATTGGCTACATTCTCGGATTCATCGAGTATTTCCTCTTCGGAAAAGGCTTTATCATGGCGATGTACGGACTTTACACGTTCCTCGTTTTCTTCCACGCACTCTACAAAACCAAAAATATCAGCATTGCTGCAATGGCGATTATTTCGACCTACATTCAGATGTTTTCTTACGGATACGGATTTCTAAAATCTTGGTTTTTACTGAATGTCTTAAGGATGAAACCTGAAGAAGCGTTTCCGACTCACTTTCACAAGTAGTTTTTGGGCGTACAATCAGCTCTCAATACTCGCTTTTTTTCGGCGGCGGCGAAGCCGCCGCCGAAAAAAAGAGCTCAAACATGCCGTTCAAAATGAGGAACGGGTTTAGATGATTCTATTAAAAATATAAAGTAAGAGAGTCAATCTGGGGCGCAATTTCATATTATTTGAAGAGTATTTTTTAAATCAATATCACTTTACATAAAGAAAATCTGCGCAATTCGCCAAATCTGCGAGAACCATAAAATTCTGTATTTTTGCAAAAATTTTCACATGAACAATTACCTAGAATTCAACTTCAAAATTTTCCCACTTCAACCTTGGAACGAAATCCTGATGGCAGAACTCATCGAAATCGGTTTCGACAGTTTCACCGAGGAACACGACGGAATTTTGGGATACATTCAAAAAGATTTGTTCAACGAAAATCAATTAAAAGAAATTAATCTCTTTAAAAATGATGAAGTGAAAATTTCGTATACGTTCCAAGAAATGCCAAACATCAATTGGAACGAGGAATGGGAAAAAAACTTTTCGCCAATCAACGTTGAAAATCAAGTTTCAATTCGGGCGGAATTTCATGAAAATCAAAACCTTACTCATGAAATTATTATTCAACCCAAAATGTCTTTCGGAACAGGTCATCATGCTACAACTTATTTGATGATTCAGCAAATGCTCGATTTGGATTTCCAAAATAAAGCGGTTCTCGATATGGGATGCGGAACTTCCGTTCTCGCTATTTTCGCCAAGCAAAAAGGAGCAGGAAAAACCCTCGCCATCGACATCGACGAATGGTCCGTTGAAAATTCCGTCGAAAACGCTGAAAGAAATGGAGTAGAGCTTGAAGTTTCTCAAGGAACTGCGGAAAATTTAGGCAAAGAAAAGTTCGATATTATTTTAGCAAACATCAATAGAAATATTTTGATTTCCGATATTCCGACTTACGTTTCCGTTTTGAATGATGGCGGTCAACTTCTTCTTTCAGGATTGTGTTTCTTCGATGTAGATGATATTTTAGAAGTTTGCACCCAGCAAAATCTGACTTTGAAAAAGAAACTTCAAAGAGAAGAATGGGTGAGTTTGCTTTTAGAAAAATAATAGTCGGCAAAATAAAATCTGCGTAATTTGCGAAATCTGCGAGAATAAGTTAAGCGTTTTTATTTTTCTTCTCAATCCATTTTCCCAAATATTTTGTACTTTGCAAGCTATGATGCTGCAAAATCTGCCCAAGAAAATTGGCGTTTCTGTGCTTTTCCAAATTGTTTGACATTTCATTTAGTCTTTCCGAAAATTTTTGAAGAAAATGCTCTTTTTTGAAACGTTTTTCAATGATTTCAAATCCTTTTTTCTGTAATTGAAGCCAGTCGGAATCCTTTTGATATAGTGAAACAGATTTTTCAACAAACTCATTTTCATCATCACAAACAAACCCGTTCCAGGGTAAATTTCCATTCATACCTTCTGCTCCAATCGTGGAAGTCACATTAGGTAAACCATATTGCATACTTTCCAATAATTTCCCTTTAATCCCTGCTCCGAAAGGAATTGGCGCAAGTAAAACTTTGGATTCGGAAAATACTTTTTCTACATTTTCAACTCTTCCTTTAATTAAAAAACCTTCTCTTTCATTATGAAGTTGTAACGCTTTGTGAGTGGCGTAAGCTCCGTAAATATGAAGTTCTGCTTCAGGTAATTTACTTTTAATTTTCGGCCACAATTTTTTTAATTTCAAAACGGTTTGCCAATTGGGTTCGTGCAAAAAATTCCCGATGCTGATAAAATTTTTCCTTTCCGAGAAAGAAAATGAAGACGGCTTTACTTCTGCAAAAAGTGGAAGATAGTAAAGAATCTGTTTGTCAATTTTAAATTTTTCGGTGAGCAAATCCATTTCATATTCCGAGATAATTAACGATAAATCACAACGAAGGATTGAAGCGATTTCTCTTTTAAAAATATCGTTCAGCAAATCTTGATCATCAAGTTTACGATTTTGTTTAAAGGCAGTTTCTCTCGCTTTTCGCAAAAAATGCAAATCTTCCGTATCCAAAATTTTCACGGCATTTGGACAGATTTCAGAAACTTTCCAACCAAACTGTTCTTCGGACGTAAACCGGTCAAAAATTACGATGTGGGGATTGAGTTCGGCAATTAAATTTTCAAATGAAGAGTCATTTAGTTTTATCGTGTAAGCTTCAATTTCTTTAGAATTTAAATCAAAACTATGCTCTGAAAAAGAAGCCGCCGATAAAAATGAAACCTTGAATTTTTCCTGTTGAAAAAAATCGATGAGTTGAAGCATCCGCTTTCCAGCAGCGGTAGAATTGGGTTCAGGAAAAACAGTTCCGATGATGACAAGATGCTTCATGAGTCAAAAATAAATAAAAAAACTTTGCAGATTCTGCAAAGTTTTTTGTGAGCTCGACAGGATTCAAACCTGTAACCTTCTGAGCCGTAATCAGATGCGCTATTCAGTTGCGCCACGAGCCCCGATTTTTGGTTTGCAAATATAACACTTTTTTGTTTTCTTTGATGAATGAAAACCTACTTTTTTCTATTTCTCGCACTTTTTTCACTTTTCTCGTGTAAAAAAGAATCCCCAAAAATTTCAAACGATTGGCAAAAAATCTCGGAAAATGTTCAGTTTAAGGAAGATGGAAATGTTCTTAAATTAAAATCAGGAAAGTTTGATTATGAGATTCCGAATTCAAAAATTCCTTTTAAAAAAGTGATGTTACTGAACGCAAGTTTAGTTGGTTATTTCACGGAACTTGGTTTGGAGGGTAAAATTATCGGGATTTCAAGTCCTGAATATGTTTTTTCAGATGAAGTTCATCAATTGATTGATGATGGAAAAATTCTTAACATCGGGAACGAACAGAAATATGATGTCGAAAAAATCATCGCCTTAAAACCTGATGCCATTTTCACCAATTACATCGCAACTTTTGAAAATACCTACGATTTGCTGAAAAAAAACGGAATCGAATTGATTTTTTTGGATGAATATTTAGAACAAAATCCTTTGGAGAAATCGAAATATCTTCTGGTTTTCGGGAAACTTTTAGGTGCGGAGAAAAATGCGTTTTCAAGATTTAACGAAATTGAAAAAAGTTATGATTCATTAAAAACTTTAGCTAAAAAATCCCAATCGAAGCCAACGGTTTTAACCAACGAAATTTATGGAAATCAGTGGTTTCTTCCCGGCGGAAAAACCAATTTTGCACAGTTGGTTTCCGATGCAAACGCCAAATATATAAATGCTGAAAATCGAGAATCAAAAGCGGTTCCGATGAGTTTTGAAGAAGTTTTTACTAAAGCGAAAGATGCACAGTTTTGGGTAAATGCAGGAAATCATCAAACCAAAAAAGAGTTGCTGCAAATCAATCCCAATTATGCAAAAATGAACGTATTTAACAAAGGAAAAATCTACACCGTTACAGGAAGAGAAAAAGGAAAATCCAACGATTATTTCGAAAGTGGTGTAGTTCGGGCCGATTTAATCCTGAAAGATTACATCAAAATTTTCCACCCCGAATTTCTTCCCGATTATATTTTAACTTATATGAAAGAATTGAAGTAATTCAAAATTTAATATTAAAGATTCAATATTCAAAATTTTGTAGCTTAACAAATTTCTTACTTTTGCAGTTATTGCCTATTACCCATTACTCATTACTCATTAAATATGTGGAATAAAATCAAAAAACTAATATACATCCTCATTCTAGCTAATATTCTCTTCATTTTTTGGGGTAAATTTTTTAATCCGCCGATTACTTTAACCCAAATTTCAGGGCTTTTTGAGTTTGGGAAACTGAAAAGAGATTATATTTCCTATGATGAAATGGGCGATCATGTGAAAAGAGCGGTTATTGCTTCTGAAGACCAAAATTTCTTTAATCACAACGGTTTTGATTATAAGGCGATTCAAAAAGCGATGGAGCATAACGGCGCAGGAAAAAAACTTCGTGGCGGAAGTACGATTTCCCAACAAACTGCAAAAAATATTTTTCTTTGGCAGGGTAGAAGTTGGATTAGAAAGGGTTTTGAAACGGTTTATACCTTTATCATCGAATTGGTTTGGGGAAAAGACGTGATTCTTGAACGATATTTGAATTCCATCGAAATGGGACGCGGAGTTTTCGGCGTGGAGGCTGCTTCCGAATATTATTTCAACAAAAAGTCTAAAGATTTAACCAAAAGTGAAGCAGCGTGGATTGCCACGATTTTACCTAATCCGAAAAAATACGACCCAAAAAATCCTTCAGCATATTTGAACAAAAAGCACAATTGGATTATTCGCCAAATGAACAATGTAAGTCTGAAATAATTTATCTTTGCGCAGATATGGCGTTCAAATTCCGAAATAGCGACAGTTTCAGCAACATTCTTATCAAATATTTCAGTTTTAAGAATGAGACCAAATCGATGGAGCCACTCATTGATTTGCTGCCAGTTTTGCGAAATTGCGATTTTGAAGAGTTTCTAAATTTTCTGAAAGAAAATCCTGAAGTTACTGAGAATTTCAGTTATTACATCAAAAATCTCTTTAAAGGGAAACCTTTTAATCTGTCGCTGACCGAAGCGAATATTCTTTCAGAAAACGCTTTCTATCCTGAACTTAAAAAACGTTTGCTCGATAAACTTTTGCCCAATATTGAAAACGAAGATACGATTTGGTATTTGGTGGACAATATTTCGGTGCAGCCAAAAAAGGATTTGGAATTTTTCAGAAGTCTTTCTGCGGAACAGTTTGATGAACTTTTCCTACTTTTAAAGCTAGATGACTATATTACGAAAAAGGAAGTTAAGCGTGAATTGCTGTTTTCTTTAAACATTTTAGCTTGGCGAATCATCGGAAACGCAATGGAAGTGGAGGTTTTGAACATGGCTCCTGAATATCGGAATTTTGACAATCCGTTTCTAGCACTGCAAAATGAAATTGATGTGCTGAATCAAGATTTTAAGGAAAATCCTGATTTTGTTATTGATTCCAAAGATGTCAATTTCAAGCAGATTAAAGTTTATTTGCAGCAATGTTTGGATTTTGTGACCGTTGCTTTTAAAAATTCTGCGAAATACGGAATTTCGGGAAAAATCAATCAGTCTTTGTTGAAAATCAGGCAACAGCTTGAAAGGATGAACGATATTCTTTCGGTGATGCTGATTAATGAAGAAAGTGATGTGATAAAAAATTCTAAACAATTGTTCCTCAATATTTTAGACTATAAATCTCACAAGAATAATTTAAAGGAACTTTTCGCCGATTCCACCACTTTGATGTCGCATTTGATTACCAATCACACCGCAGAAACAGGTTCTCACTACATTACTTCCAATCGGAGAGATTACCTGAAAATGTTTTTTCGAGCAAGCGGAGGCGGCATAATTGTGGGCGCATTGTGCGT
This sequence comes from Candidatus Kaistella beijingensis, assembly GCF_020084865.1. Classification (NCBI taxonomy): domain Bacteria; kingdom Pseudomonadati; phylum Bacteroidota; class Flavobacteriia; order Flavobacteriales; family Weeksellaceae; genus Kaistella; species Candidatus Kaistella beijingensis. The sequence continues at coordinate 1,026,216 of NZ_CP071953.1, read as the reverse complement.
TTTGAAGATGCTTTACAGCTATTTTCCAGGAAGTGATTTTTTGCACGCAATCCTGTATTCATTAAATTATGCGATGGGATTTGTGATGATTTATTTGATGAATTACGTTTTGGCGACAAAACAACCTGCAATGACGGCTGCGACGATGGCCAAAGTGCTTTCCGCAGGAGAAAATACAAAGAAAAATTATCAGGATTTTGCACATTTGGTTTCAAGGCTTTTCCGTTCGCAGTTTATCGCATTTATGGGAAATGTTTTGCTTGCTTTTCCTGTGGCACTCGCGATAATTTATGGTTTGGATGTATTTTTCAAACAGAATTTTGCTCTTGAAAAATCGGCAACACTTCTAAAGGATTTGGACCCGATTCAGTCGAAAGCGATTTTCCATGCGTGTATCGCGGGATTTTTCCTGTTTCTTTCGGGTATTATTTCGGGAAATGTTGGGAATAATTCGGTTTTTTATCACATTCCGAAAAGAATTGAGAAGAATCCGTTCTTGAATTATTTCTTTGGAAAGAATTTGGCAAAAGGACTTTCAGATTATTACGCTAAAAATTGGGCGGGAATTATTTCGAACTTTTGGTTTGGTATTTTTCTCGGAATTACAGGTCCAATCGGACTTTTCCTTGGTTTGGATTTGGATATTCGCCACATCACTTTTGCATCCGGAAATTTTGCGCTTGGTCTTTACGGTGCAGATTTTTCGGTAACTGCTTATACTTTTTGGATTTCATTCATCACCGTTTTTCTGATTGGATTTTTCAATTTTCTGGTGAGTTTTGGATTGTCGATGGTTTTGGCTTTCCGTTCGCGAAGTGTGAATTTCGGTGAGGTGAAGGAGATTTATAAAGAAATTTTCAGGTATTTTTGGAGAAATCCGCTTCGTTTTTTCTTCCCGATTCTTTCAAAGGATTTGGATATTCGTGCACAGGAAATGGTCGATACGGTTTCTACAAAATCTGAAGATCACTAATATTTTCCTCGCCAAATTTTTCTTTAAACTTATTTAAAAAGAAAGTTTTCCTCATTCTAAAATCGTTTTTTAAAAGCGGTGATTTTATTTTAATGGAAAGGATTTTCTTGTCCAAATTCACATCGCCAATTTCTTGAAAAAGAGCATCGTTAAGATATTCCTGTAAAAAATCTTTAATTTCGAAAGCCAACAGTTTATCCTCAAAACCATAGATTTTGGCGAAAGATTTTACAAGTTCGGAACTTTGGAATTCGCGTTTTTTTTTCATACGAGGTGCGGGATACTTGATTCGAGATACGAGTTATGTGATTCGAGTTATGAGTTATGGGTTATGAATAATTTGTAAGTTTTTGTCAGGGTTTTCTTTTCCTTTATTCCAATTTTCTCGAACCCATTTTAGTTAATTGTTGATTTTTCCTCCCAATAAATCATATACTGTTTTAAGGTCTTCAAAATTATTTATTATTTCGGGATAAAGCCGAATTATTTTCTCTAAATGTCCAATCGTCTAATCCTTGCTTAAAGGCAAAAAACTAAAAATCGTTCGTATTCTTTTTTATTAACGCTTCTGCCTTGGCCTTCAATAATATTGGCGAAAAGAAGTACGATGAGTTTTGATAAAAAGTTCAAAACTGCTTTAGTAAATATCAAGATTTCTGTAACTCATATCGAATATCTCTTTAAAATTAAACAAAAACTATAAAATTTATTTTATTTTAAATTTAACCCAATCTCGTACCGCGCACCACGTATCTCACATCAAATTTCAAAAATTTTACTTTCGTCAGTAATTTTCCTCACCACATTTTCTGTTCTTTCTTTATGGGTATCGGTAATAAAAATCTGTCCAAAATGTTCCTGATTCACCAATTCAATCAATTGTGAAACTCTGGAATCATCCAGTTTATCAAAAATATCGTCGAGCAAAAGGATAGGAGTTTTTCCTGTGATTTCTTTAATTCTGTTCATTTGAGAGAGTTTTAAAGCAATTAAAAATGATTTTTGCTGACCTTGACTTCCGATTTTTTTTAACAGATTTCCGTTCATCTCAAAAAGCAAATCGTCTTTGTGGATTCCTTTTGAAGTGTAGGTTAAAATACGGTCTTTTTCAAGGTTTTTATTCAGCAGGTTTTCAAAACTTTCTTCATTTAAATCTGAATTATAAATTACCGAAACTTTTTCTTTTCCGTTTGAAATAATCTCATAATAATTTTGGATTAAAGGTAAAATGGAATGTATAAACTCTTTTCTTTTCTCAAAAATTTTGGTACCGAATTTAATTAATGGCTCATTATAAATCTCCAAGCTTTCCGCATCGAAATATCGGTTTTTCGCGAAAGATTTCAAAAGCGCATTCCTTTGCTGAACCGTTTTTTGATACTGAATTAAATTAAAAAGATATTCCGAATCGGTTTGAGAAATCATCGCATCCAAAAACTTTCTGCGGCTTTCCCCTGAATCTGAAATTAAATTGGAGTCGTAAGGAGAAATAATCACGCTCGGTAAAAATCCGATGTGGTCTGCAATTCTGTCGTAAGATTTATCGTTTTTCTTGATGATTTTTTTGGCTTCTTTCGGTTGCTGAATTTTGATGATGTTTTCCTTTTCACCATCGAAAATTTCGCCTTCAATCGTGAAGAAATCTTCTGCCACACTGAGCGGAGTCGAAGTGTGAATGTTGTTTAAATCTGTATTTCCCAAAAAAGATTTCCCAACGGAAAGATAATGAAGCGCATCCAAAACATTGGTTTTCCCAACACCATTATTTCCCACGAAACAGTTGATTTGTGGTGAAAATTCAAATGATTTTGAAAGGTGGTTTTTGAAGTTTTGTAGGGTGAGTTTTTGGATGGTCATAAACCTAAAATATTTTCGAGTTTTTCATGATCTTGCTGATTCTCCCAAAATGCAACGATGTACACTTTTTCTTTATCGACAAAGTAAACCAAACTATAGTTTTTGAAAATTAGAATTCTTTAAGAGTTTGCAAATATTTTTTTTCCTGAAAAGGTTGATCTTTTAATTGGTTGGTCCTGCTCTTAATCAATAATCGTAGTTTCTTTGAATAGAAGGTGCTTTTATTTCGAATATTCCAAAAATGAAAAATTTCATCCCTTTGTTGTTTCGCAAATACGGTCCAAATAATTTTTAATTGAGCCATTCCTCATCCATTTTGTCCATTTCTTCTTCAGTTAGACCGTGTCCATTTCTAACATCTTCCATTCCTCGTTCAATCATTTTCATATAAACAGGATGCAGTTTTATTTCGTCTTCTTTAAAATCATTTTCAACTTCTTCATAGTCACTGCTTTTCACTCTTGTAAACAGATTGAGGTTCAGAAACAATGTTTTTATTTTCAGAATTCGGCATTTCTCAAAGTTTAGCAATCAATTCTCTATCAGAACTTTCGTTGATTGCCCTGATTAATTTATTTTTTAGAAACTCTAAATTTTCCATCGCCAAAATTTTAGTAAAGATAAAGAAAATCGAACTAATGGATTTTGAAATTGAAGTTCTAATTCCCGAAATTCACAAACTGCGGAACTTCCGTGCCAAAAGAACTTAACGGCATTCCGTCATTTCCAAAACTGTTGAATTCAAATCCAGGTTTATTGTCAATCGGAAGTTTCGGGTAATATACGAACGAAACCTTAATTCTGTTGAATACCAAATACGGATTGTCAATCAAGGCACCAATTCCAAACTTTGTCTCCGTTTTGGATTTGAATAAAGGGTCGCCATTTTGTGACAACCAACCCAATGTTGCATTCAAATATGGACTGAAATGGAAATTTTTCCAAGATTTATTGATGAACAATTGCAGTTGATAACGTAGAATGAATTTTTTAGTCCCAATATAATCTCCGTTGTACATTGGGAATTCGTCCCATCCTGAAAGATTCATTCGGTCTTTGTAGGAATATTGATAACGCCAATTTCCGATGGCGAAAGTGGGAGAGAGGAAATGGCGGACTTTGGCAAATTTCCAATCTTGCAGAGGGGTGAAGTAAGTTCCGTCTAAACGAAATTCGTTTTGTCGGTCTTTCTCTTTACTGAAAAATCTCCCATATTGAGCCTTTAAATTAAAATATCCCAAACTATTGAAATCTCCAATGGAAGCCGAGACTCCACCATAAGGAATGGCTTGGTTGCTTCTTGCTAAAAACCCACCTGTTAAACCAAATGATTTCCCATAAGGAATATCTTCAGGAAGATTGTATTGAAAAATATTTTTTTCCACAGAAAATTTCCTGTCCGTAAAAACTGCAGATGCTAAAAAACTATTGGTAGAATGAAAAAAATCTCCACCGTCAATTTCGGGTTTGTCTTTATATTGATAGTTTTGAAACCTTCCCAAAACCGCAATGTTTCTGGAAATTTTTCCATCGTTGCTAATGAATACCGGAAATTGATAACCTCCCCACAAATCTTGGCTGAAAACTTTGATTTGAACTTCAGGAATATTTGATGCATTTAATATTGGCAACCCAACCTTTCGTTTGAAATAATCAAATGTAAATCCTCCTGCCCATCTTGTGAGCGGAGAAAAGAAATCCCGTCTTGCACTGAAACTGACTCTTTCATTATTTTCGAAATCTTTTTCGCCCAAAATAGTCGCATTGATGAACGTTCCGAAAAGATTATTGGTGGTGTAGCTTCCAAAGAAATTATTTTTTTTCTCCTTAAAATTATTGGTGAAATAAAAATTTAATTCGTGACCCAAACCAAGAAGGTTTGCTTCTGTAATTCCTAACCCGATCTTACTTCCCGAGAAACTCATGCGCGGTTTCAAACTCCAGGAATCTAGAACTTTTACATGAACATCGAGAGAATCTTTAGAATCTTCGCTTTCCGAAACATTAATGTTTACACGGTTTATAAAGTTTACGCTTCTTAACATACGCTCAGATTCGTACAGTTTTTGGGAATTAAATTCTTCACCTTCCTTGAAAAAAAGATAATTCCGGATGGTTGATTTTCTGGAATCAATATGGATTTTTTCAGCAAGCCGATCGTACCATTTTGTGTCTTTATTTTTGTTGGAAATCGTATAACCAAAAGGATCCACCGTTTCAATTTCAATGTGCCGAATGAATTTTCCGTTGAATTGTGTCGTGTTTTTTTCTTTAGTATCCGTTTTTACAGAAACTGAATCAGCCTCTCTCCTAAAAATAAAACGGTGCAGAAATTTGGTAACTTTTCTTTTGTCTGAAAATTCTTCAATTTTAGTGTAAATCGAATCCTTTTTCTCTTGCGCCAAAACACAAGAAAAACAAGTAAGCAGAATTACAGTTAAAAGGTATTTTAATTGCAAAAGAATATTTTTTTCCGATAATCGATTATCAATTTATAAGCCAATTTACTAGCCAAAAAGCAAAAGGTAATCCGCTTAAACTTTCCACCCAAAACGAAAAGTAAGAATCTTTGTTAGAGTTTTCTGAAAAATAAATAAGGATATAGGTTAAGATTGAGGTTAAAGCAAAGGAAATTGCAAATTCAGTTTTTAGATAAAAAATGGAAATCATTAAACTCAAAAAAATAAGAAAATAAGCAAGATATTTCGTGTTTTCAACTCCTATTAACCTTGGAAAAGTCACGACATCATCCACTTTCATATCCCGAATATCGAATGGCAAAACCAAAGCCGTCACAAAAAATAAACTGATGAGAAAAATAGTGAAATGAAATTGTGGTAAAATCAGCCAGGAATTGATTAAAGCCCAGGTAAATCCTACATAAAAAACCTTTAATAATGGAACTTTTCTTATATAATTCTCCAAGAAATAACTATTGTAAAGCAATCCCAAAATCACGATGAAGAACCATTTTAAAATTCGGATTTCGTTATGATTAAGAATAATTAATGTTAAAGAAACGATTCCGCAAATGATGTTGAAAATCAATACTTTGCTAAATAAATAATGGTTTTGATATTTGGTGTAAAGATAGCCGCTGAAATACGTAATGAAGATTAAAATCACCGTCGGAAAGCGGAATACATTTTGCTCCAACATGAAAAAAATTGCCAAAAAAGTGCCCATCAAAGAAACATAGATTTCGCTGTCGATCACGTATTTTTTTAGTAATTTTAGAATCTGCATCAGTTGCAAATTTAACCAATTCAAATTTTTAAAATCCATGATATTGTAGAGACGCGATTTATCGCGTGTCACGAAATTATTAGAACATTTTTTATGAAAAAATTCACAACACTTTTCACTTTTTTTCTGTTGTTTATCATAGTTACGCCAATTTTTGGACAGAAATATTACGACGACCAATGGAAAAAAATTGAAACCAATTACAAGCAAGGTTTATACAAATCCAATCTCCCAATTATTTTAGAAATCCAAAAAACCGCCATGAAAGAAAGCAATGCCGTTCAACTCATACGCTCGCTGAAAGCTGAATTCAGTATTGTGAACCAAACTCGAGATGATGAAAAAAATGATTCTTCAAGTCAGTTTTTCAAAAAATTGTCGGAATTGGACCAATCGTTGAAAGGCGAAGAAAAACTGGTTTATCAAGTTCTGTTGGGTGAATTTATCAACGATCATTATCAAGAGGATCAATGGGAAATCGATCAAAGAACCAATATCAACAATCAGGATTTCGCACAAATCGAGACTTGGTCTAAACTGGATTTTAAAAATTATTTGAACAAACATTTTGCCGATTTAGAAAAGCAGAATTCTGAGTTGCAAAAAATTTCGATGTCGAAGTACAAATCTATTTTTGAAGGAACAGAAGATTTGGATTATTTCCCGACCTTGTTTGACTATAATTCGATGAAACAAATTGATTTTCTGAAAGATGAAGATTTATTTACACCGAATGAATTGAAAGTGAACCGTTCCAAAATCAATCAGATTTATGAAGAGTTAATTACTCAAAACTCGGGAAATTCAAAACTCTATTTTCAGCATCAAAAACTGAATTACAACTGCGAATTTACCAATTGCAAAGACCAACTTTCTCAACTTCAAAATCTTTACAAAACCACTACAGAAGGTGATTACAAAGTAATGATTGCGGGTGAAATCATTGACGAATTAACAGAAGACCAAAAATATAAGGAAGCATTAATTTGGGTTGAAAGCGTAAAAAAAGAATATCCAAAATCAAAATTTCTAAACAATATTCTCAATCGAGAAAACCAGATTGTCAATCCAAATCTCACAATTTATTACGAAACGCATACACAGGCAAATCTCCCGATTCATTTGGTGGCACAAGCAAAAAATGTGGACAAATTTTCATTGAATATTTATGAGGTGAAGGACGATTTTCAGAATTTCTTGAGATATATTTCTGATTCTTACGACAAAAATAAATTCAGTGCGGTAAAAAAATCTTTGGTTCGAAAGGAATCGTTTGATTTACAGGATTTAAAGGATTACAAAACACACAACACTTCTTTTGAAATCAAACCACTTCCATCAGGAATTTATTTGGTGGAATATGTGGTGGAAAACGCGATTCAGGAGAATTTTTATTTCATCGTTACAAATTCGCGAATTATTTACAACAAAAAAGATGATCGGAAAACCATTGAAAATCAACTAAAATTAGTCAATCGCGAAAACGGAAAATCAATCTCAAGCGAAGGTTTGAAAATTTATGAATATTCACGTGGAACTAGGATGAATACTTTTCCTTTAAACACGGATAATTCAGCAAACTTTAAGTTTCCAGTTTCCCAAGACAACGAATATTATCGATTTTATCTTGTTCAACAACCCAAAACCAATGATTTCAATTTGATGCAGGTTTATGGAAACCGTTATTATGGCGAAGATTTTAGAAATCAAAACCAAAATTCTGCACAAATATTTTTAGACCGAGCGATTTATCGTCCTGGACAAACCGTTTATTTTAAAGTGATTAACACTCAATTGGTAAATCAAAAGGAAAGTGTTGCATCTGGACTTTCTCAGAAAATATCGATTCACGATGCCAATGGAGAAAAAATTTCAGATCAAACTTTCAAAACGAATGAATTCGGTTCCTACAACGGAAATTTCATCTTACCGAACGGAAAATTGAACGGACAGTTTTCGCTTCAAATTCATGAAAACGGAATTGATACCTACAAAGATTTCCGTGTGGAAGAGTACAAACGCCCAAAATTTGAGGTGACTTTCGAGCCGATTAAAGATGAATACCAATACGGACAAACCATTGAACTGAAAGGGAAAGCGATGATGTTTTCGGGAGTTCCTTTGAGCAATGCGATGGTGAATTACGAGATCAAAAAACACAATATTAGGTGGATGTATTTTTGGTGGTTTCCACGAGGGAATTATAATGAAAACTCCATTCTCGGTGAAGTGAAAACCAATGAGAAAGGCGAGTTCATGATAAAGGTAAATTTGAAAAAAGATGAAACATTAGAAGGAATTCAGGTTGATAATTACGAAATCAATGCTTCGGTAACCGATATTAATGGTGAAACACAATCTGCAAACACAAATGTGAAAGTTGCTTCGGTTTCTCATTACATTAAAACTGATGATATCAAAGACGCTTTTGCAGATGAAAATGTAACGGTAAAAGTGGAAACCAAAAACTACAACGACCAAAATCTGAAGAAATCTTACAATGTGAAACTTTCGAAATTGCTTCCTGATGAAAGAATTTTCAGAAGTAATTTTGAGCAACAAATTCAGGATTTACCGAAATTTTCGAAATCAGAATTTGTTCAGAAATTTCCACACGATTATTATGAAAAAAAGGAAAAAGATTCAAAAATTGACAAAATAATTATCGAAAGAGTTGAAAATCAAACAACTTCAAACGATAGCAAACAACCTCAAACTTTAGATTTAGGAAAATTAAGTGCAGGAAAGTATAAACTCGAACTTTTCAACATCGAAGGAAAAGACACCATTAAAACGGAAAAAGAATTTGAAGTTTACGACAAACGATTTTTGAATGATTCGCAGAAACCTTTCTTAAAAGTGCTTCAACCAAAAGCAGAATTCAACCGAAATGAAAAAGCGAAAATTTATGTTTATTCTGCTGTTCCAAATGCTTTAGTGAATATCTACATTCAAAACGGAAACGGAGAAACGGTGACCGAACAAAAATCTTTCAAAAATGGTTTGGTGGAGTATGAAGTCGCTTTTCCAAAAGATGAAAGTATCGACCAAATCAATGTTCAGTTTCAATTGGTAGCTTTTAACGATGTTCAAACTAAGAGTGTCAATCTGAAAATTGCTTCCGACAAAAAACCACTGCGAATTGAAACCGTGACGTTCCGTGACAAATTGCAGCCGAACGAAAAAGAAAAATGGACGGTGAAAATTTTGGGCGACCAAAACGAAAAAATCAATGCTGAAGTTTTGGCGAATATGTACGATATGTCGCTTGATCAGTTTGCGGTGAACACGTATTCTTGGCAACAGCTTTACCAAAAATATTTCATTCTGAATTCTTACGGAATCAATGAAAATTTGGCGCAGGAAACTTTTAGCAAAAGATATAAATACTTGAACCAAGAAGGAATTCAGTTCCCGAATTTCAGTTGGTTTGATGGAGGGATTTACGGACGTCAATTACGAATTAGAGGTTATGCATCTGTTGCCGCACCAATGGCAGTTGCAAAGGAAGCAGTTGTAATGGATTCGGTTGCAGGTAATGTTTCTGGTGTGCAAGTTGAACAGCAAGGATTAATGGAAACAAAAACCGCATCACTGAAAACAAGTTCAAATGTTGTATCAACAAAAGAATTAGAGAAAATCCCCGTTCGCCAAAATCTGAACGAAACCGCATTTTTCTATCCAAATTTAATGACCGACAAAGACGGAAATGTTTCATTCGAATTTACTTCTCCGGAAGCATTAACACAATGGAAACTGATGTTTTTGACACACACGAAAGATGCAAGAGCCGCAACTTTGCAGAAAGAAGTCGTAACCCAAAAAGAATTTTCTGTAACGCCGAATTATCCAAGGTTTTTGAGAGAAGGCGATGAACTGAATTTGCAATCAAAACTCTCAAGTTTGGTCAATGAAAAATTGATTGGAACAGCGCAATTGCAGATTTTGGATGCTTTTACCAACGAAGATATTACACAAAAATTCGGAATTTCCCAATTGACGGCGGTTGCAGGTTACAACAAAGAACAGACTTTCTCTCTGCATGAAAACGGAAATTCAGTGGTGAATTGGAAATTGAAAGTTCCAAACGATGTTTCTTCCATCATCATTAAAATCGTTGCGAAAGCAGGAAATTTCAGCGACGGTGAGCAAAAAGCAATTGCGGTTTTACCAAACAGAATGTTGGTTACCGATGCCGTGCCGATTTTTGTGAAGGAAGGTCAAACCAAAACTTTCACTTTGGAAAATTTGGCTAAAAATACTTCGACTACGGCGACAAATTTTGCGAATACTTTGGAACTGACGACCAATCCTATTTGGGAAATTATGTTTGCGCTTCCAAGCTTGAAAAACGACCAGAATAATTCTGCGGATGTGGTTTTCAACAAATGGTTTGCCGATGTTTTGGCTTCCGAAATATTTAAAGCCAATCCAAAAATGAAAACTGTTTTTGATGAATATCAAAGCAAAGGCTTGTTGATTTCCAATTTGGAAAAAAATCAAGAGTTGAAACAATTACTTTTAGAAGAAACGCCTTGGGTTTTGGAAAGCAAGGATGAAACGGAACAGATGCAGAAATTGTCTCGAATTTTCGATGCGAACACGATGCGAAATTCCATTAAAAACGATTGGGCAGAACTGAAAAAACTGCAAAATCCTGACGGCGGATTTTCTTGGTATGCAGGTTATCCGAGTTCGTACTACAATTCGCTGTATATTCTGAAAAATTTAGGCAGAATCAATGAATGGTTGAAAGGAAATGTTGCTGATTATCAGGGAAGTGAGCAAAAAGAAATGGTTTCCAAACTGATTTCTTATGTGGATAATGAAGTGAACAAATATTGGGACGCTTCGGCTTCGCTCAGCGCGACAAAAGAGGTATGGAATAATTATGTTTTGGATTATCTTGATACCCGTCATTATTGGGAAAATCAATATCCATTAAAAGGAAAAGGCGCGACGTTGAAAAACTTGGTCATCAAAAAAGCATCAACTGCGAAAATCACCGATTTCACGTTCTTTGGACTACATCGTGCAGCATTGTTATTTGATCAGTATAAACTCACGAATTTGTCGAAAAAGTTGATGACTTATTTAAAGGAAACCTCGACTGAAACGGAAACTCAAGGAGTTTATTGGAAGCAAAATCTGAACGATTGGGGATGGTATTCTTCAAAAACCGTGAATCATGCGGGAGCGTTGGAAGCGTTTAACAAACTCACTCCAAACGACCAAAATTTCATTGAGGAAATGAAGATTTGGTTGGTCACTCAAAAAGAAGTGAATTCTTGGGGAACGTCGCGTGGAACAGCGGAAGTGATTTACACGATTATGAATTCAGGAAAATCTTGGACTTCCAATGAAAGTGACAAAGCAACTATTTTATGGGGAAAACCTAATCCAAATTTTGCACAAGGTAGAGAGCAAAGTGCGACTGGATATTACAAAAAATCAATTCAATCTGATAAAATCGACAAAAATTTAGGAACAGTCACCATTACAAAACCTGGTGCAGGAATTGTTCAGGGTGGTTTATTTTGGCAGTATTACGAAGATTTGGATAAAATAAAATCTTCTGAAAGCTATATTTCCATCACCAAAGAACTTTATAAAAAAATCAAAACTGAGAATGGGGAAGAGTTGTTGAAAATTACCGCTCAAACTCCATTGAAAGTGGGCGATAAAGTAACAGTAAGAATGATTTTGAACACAGACAGAAATATGGAATTCATTCACCTGAAAGATATGCGAGCTGCAGGTTTTGAACCTTTAAATGTTTTGTCCGGTTATCAATGGAAAAACAATTTAGGTTATTATCAATCCACAAAAGATGCTTCCACCAATTTCTATATTCAATACCTACCGAAAGGAAAATACGTTTTTGAATACGATTATGTGTGCAATGCTTCGGGAACGTTCAGCAACGGAATTACCACTTTGCAAAACTATTACGCACCGCAGATGAATGCGCATACGCAGGGAACGAAAGTGACGATTAATGAATAATTAACAATGAAAAATGAATAATTTAGATTCCGCTTCAATTTTTGGGGCGGAATTTTTGGTTTCATTTTCAAAAAGATATTTATCTTTGTTTTACTTCAAAATTTAAACTATGGAAAATATTTTTGACGCGAAAACCGCTCAAAATTATATCGACAGAATCAATAAGCTGACGCCAGAAACCCAAAGAAAATGGGGCAAAATGACGGTTGATCAAGTTTTAGCACACCTGAATGTGGCGTATTCTTTTATTTTTGAACCTGAAAAACATAAAAAACCGAGTTTCATTGCCAAATTTTTGCTTTCTAAATTTGTAAAGCCAAAGATTGTTAACGAAAAACCCTATAAACAAAGTTTGCCGACAAGTCCCGTTTTCATCATTGCAGATCGCAAAAATTTTGAGGAGGAAAAGAAAAAACTCGTTGGAAATATTCAGCGCGTTCAGCAGTTAGGAAAAGAAGCTTTCGAAGGCAAGGAAAACACCAGTTTCGGAATCATGACTTCCCAAGAATGGAACAATATGCTTGCAAAACATTTAAATCATCACTTGGAACAATTTGGAGTGTAGCGGTTTCCCTCTTTCAGAGGCGTGGCGAAAATTTCGTAGAATTTTTTGGCGGGGTGTCTAAATCAATCAAAATGAAAAAACTAATTTTTCTATTTATTTTCATAAGTTCTTTCGCATTTTCCCAAATGCCGAATATTGAAAAAGTATGGCTCAATAATTCCAAACCGTATGTCGGAACCATTGGCAACGACAAGACGGAAATGAAGATGAAAGTCAATATTTCTGAACAAAACAAGAAAAATGACCAGGAATATTTCCTTGCAGGTTATACTTTAGTAGATCGAAATTATACAAAATTCGAAGGGAAACTGACCATCACAAAATACAGAGACGGCAAAAGAAGAAACTTGGTTTTCGGAGAATATGAATTGGCAGAAGAACCAAGCGGAAAGCATTCTGGAATTTTGAAAGGGAAATTTATTTACACCTTTATGTGGAATAAGAAAACCGAAAAAATCGAAAGCCAGTTTATAGAATTAATAGGTGACTGGAAGAGTTATGACGGTAAGTCGAATTATAGAACCAATCTGAAAAACCTATAAAAGAAAAACGGACAGATAAGGGTAGATTTTGAATCTTACAATTAATGCCTTTTTTGAATAACCTTCTAATTTTATTGATACTGAATATCAAACAACATCGACTAATTCAAACAATATCAAACAAAATTCTATGGCACAAGTAAATGCGTACCTTACCTTCAACGGTAATTGCGAAGAAGCGTTCAATTTCTACAAATCCGTTTTCGGCGGAGAATTCCCTTACATCGGTCGTTTCGGCGATATGCCGCCTTCCGAGGACGGAAAACAAGTTCCCGACGAAGACAAAAACAAAATCATGCACGTTTCCCTACCAATTTCTCAGGAAACCGTTTTGATGGGTTCCGACACGGGCGGAGAATGGGCGTCACATCATGTTATAGGAAACAATATTTCAATTTCCATAAATACAGATTCCAAAGAAGAAGCAGACCGACTTTTCAACGGACTTTCCGAAGGCGGAACGGTGACAATGCCACTTGCAGAAACATTTTGGGGCGCTTATTTCGGAATGTGGACAGATAAATTCCGCATCAACTGGATGGTGAATTACGACGATCCTGCTAAAATGCAGCATTAAAATTTTTAGAAGCAAGACAGGATCAACTTCTTTGAGAAGGCAGTCCCGTTTTCCATTACAATCTTTTTTGCGGCGGCGAAGCCGCCGCAAAAAAGGATTTTCATTACAACCGGGGCTAAAAGTTGAGGCGGTTTTTTCTCTCGAAGGTTTACAAAATAACTTTTCGGCGCTCGCTTCGCTCGCGCTTTTTCCTTCATCAATTTAGAACATCCACTGCATCAGTATTTCCAGCATTTCAATATCGATAATGATGTTTCAGCAGAAAGTTCTTATTTCCTCCCAAAAACAAACCTTTCATTTCCTGAAATGTCCTTTTTCAACTCCACTACCGACAAAACATTTCTAAATAAATCCGCAGTTTCATTTCCCAATTTTTGGTTGATTTCCAAAAAAACCATTCCGTTTTCTGATAAATGATTTTTACTGTCTTCGGCTATTTTTTCATAAAAAACCAATGGATTAGCAGTTGGAGAAAACAGCGCCATTTTTGGCTCAAATTCTTTTACAGAATCAGCAATTTCATTTTCCTCATCAATTCCGATGTACGGCGGATTGGAAATGATTACATTATAAACTCCATCCAAATTTTCACACAAATAATCCTGATGAATAAAGTGGATTTCTGTCTTGTGAAAATCTGCATTTTTTTTAGAAACGTCAAGCGCCTTTTCAGAATAATCAATCGCCGAAATTTCCGCGTCAGGAAAATATTTTTTCAACACAATGGGAATAATTCCGCTCCCTGTTCCAATATCAAGAATTTTCAGACCTTGCAACTTGCACCCTGCAACTTGTACCTTTTCAATCGCCAACTCCAAAAGTTCCTCCGTTTCCGGACGTGGAATCAACACATTTTCATCCACAAAAAATTTCAGTCCATAGAATTCAGTTTCTCCTAAAATCTGTTGAAAAGGTTTCCCAGTTTTTAACTCATCGATGATTTTCCCAAATTCTTGAATAACATGTTCTTCAACAATTTCATCAGACGTCCTTCTCGATTCAAATTTACTTAAACCTAATTTTTTTTTGATAAAAATAGAGTAAAGCTCATCTATTTCCGACTTTGAATAAGCAGCCGAAAGTTCAGTTTTGAAAAGTGATTTTAACGCGGCGAAATTCATGTAAATAGAGATGGAATTATTTTTCAAAAATACTTCAAAACTTTTAATAAACCTTCACCAACTTCCGTTAATAAAGGAAAATCATCGCAAAGAACTTTATAATCCCAATAAAATCACTATTTTTGAAAATCAGTAAAGGTAAAATGAAAAATCTCTTTCTCGCAGTTCTCTTGCTTTTGTTTGTAATTTCCTGTGGCTCTTCGAAAAATGTAGTCGTGAAAAGAGAAATTCCAACGAAAACCGTCAAGAAAACCGCCGACTTAAAAACTTTAAATTCCAACTTTTCCGGAAAAGTAAACTCGCATGTTCAGGAAATTTTAAAAGACGCACAAAAATATCTTGGAGCACCTTACAAATATGCCGGAAATACTTCTTCGGGATTCGACTGTTCAGGATTGGTGTGCAAAGTTTTCGATGAAAATAACCTCAAACTTCCGCGCCGTTCTGAAGACCAGTCGAATGCTGGAAAAGAAATCAACATTCGCGATGCAAAACCCGGCGATTTGGTTTTCTTCGCAACTGCAGGTGGAACCAGAGTTTCCCACGTAGGAATTATTCACGATATAGGAAGCGACGGCGAAGTAAAATTTATTCATTCCTCGACTTCAAAAGGCGTCATCATTTCTTCCCTCAACGAAAAATATTGGAACAATGCCTATCTTTTCGTACGAAGAGTGCTTTAGAATCTTGAAATATTTTTTAGCCAAAATCCTGAATTGAATTTGTATTTTTGCACTTCAATCAATTATCAACCATCAATTATCATTTATGTTAAAGGAAACTATCGAAAATATTTGGGAGAACCGAGAATTATTACAGAACGAGGAAAGCCAAAAGGCAATCCGTGAAGTCATTCGTCAATTGGATTTGGGCGAGCTTCGAGTTGCAGAACCCACTTCAGAGGGCTGGAAAGTAAACGAGTGGGTAAAAAAAGCAGTCGTAATGTATTTCCCGATCCAAAAAATGGAAACGATTGAAGTGGGGCCATTCGAATTCCACGATAAAATGCCTTTGAAGAGAAATTATGCAGAAAAAGGAGTTCGCGTTGTTCCGCATGCAGTTGCTCGTGAAGGAGCGTACATCGCACCTGGAGTAATTTTGATGCCGTCTTACGTAAACATCGGTGCTTATGTAGATTCTGGAACGATGGTCGACACTTGGGCGACTGTTGGAAGTTGCGCACAAATCGGAAAAGACGTTCATTTAAGCGGTGGAGTGGGAATTGGTGGAGTTCTAGAGCCTCTTCAAGCCGCACCAGTTATTATCGAAGATAATGTGTTCGTTGGTTCAAGATGTATCGTTGTAGAAGGAGTTCACGTAGAGAAAGAAGCGGTTTTGGGAGCGAATGTTGTTCTCACTGCTTCAACCAAAATTATTGATGTTACCGGCGAAACACCTGTTGAAATTAAGGGAAGAGTTCCGGCTCGTTCGGTGGTCATTCCTGGAAGTTACACCAAAAAATTTCCAGCGGGAGAATATCAAGTTCCTTGTGCTTTAATTATCGGAAAAAGAAAAGAATCAACCGACAAAAAAACCTCTCTGAATGATGCTTTGAGGGAAAATAATGTGTCGGTTTAAACTTTTAATCATACCATCTTGAAAGATAAATTCCTCCAATTTATTTCGAATCCTAAATATATTTTTGGGATTTATCTTTTGATTTCAATAATTTCTGCGATTTCAAAATATCTAGGTGGACCCGGAAGTTATAATAACTATCTTATTTTCAGAAATGTTTTCACCAATACTTTAGCGGAAAAAAATATTTATCTGCAATATCCAGACGTACATTTTGATTCCAATCATTATGGCGTTTTTTTTAGTGTTTTAATTGCTCCGTTTGCGATTTTACCCGATTGGTTGGGAATGGTACTTTGGAACGTTGCGAATACTTTGGTTTTTCTTTTTGCCGTTCACAAACTCCCTTTTTCAAGCCAAAAGAAAGCTTTTTTTGCGTGGCTTTGTTTGCAGGAATTCATCACAGCGGCAGTAAGTTTACAGTTTAATGTTGCTTTGACCGGACTTTTAATTCTTTCTGCTGTTTACATTTACGAAAGAAAAGAAACCCAATCTGCCATTTCAATCCTCATCGGTTTTTTTGTAAAATTGTACGGAATTGCAGGACTTTCCGCATTTTTCTTCATTAAAAATAAAGGAAAATTCATCCTTTCATTGCTTGGATTCGGAGTTTTGTTTTTGATTTTGCCGATGTTGCTTTCAAGTCCGCATTTCGGGTTGCAATCGTATGCGGATTGGTTTCAATCACTTTCAGAGAAGAATATTTCAAATCACACCTTAGGAAATCGCCAAGATTATTCATTAATGGGAATCGTGCGACGGGTTTTAGGAAATCCGGATATTTCCAATATAGTTTTTTTAATTCCTGGAATTTTGGTTTTTGCTTTGCCTTATTTAAGGATTAAACAATACAAAAATTTGGCTTTTCAATTGATGATTTTGGCTTCAACGCTTTTATTCATCGTGCTTTTTAGTTCCAGTTCAGAATCTCCAACTTATATTATCGCAGTTTCGGGAGTGATGATTTGGTTCATCATGCAGAAAGAAAAATCGCCATTTATTATTGGTTTGCTGATTTTTGTAATCGTTTTGACGTGTTTTTCATTCTCGGATTTATTCCCGAAATTTATCAAGGAAAACTACATCATGAAATATTCCTTAAAAGCGTTACCTTGCTGTATTGTTTGGTTCCGAGTGATGTATGAATTAATGACCAAAGATTTCGAAAAAGATTATAAGCTCGATTAATAATTTCCGAAATGAAAAAGATATCCATCGTAATTCCCGCCCACAACGAAGAAGGCAATGTTTCTTTGATCCGTCAGAGAATTGCGGATGTTTTTTCTAAACTTGAACTTTATACGTACGAAATCATTTTTGTAAACGATGGAAGTCGAGACAACACCCAACGAAAATTAGAAGAACTCGCGGCGAAATTTGATGAAGTGAAATACATCGAATTTTCCCGAAATTTTGGGCATCAGCCTGCGGTAAAAGCAGGAATGGACTGTTCCAACGGAAACGCCGTAATCTCAATGGACGCCGATTTGCAACATCCACCGGAATTGATTCCCGAAATGATTAAACGATGGGAAGAAGGTTTCGACATTGTATATACGGTGCGAACTTACCCGAAACAGATTTCTGCATTCAAAAGGAAAACTTCCGATTTTTATTACAAATTTTTGGCAAGTATTTCCGATGTGAATTTAAGTGAAGGTGGCGGTTCAGACTTCCGATTGATGGATGCATCTGTTGTTGATGTCGTTCGAAACATGAATGAATCGGACATTTTTCTGCGTGGATTATCCAATTGGATGGGTTTCAAGCAAACCGGAATTCATTTTTTGGCAGGAGAAAGAGCAAGTGGTGAAAGCAGTTACAACCTGAAAAAAATGATGAAATTTGCGTTCACAGGAATTACCGCATTCAGCGTGAAACCGCTTTATTTGGCGGCTTATCTCGGTTTTCTTTTTTCAGCTTTTGCGATTGTGGGTTATGGAATCTATGTCATTCACTCTTTCTGGGCTAAAACGGAAATTTCAGGTTGGGCCTCCCTGATAATGACGGTGGTTTTCTTTGGCGGAATTCAGCTGATTATATTGGGAATTATCGGAATTTATCTGGGTAAAATTTTTAAACAGGTAAAGGAGCGCCCGAATTACATCATCCGCTCCAAAAATTTTTAATATAATTTTCAAAGAAAAATTTGATGACAAGATGAAGATTGCTTTTGACGGGAAACGTTTTTTCAGCAACAGTTCAGGATTGGGCAATTACTCCCGCGACTTAGTGAGGGTTTTGGCAAATTATTTTCCTGAAAATGATTATATTCTCTTGAACAAAAGCCAAAGTGAAAGAGGCAGGGAGATTCTTGATTTGCCGAATGTTTCTTTTAAACAAATTGCCAAAGGTAATTTTTCGCGACAATTAAAAATGGGAAAAGATGCCCAAAAAATCGATGCCGATATTTTCCACGGACTTTCAGGCGAGCTTCCTTTAAAATGGGACAAAAAACCGATGAAGAAAATAGTCACCATTCACGATTTAATTTTCGAAAGATTTCCGCAATACTACAGTTTTTTTGACCGAAAAATGCACCTGTGGAAATTTAGAAAAGCAGTTGAAAAAGCTGATGTCATAATTGCCATTTCCGAACAAACAAAACGCGACGTGATTCATTATTTAAAAGTTCCTGAAAGCAAAGTAAAAGTCGTTTATCAAGGTTGTCATCAGGCTTTTAAAGAATTTATTTTCCCTGAATTTTTAAATCAAACCAAAGAAAAATATAATCTTCCGGAAAGATTTATTTTAAATGTCGGAACCATCGAAGAAAGAAAAAATCTTCTGAATGTGATAAAAGCACTGAAAGCCACGAAGATTCCGTTGGTTGTTGTTGGGAAAAAGCAGAAGAAATATTTTCAAAAGATTGAAAAAGAAATCCGAAAAAACGGAGTAGAAGTTCAGTTTCTCGAAAATGTCAATATGAATGAACTGGCTGCGATTTACAGACTGGCAGATATTTTTATTTATCCAAGTTTATTTGAAGGTTTTGGAATCCCAGTGATTGAAGCTTTATTTTCGGGAACTCCCGTTATTACAAGTAATGTCAGCTGTCTTCCTGAAGCCGGCGGAAAAAATTCTACCTACGTTAATCCTTTATCGGTAGAAGATATCCGTTCAAAAGTTCTTCACCTTTGGGAAAACCAATCAGAACGAAAAAGACGCCGCGAAAAAAGTTTTGAGTATGTGCAACAGTTTAAGGATGAGGTAATTGCACAAGAGTTGATGAAAATTTATAAAGAAATTTTATAATTTTTCTTTTTAAATTCGGAATTATTTCTACATTTGTACCATAATTAGAACAATGAACACATTTTTTACACATCATCATTATCATTTCTGCTAAGACGGAGTGTTAATGTTATGTAGCTAAACTAAAATATTATAAAACCGTCTGAGTAAGGCGGTTTTTTGTTTTCTATTATTCCCCTTTACTCAGATACAATTTTTAGAAAAATTAAAATGAGTAACTTAAAAATTGCAGTACAGAAAAGCGGCCGGCTTTTCGAAGATTCAGTGAAACTTTTGAAAGACTGTGGTATCTCCTACAACGATGGACGCGACCAACTTAAAGTAGAAGCTGACAACTTTCCTATGGAAATTTTCTTGCTCCGAAACTCCGATATTCCCCAGTATTTGGAAGATGGTGTGGTTGATGTTGCGATTATTGGCGAAAATCTCTTACTTGAAAAACAGAAAAAAATCGATGTAGTTGAGAAACTTGGATTTTCAAAATGTCGTGTTTCTTTAGCCGTTCCCAAAGATGTTGAAAGTGATGATATTGAATGGTTTCAAAACAAAAAGATTGCAACTTCTTACCCGATAACGGTACAGAAATTTTTGGACAAAAATAACATCAAAGCAGATATTCACGTTATTTCCGGTTCGGTAGAAATCGCTCCAAATATTGGATTGGCAGACGGAATTTGTGATATCGTAAGTTCAGGAAGTACACTATTTAAAAATGGTTTAAAAGAGACCGTTACAATTTTAAAATCCGAAGCTGTTTTGGCAAAAAATCAAAATCTTTCTGAAGAAAAACAGCAAATTTTAGATAAATTTTTGTTTAGAATTCGTTCTGTTTCAACTGCAAAAAAATCGAAATATATTTTGATGAATGTTCCCAATGAAAAAATTTCTGAAGTAGCGGAAATACTGCCTGTTTTAAAAAGTCCCACAGTAATTCCTTTGGCAGAAGATGGTTGGAGCAGCATTCATTCTGTGATTGAAGAAAAACGGTTTTGGGAAGTCATCGATGAACTGAAACAAGCCGGAGCACAGGATATTTTGATTATTCCAATTGATAAAATGGTGATTTAAAATGAACATTTACAAATACCCAAATAAAGAATCTTGGGAAAGCCTTGCAAAACGTCCCGTTCTTGAAAAGTCAGATTTGCGAAACGTCATTTCTGAAGTTTTTCAAAACGTCAAAGAAAACGGTGATGAAGCTTTAAAATTTTACACCAAAAAGTTCGACGACACACATTTGGAAACATTTTTAGTTTCTGAAAATGAGGTAATTGAAGCATTGAATTCTTTGGATGATGAATTGAAAAAAGCCATTCAGGTTGCTAAACAAAATATTGAAAAATTCCACCAGTCTCAAGCCGAAAAATCTGAAAAAATTGAAACGGTTGAAGGTGTAATTTGTTGGCGAGAATCCCGACCAATTGAAAAAGTAGGAATCTACATTCCTGGAGGAACTGCGCCGCTTTTTTCTACGGTTTTAATGCTCGCAATTCCTGCACATATTGCGGGTTGCAAAGAAATTATTTTGTGTTCACCTCCTAATAAAAACGGGCAGTTAAATTCTGCAATTCTTTATGCTGCAAAACTTTGTGGAGTTACAAAAATCTTTAAAGTGGGCGGTTCTCAAGCCATTGCAGCCATGACTTTTGGTACAGAAAGTATTCCGAAAGCTTATAAAATTTTTGGTCCTGGAAATCAGTTTGTAACGGCTGCTAAAGAATTTTCTACGGAGTTTGGTGTTGCAATCGATATGCCTGCAGGTCCAAGTGAAGTTTTAGTTATGGCTGATGAACGGGCTATTCCGGAGTTTTGTGCGGCAGATTTGCTTTCTCAGGCAGAACATGGAAGTGACAGTCAGGTGATTTTTTTAGCAACTGCTGAAAATGTTTTTAATGAAACCATTTACGAGCTGGAAAAACAAATTAAGTTGCTACCAAGAAATGAATTTACCGAAAAATCAATTTCCAATTCAAGATTTATTCTTTTAAATTCTATTGAAGAATGTCTTGAATTCAGCAACTTATACGCTCCGGAACATTTGATTTTAGCAATAGAAAATCCTGAAAATCAGATTTCTAAAATTATAAATGCAGGTTCTGTTTTCCTCGGAAATTATTCCTGCGAAAGTGCCGGAGATTATGCTAGCGGAACCAATCACACACTTCCAACCAATTCATTTGCAAGGAATTACAGTGGAGTTTCTTTGGACAGTTTTGTAAAAAAAGTGACTTTTCAAAATCTTTCTGAAAAAGGAATTCAAAATTTGGGAAAAACGATAGAGTTGATGGCAGAGGCAGAAGGTCTTTTTGCACACAAAAATGCTGTGACTTTAAGATTAAATAAATTGAAAAATGAAAAACTTTAATCTCACATCCAAAATTAGAAAAAACATACAGGAGCTGGTTCCTTACGAAAGTTTTAGGGACCATAATAGTTTTGAAAATGCTGTTTTATTGGATGCTAACGAAAATCCTTTTGGTGAAAATAACCGCTATCCCGATTCCACTCACAAACTGTTGAGAAACAAACTTTCTGAATTTAAAAATGTTTCAGCGGAACAGATTTTTATTGGAAACGGTAGCGATGAACTTTTAGAAATCATCATCAAGATTTTTTGTGAACCGAACAAAGACTCAATTTTGATGATGAAGCCTTCTTTTTCGATGTATGAAGTTTACGCCAAAACCAATGCTGTAAATGTAAATTATCTTTTTTTGAATGAAGATTTTGAAATCAATCAGGAAGACTTTTTGAAACAAACTCAAAATCCATCTAACAAAATTTTGTTTTTATGTTCACCCAATAATCCAACAGGAAATTCAATAAAAGATATTGATTTTTATATTGAAAATTTTAACGGAATTGTGGTTGTAGATGAGGCTTATATTGATTTTTCAAGTCAAAATTCTACAATAAATCTGTTGGGAAAGTATCAGAATTTAATTGTGCTTCAAACGCTTTCAAAAGCTTGGGGTTTAGCTGGAGCAAGAGTGGGTTTTGGGATTTCTTCGGGTGACATTGCAAAATGGATTTATACGGTGAAGTCTCCTTATAACGTAAGTGCACTCAATCAAAATGCAGCCTTAAAGTGTTTAAACGATACTGAAATTTATCGCAAAAATTTAGCTGAAATTATTGACCAAAGAGAAATTCTAAAAGAAAAATTTAAAGGAATTTCCATCATCAAAAAAGTTTTTCAAACAGACGCCAATTTTTTCTTAATTGAATTTGAAGATGTAGAAAAAGTTTATCAAAAGCTGTTGAACAACAATATTTTAACAAGTTTCAGGCATCCTTCCATTCCGAATTGCATTCGAATCAATATTGGAACTTCCGCTGAAAATCTAAAACTTGTAGAGATTTTAAACCAAATGTAGCATGAAAAAAGTATTATTTATAGACCGCGACGGAACTTTAATTCTGGAACCACCAACAGATTTTCAGGTGGATTCTTTAGAAAAACTGGAGTTTTATCCTGGAGTTTTTCAAAACCTTTCTAAAATCGTGAAAGAATTGGATTATGAATTGGTTATGGTTACCAATCAAGATGGTTTGGGAACGGAAAGTTTTCCTGAAGAAACTTTTTGGCCGGCACAAAATAAAATGCTGAAAGCCTTTGAAAATGAAGGAATTGTGTTCAGTGATATTTTAATTGACAGAAGTTTTGAACACGAAAATCTCCCAACAAGAAAACCCGGAACTGGAATGATGGGAAAATATATCCATGGAAAATATGATTTGGGAAATTCTTTCGTCATTGGAGACCGAAAAACAGACGTGCAACTTGCAGAAAATCTGGGAACAAAGTCAATTTTTATTTCAGGTGAAAATTTCGAAAAAGCGACTTTAACAACGAAATATTGGTTAGAAATTTATCAGTTTTTAAAACAGATTCCGCGAAAAGCAATAGTAAAAAGAACTACAAAGGAAACCGAAATCGAAATCGAAGTAAATCTTAATGGAAGCGGATTATCTGAAATTTCAACCGGACTTCATTTCTTTGACCATATGCTGGAACAGATTTCAAAACACGGAAATTTAGATTTAAAAATCAAAGTCAATGGCGATTTACATGTTGATGAACATCACACGGTTGAAGACACCGCAATCACTCTTGGAGAAGCCATTTTAAAAGCTTTGGGAAGCAAAAAAGGAATTGAAAGATATGGATTTTTGCTTCCCATGGATGAATGTTTGGCGCAGGTTGCGATTGATTTTGGCGGAAGACCTTGGTTGGTTTGGGATGCCGATTTCAAGCGTGAGAAAATTGGCGACGTTCCTACGGAAATGTTTTACCATTTTTTCAAGTCTTTCACGGATTCTGCAAAATGTAATTTGAATATCAAAGTGGTAGGCAATAATGAACATCACAAAATTGAATCCATTTTCAAAGCATTTGCAAAAGCAATTAAAATGGCTGTAAATCAGACTGATATCAACTTTAATCTTCCATCAACAAAAGGGACTTTATGATTGCAATTATAAAATACAACGCCGGTAATGTTCAATCCGTTCAAACTGCTTTGAAAAGATTGGGTGTGGAAAGCATTGTAACAGATAATTTTGATGAAATTCGAAATGCTGAAAAAGTAATTTTTCCAGGAGTTGGTGAAGCATCGTCAGCAATGAAATTTTTGCAGGAAAAGGGTTTGGATAAACTGATTCCGACTTTGACGCGACCTGTTTTGGGAATTTGTCTCGGCCAACAATTGATGTGCAATAACATTGAAGAAGGCGACACTGTTGGAATGAAAATTTTCGATGTGGATGTGAAACTTTTTCCGCCAAAAGATTTAGTTCCACATATGGGATGGAATTCTTTGAAAAATTTGAAAAATTCTTTATTTGAAGGAATTTCGGAAGAAGATGATGTGTATTTTGTCCATAGTTATTATTGTGAAATTTCAGAATTTACATCCGCAGTTTGTGATTATATTTTGCTTTTCAGTGCTGGTTTACAAAGAGATAATTTTTATTCGACACAATTTCATCCTGAAAAATCTGGAAGTGTGGGAGCAAAAATTTTACAGAATTTTTTAAATCTTTAAATCAAAAAAATGCGAATTATTCCAGCAATAGATATTATAGACGGAAAATGTGTCCGTCTTTCCAAAGGTGATTATGCCACCAAGAAAATCTACAACGAAAATCCTTTAGAAGTAGCCAAAGAATTTGAAGATTTTGGCATAAAATATCTGCATTTGGTGGATTTGGATGGTGCAAAAGCCAAGAATATTGTCAATCAAAAAGTTTTAGAAAGTATTGCTAAAAATACCAATATACAAATCGATTTTGGAGGTGGTATAAAATCTGAAAACGATGTAGCATTAGCCTTTAATTCTGGTGCAAAACAGATTACAGTAGGAAGCATTGCGGTTCAAAACCCTGAATTTTGTTATGGATTGATTGAAAAATTTGGTTCAGAAAAAATTATTTTGGGTGCTGATTGTCTGGATAGGAAAATTAAAACTTCGGGTTGGTTAAAAGACAGTGATTTGGATGTTCTGGATTTCATCAAAAAATATCAGGAAAAAGGAATCAAAAATGTGGTTTGCACCGATATTTCAAAAGATGGAATGTTGCAAGGACCATCAAATGAACTCTACAAAGAAATTTTAGAAAAAACTGATATTCAATTAATTGCAAGTGGCGGAATTTCAAATATAGAAGATTTAAAAAAAATGAAAGAAATCGGCTGTTTCGGAACCATTCTCGGAAAAGCGATTTATGAAGGCAAAATTAGTTTGGTTGAATTAAGAAATTTTATTGAAAATGTTGAAGAATAGAATCATTCCGTGTCTCGATATCAAAGATGGAACAACTGTAAAAGGCGTCAACTTTGTAGATTTAAAAGACGCCGGAAATCCAATAGAATTGGCGAAAAGATATGAAGATGAAGGTGCTGATGAACTGGTTTTTCTGGACATTACAGCAACAGTTGAAGAACGTAAAACTTTTGCAGAATTAGTAAAGAAAATTTCAGAAGTTTTGAGTATTCCTTTCACAGTTGGCGGTGGAATTTCAACGGTTGAAGACGTTCGAATTTTGTTGAATGCAGGAGCAGATAAAATAAGTGTGAATTCTTCGGCTGTTAAAAATCCAAATTTAATTAAAGAATTGACGGAAGAGTTTGGAAGTCAGTGTGTTGTGGTTGCGGTAGATACAAGATTTGTAGATGGAAAAGACATTGTTCACGTTAAAGGCGGAAGAGAAGCAACGGAAATCGAAACTTTGGATTGGGTAAAAAGAATAGTAGAATTGGGAGCCGGAGAAATTCTTTTAACTTCGATGGATGGTGACGGAACGAAAAACGGTTTCGATATTAGAATTACAAAAATGGTTTCTGATACCGTAAATATCCCCGTAATTGCTTCTGGAGGTGCCGGAAAAGAGGAAGATTTTGTAGAAGTTTTCAATGAAACAAAAGTAACTGCTGCTTTGGCTGCGAGTATATTTCACTTTGGGGAAATTCCGATTCCGCAATTGAAAAGTTATTTGAAGCAGAAAAATATTAATATTAGATAAAACTCTCTCTGATTTTACAAGTTAGGCAGGTCTAAAATTCTGAGAAAATCTGTGAGAAATTATAAAACATTATGAATATAGATTTTGAAAAAGTAAGCGGTTTGGTTCCTGTTATCATTCAGGATGACAGGACTTTGCAGGTTTTAATGTTGGGCTATATGAATGAAGAAGCCCTTGAAAAAACCCAAAAAGAAGGAAAAGTCACATTTTTCAGCCGAACCAAAAAGCGACTTTGGACAAAAGGTGAGGAAAGCGGAAATTTTCTATATGTTAAAGATTTAAAAATCGATTGTGATAATGATACGATTTTGATTAAAGTTGTTCCAACCAATGTCGTTTGTCACAAAGAAACTTTTAGTTGTTTTGGCGAAAAAGAAAATAAAGGATTTCTGTATCAATTAGAAGAAAAAATTTCACAGAGAATTGATGAGAGTGATGAAAATTCTTACACCAATCAACTCTACAAACGCGGCATCAACAAAGTAGCACAAAAAGTAGGAGAGGAAGCCGTAGAATTGGTGTTAGAAGCTAAAGACAACAATGAAGATTTATTTAAAAATGAAGCGGCGGATTTGCTTTACCATTTTTTAATTTTATTGAAAACCAAAAATTTCAAACTTCAGGATATTGAAGAAGTTTTGATTTCGAGAATGAAATAGAATGCTTAGGTACGTAATTATTCTAATAACTTATATGAAATTAATTTATCCTTTTGCACTTTTTGCTTTTCAGACTTTTCAGCCTAAACACAACACGATTTATTGCTGTCCCAAAGAATTTACCACACTCAGGTTTCAAGCGCCACAAGTGTAGGAACTTTAAATAATATGAAAAACAGTGCAGAAAATAGCGAAAGATCAAAAATGAGATCGCTTAATGAAAGCTTTGAGCTAAATTATGCCAGAAAAGAAAGGCTTGAATCAAAACTCAAAAAATTGAATGAACAAAAAATCTCCCTGGAGAATAAATTAAGTAGTTCACCAGAGAAAAATAGCTCAACCTTTAATCAAAAACTGACACAAATTGCAACATCAATTGCTGAAATCAATGAGAAGCTCATCCAAAATGAAAAAGAACTGGAAGCTCTTCAAAAGCAATACAGAGAACAAATAATAAATAATCCCGCGTAAAAACACTCGGGATTATTTTATTTATTGATGATGATTTTTCTGGTGGTGGTTTGTCCTTCAACATTAAGTGTTCCGAAATACATTCCCGGTGATAGTTTAGAGACGTCGATCTTCCTGCTATTTTCAGATTTTAATAGTTGTTTGCCGTTCATATCAGTAATAGAAAAAGTGTAATCTCGTAAGTTGTTGTTCAACATTTCGATATTAATAAAATCTTTGGTTGGATTTGGATAAATTTTTAGGGATTCAAACATTTTTTCAGGAGGGCAATCTACAAGTGCAAGATTTTGAGTGCTTGCAACGGCAAAATGCTGTGTAGCTCCTAAAGCGGCTTTAGCGACATTATAAACATAAACAGGATCCATATTCGCATAAGTGTCGTTTGCGGTGTGTGGATAATTGCTCACATTGTACTCATAAAAACCGGTAATTATTTCATTGTTGGCTTGAAAAGGCATATAATCCGAAGCATAGGCATAGGAAAGATTCGTTTGCAGAGGCGAATAAAGTGTCACACAATTCATTAATTCCTGTGTGACTTGATTAGATGCTGCATTATTTGTAGAAGGGGAATTATTAGTATCTCTTTCGCAAGTGATGGTGTTGTTTATCTGTCCCGCAATTCCTCCTACTTCATCGATATTAAAGACCAGTTTGATGTTCATTTTCGGATTGGTAGAATTCACCACAGTGTTTACGTAGTTTTGGCTTCCCAAAAGTCCCTGTTCTTCACCACTGAAGTTGATGAACTTGATGGAGTAATCCGTGGGTACATCTTTCAAAATTCTGGCCATCTCCAGAATTATTGAAGTTCCGCTCCCATTATCATTTACGCCGGGACCAGCGATGGTGTCGTAATGTCCGCAAACAATTACATAGGTATTTGGATAAAGTGTGCCGGTTTTAGTAAGGATTAGATTCTTGGTGGAATTTCCACCGTAGTTAAAAGCATTTTCAGAAATCTGCGCCGCGGAATAACCAAAAGAAAGATATTTGTTTTTCAGCCAGTTGAAAGCATTGTTGTTGTTTGTACTTCCGGTACTTTTCACTCCGAAACTTGCAAATTCAGTAAGATAGGTGTTGATGTTGTTCTGTGTAATTTGATTTACGCGGTTTTGGTATGCTGCAGTAAAGGTCTGCGCTTGAAAACCAAATGACCAACAAACTGATGAAATGAGGAGTAATTTTTTCATTTTATATAAAGTTGCCCAAATTTAATTAAAAAATCCTGAACTTCATTGTTCAGGATTTAATATTGATAACAAAAAATTTTACATTATTTTACTTGATCTACAACCGCTTTGAACGCTTCAGGATGATTCATCGCTAAATCTGCTAAAACTTTTCTGTTCAATTCGATGTTGTTCTTTTTTAGAGCGCCCATAAATTGGGAATAAGACATTCCGTGTTCTCTGGTTCCTGCGTTGATACGCGTGATCCAAAGCGATCTGAAATTTCTTTTCTTCTCTTTTCTTCCGCGGTAAGCGTATTGCATCGCTTTTTCCACGGCGTTTTTAGCTACGGTCCAAACATTTTTTCTTCTACCGAAAAAACCTTTAGCCTGCTTCATTACTTTTTTTCTGCGAGCTCTAGAAGCTACTGCATTTACTGATCTTGGCATAATTTAAATTGTTTTTTTTGAATTGTGCGATGTTTGTTTCAACATTCTTTGGAGCCCCAATTCAGGGTTAAAATTTCTGAATTTTTTTGAATTCTTATAAACCGAAATGATTTATAAAAACTACTTGATTGCTAATTGACGCAAAACGCTTTTCTCGTCCACAGTTGCAACGTAGGAAGTCTGCGTAAGATTTCTCTTCTGCTTGGTTTCTTTCTTTGTCAAGATGTGGCTTTTGTAAGCATTTTTTCTTTTAATTTTACCGGTTCCGGTAAGCTTAAAACGCTTTTTAGCACCTGATTTCGTTTTTAATTTTGACATTTTTTTTGCTTTTATATCTTGTTATCAATGAGTTTGCAAAAGTACAATTTTTTTTTGGAATATATAAATATTACCCATTTATTACTATCATTACAAAAAGAGATTCCTTGCGAAATCTCTTTTACAGTTTGTACCAAATAGTTTAATTTTTATTAATTTAAAATTGCTAAACTGCACTATTTCGCCGCCTTCTTCGGGCTCATCATCATAATCATCCGCTTTCCTTCGAGTTTTGGCAACTGGTCAACTTTTCCTACATGTTCCAGTTCCTGCGCCAATTTCAAAAGAAGAATTTCCCCTTGATCTTTGAAAATGATAGAACGTCCTTTGAAGAAAACATACGTTTTCAGCTTGGAACCTTCTTCCAAGAATTTTTCAGCGTGTTTCTTTTTGAATTCGTAATCGTGCTCGTCGGTTTGTGGACCGAAACGAATTTCTTTTACGACTACTTTTACCTGTTTTGCCTTTAGTTCTTTCTGCTTCTTTTTTTGTTCGTAAAGAAACTTCTTGTAATCTAAAATCCGGCAAATATAAGGTTCCGACTTATCGGAAATTACCACCAAATCTAATTCCTGGTCTCTTGCAATTTCCTGTGCTTTCGCGAGCGGATAAACTCCCGGTTCTACATTGTCTCCTACCAAACGAACTTCTTTTGCCCTAATTTTTTCATTAATTTGGTGCAAATCTTCCTGAACGCGTCTTTGTGGACCTCTTCCTCTGTAGTTAAATTTCTGTGCTATGGGTTTATATTTTTATTGGTTAATTAAATGCGATCGGCTGTCTGCAATCTGCTTTCAGCTTTGTGATTGCGAACGAAGTGAAACTCATTTCGTTCAAACAATTCTTAATTTTATTTTTTTTCTCAATTCGCCGAAAGCTGATTACTGATCGCCGAATGCTTTGCAAAGTAATTGATGAAATCTTCCACGCTCATCGCTCCTAAATCGCCTTCGCCTCTTCTTCTTACAGAAACAGTTCCATTGGCTTCCTCGTTTTCACCTACAATCAGCATGAATGGCAATTTCTTGATTTCTGCGTCACGGATTTTCTTTCCGGTCTTCTCGTTTCGTTCATCAATTAAGCCGCTAATATCGTGATTTTCTAATAATTGTGAAACTTTTTTTGCATAATCCACATATTTTTCACTAATCGGCAAAATGATAAACTGATCCGGAGCCAACCAAAGTGGAAAATCTCCCGCCGTATTTTCTAGTAAAATAGCGATGAAACGCTCCATAGAACCGAATGGCGCTCTGTGAATCATCACCGGTCTGTGTTTTTCGTTATCGTTCCCGGTGTACCACAAATCGAATCTTTCCGGTAAATTGTAATCTACCTGAATGGTTCCCAATTGCCAACTTCTTCCAAGTGCATCTTTTACCATGAAATCGAGTTTCGGACCGTAGAAAGCGGCTTCACCATATTCAACCACCGTTTTCAAACCTTTCTTTTCAGCGGCTTGAATGATGGCATCTTCTGCTTTTTTCCAGTTCTCATCAGAACCGATATATTTGTCTTTGTTTTCCGGATCTCTCAAAGAAATTTGAGTCACAAAATCTTCAAATCCTAATGATTTAAAGACATAAAGCGTCAAATCAATCACGTTTTCAAACTCTGCCAAAAGTTGGTCGGGAGTACAGAAAATATGCGCATCGTCTTGAGTAAATCCGCGAACTCTAGTCAAACCGTGAAGTTCACCTGATTGTTCGTATCTGTAAACCGTTCCGAATTCTGCGAAACGTTTAGGCAAATCTTTGTAAGACCATTGTCCGACTTTGTAGATTTCGCAGTGATGAGGACAGTTCATTGGTTTTAACATAAATTCCTCACCTTCGTTCGGAGTTTTAATCGGTTGAAAACTATCTGCTCCATATTTATCCCAATGTCCTGAAGTTACGTACAAATCTTTTGCGCCAATATGCGGCGACATCACGAATTCGTAACCTGATTTTTTCTGTGCTTCGGAAAGGAACTTTTCTAATTTTTTTCTCAAAGCCGTTCCTTTCGGTAACCAAAGTGGCAAACCTGCACCCACTTTTTCAGAGAAAGCGAAAATCCCCAATTCTTTGCCAAGTTTTCTGTGGTCGCGGCGTTTTGCTTCTTCGAGTCTTTCTAAATATTCGGTTAAATCTTTCTGTTTTGGGAAAGATATCCCGTAAACTCGTGTTAACTGTTTGTTTTTTTCGTCGCCTCTCCAATAAGCTCCCGCGGCGTTTAAAATTTTTACCGCTTTCACAATTCCTGTGGACGGAATGTGACCGCCTCGACATAAATCGGTGAAATTATCGTGAGTACAGAAAGTGATTTCACCATCGTTGAGGTTGGAAATCAATTCTGTTTTGTATTCGTTTCCTTCGTATTCTTTTAATGCATCGGCTTTTGAAACTGCGTAAAGATTAAAAGATGCGTCTTTCTTCGCATTTTCCAACATTTTCTTTTCGATTTTCTCGAAATCTTTTTCGCTTAAAGATTCGTCACCGAAATCTACGTCGTAATAAAAACCACTTTCAATTGCAGGACCGATCGTCAATTTAGCGTTTGGATAAAATTCCATAATAGCCTGCGCCAAAAGGTGAGCCGATGAATGCCAAAATGCTCTTTTTCCCAAATCATCGTTCCACGTAAGAAGCTGAATAGTAGAATCCGTTGTGATTGGTGTAGAAATTTCGGTCTGCGTTCCGTTTACAACTGCAGATATCGTGTTTCTCGCTAAACCTTCACTTATTGATTTGGCTACTTCAAGCGGAGTGACCGGGTTTTCAAATTCTTTAATGCTTCCGTCGGGAAGAGTGATTTTAATCATTTTGACCTAAAAATTATAAGTGGCAAAAATACGGATTTTTTGTGAAACTGTGTTTTCGAGGGAGTTTTTTTTAATCCGAAAGAAATACTTGAAATTTTGGCTAAAGCCAAATTGAGTTCTGCTGTTAAAACGGGTTAAAACTTGTTTCTATTGATATTTTGATACTGCTACCAAAAAAACCTAAAAAAGTGAAAATTTTTCTCTCGCAGATTTTGTAGATGGCGCAGAATTTTTTCAAAAGAAGAACTGAAAAGACTTCTAGCCTCGATTGACTCTCTGATTTGTAAATTTTCAATGGTAATGGAAAGCGGGACTGCCCTTCAAACAAATCTCAAAACTTGATGCTTCTAAAAAAAATGAGATTGCTTCGGTTCGCTCGCAATGACAAAAAACCCTCCCAACAAAAGTGCTGAAAGGGTCGCGAAAAATTATGAAAACTATTTTTAGAAAGTGTCTCTATTTCCCATGGAATCCATATCGGAAGTCATCCCACGGTTGGTTAGGCTGTAAGTTCTTGTATCTTCCGTGAAATATAAATCGTTTTTTGCCTTGTTGATGATTCTTGCGCGTTCATCGGCGGTGAGATTGTTATCGGGAGAAACAAATTCTTCGTTATTGTAGCGGTCTTTGGTGAAATCGGTCACATTCACTGCGCCTTGTTCGTTCATGATGTCTCTCGCTTCTTCGGCTCTTTCTAAATCATCGGTGTAAACAGTTACCATGTTACTTTTTGTTCCTGCGTAGCTGTATTTTTGTTTTTCAGTCTCATCGTCGCCGAAAAGCCAATTCCAAAAACCTGTGGTTTTTTCGTCCTCTTCATAATCATATTCTGCATCAGTTTCGTGGCTGCCGGAAGTGGAGTAGCGCGAAACTCTGTAATCTTCCTTGGCAAATCCTGCATTATCTAATTTGTTTGAAGCTTTATCTGCATCCTCGTTGGTTGGGAACATTCCCACAATTGTGTAAGACATAATGTTAAATTTTTAAGTGTTAATATTTTGTGATTTGATAGTTGAAGTTGATCAAAAATGATGACAAAAGGAATGCATCGTATAAAATTTAGAACTATTTAACATAATACTTTTTATTCAAGTGCTGTCTTAACGATTGTTTAACAGCATATTATCTGAATCTGAAATTTTTTTGGATTTTATATTTTACGTTTTCTGAGAATGATCCATTGCGATAGGTTGCTGGTGATATTCCAAAAGATTATTCTGAATTTCATTTACAATTTTTTTGAAAATCGTAGTTTTTCAACTTTAATAATTTGTTGGGAAAACTGATGTTTCATTTTGATAGAAACCGCTCCAATTCTAGACAAAATATTTCTTGCTTTGAAGGCACGATTTAAATTCTTTGTAAAAACGGTCACATAATTTTTATCGATGTGATGGTCTTCAACCAAAGATTCGGGTTGAAGGTGTGCGTTTTGCTTATAACCAAGAAATTCTTTACGATAACCTGCAGCATGGAGTAGTGATGAAGCCGAATTCGCCTCGCTTTCAGTGGCGAAAATAGCTTGGATTTTATAATTCATAATTTTTGTAACAGGACTTTAAAACTTGTTATGTAAGTCATACTACAACGATAATCATGCATTTCAAAGCGTTTTGCAGAGTTTGTGATTAGTTTAACATTTAATAAAAAAAAGGCGAAAAAATTAATTTTCGCTTTTCTCTGTATTGTCGGTTTTTCCGTCATCATGAAGTTTAGAGGTTTCTTTAATTTCCTTTTTCGCCATTTTCTCCGAATGTATTTTTTCTGATGAGGCGGGAATGTTTGGGAAATCCTGATTTTCCTTTTTTATTTCTGCTTCTTTGGTTTTGGTTTGATGTTTCTGCTTATCCATAATCATTTTGTTTAAAGTTTTGAAGTGTCGATTTGACCGGTTTGGTCTTCAATTTTGTAGTTCAAAGCCTTTGCCAAAACAAATATATTATTGAGATTTTCTAAAAGTTGCTTTCTTCCCTCATTTCTTAAACGGTCCTGGTTTACCGTTTTGTAAGCGTTATCTTTCGCATTCTGAGTGATTTTTTTGAAATCGTTTTCATTAAAACGGTCGAAAAAAGAATCGTCCATCGACTGAATTTCCACGCTTGGCGTAATTTTGATGTCTGCATTTGGAAGTTCTTTAATGATGAGTTTTTTATTAACTGAATCCACATCGAGTTTCATTTTATTTAAATCATAAGAAACTTGTGCGTTGGTTTTGGTGAAGGTGATGAGTTCTTTCTCCATATTGGGAAGCATTCCGCCGAGAAGTTGGGAAGTCACTTTCGTTTTTTGCATGCTCGAAAAATCCTGTTCCATCACGACCATTTTGTTCATCTTTTTGATTTGGTTGGTGATGATGTAGAAGTCGTTTTGGATTTTGTCATCTGCTTTTTTGGTGATGGCGTTCCAAATAAAAAACAGGAGCAACATTGCAGCAGCTCCTAAAATGAACGGTAGTATTTTCTGTTGATTTTTCAATTTATTTAAATAAATCTTTGATGGATGAATTGTCTTTTTTAATGATTTCCAAAAGGTCTTTTTCTACATAAAAAGTTTTCGGCGTTTCTACAATTCTACCAATTTCTTTGCCATATTTTTGAACGATGATGGTTGGAACTCTCTGAATATTGTAAATCCCTTCTTCACCACTTGGTGATTCTTTTTTTCTATTTACGGCAATGATATTCAATTTTTGTTCCGGATATTTTAAAGTTTCCAAAAGCTTCATCAATCTGGGAACTTCGTGGTGGCTGTCTTCGCACCAAGTTCCCATCACCAAAGTTATATTATAGGAGTTTAATTTTTCTTTTTTCAATTGGGCAACTGTTGCCTCATCAAGTGTATATTGGTCGTGTTCTTTCGTGTACCAACTGCTGTATGGCTCCTTTAAAAGTTGGCTTTTAGTTTGAGTTCCCAAAAGCATTTTTCCGTCATTCGTAGTGTCTACTTCTCGGTTTACGACTACTTTCTGTGCTTCACAAGATTGTGCCACAAGAAGAATTGTTGCGGCAGCAAAAAGAGATTTTATTATTTTTTTCATTGCTTAAATTTAAAATAAATTAATTTTCTAAGATGGTTTTTAGATCAGCAGGAGAGTAGTATTTGTTCTTCAAAACCTTGTTGTCGGAAGTTCGGTGAACATTGATTTTGTCGCCCGAAACCTCGGAATAAGCATCTTGACCTTTTTCTTTATAGAATTCAATGGTTTCATCCGCTTCCTGTTGTGTTGAACATGCTTTCGACATATTCGAACGTTGAACTTCATTGAACAGTTCCACAAATTTTTCGCCCAAACCAAATTCCAAAACTGCTCCGCTTAAAACGTATTGCAAATCGCATAAAGCATCCGCAATTTCTACAATGTCGTTATCTGCAATGGCTTGTTGGAGTTCGTTTAATTCTTCCTGTAAAAGTGAAACACGCAGATCGCATCTTTCTTTCGACGGGATTTGCGGAGTATCTAAAATTGGGGCATTAAAGGTTCTGTGAAATTCTGCAACCTGATTCAGCGAATCTATTTTTTCCATTAAAATTTAAATTTAAGCAAATATAGAAAAAATGAAACTTTCCTGTACTTAAAAGAAACGAGTAATCTACCCACGCCTTTACCAAAGTTGAAGAAACCGCTTCAGAGTGGTGTAATGAAAAAACCGCCTCAAAAATTAATTTGGGGCGGTCTTAAAATAATTAATAGTACATGTTATTCTTTGATGAATTTTTTAGAAACATTCCCAACCTTGATGAGGTAGACTCCTTTTGGAAGAGCGTTTACACTTACTGTATTATCAGAAATTTTTCCGCTGCTGATTTTTTTTCCGCTCAAATCGTAGATGCTGAACTCGGAAGAATCTGCATTAGTAATATTCAATGTACTTCCTTTAACAGGATTCGGGTAGATTGAAAGTTCTCTCGTTGGATTAACAATTGCCGCGTTTTCTTTTGCCGTTGACATAATGTTTACGGTGTAATCTTCAACTTGTCCGTAAGTGTAAGTTCCACATGGTGAAGTTGGAGCAGTGCTGTATTTCATCATCACTCTCATCCTTGTTGCACCTAAAGTTGCGGTTGCAGGGATAGTAATTGAACCTGTAACAGGGGTTGTTGTTGAACCTGTTTTAGTCCAAACTTTTTCGCCTGAATCTGTGAAAACTCCGTTTCCGTTGTAATCGATATAGACAGAGTACGCTTCATTGTATTTAGATGCTGTCCAAGTCGGAGTAATCGAAATTGCGTAAGCTGTTCCTCGCGTTACGTTTGTAGAAATTGCAGTAAAGTTTTCGTAACCTGCAGCTCCAGTAGATGAATTGTTGATGGTTCCGAATTTTACGTTTCCAATTCTTTCGTCATTGGTATTCGTTGCAGCCGCAGTACAGTAAGTCACAGAATTTGCTAAAGTTGTTACTGAAACAGTGTTGCTTGCTGCTGAAACATTTCCTGCTGCATCTTTCGCCTTTACAGAGAAAGAATAAGTTGTTGAAGCAGAAAGTCCTGAAACTGCATAAGAAGTTGAGGTTGTAGCACCCAATAAAGTTGCTCCTTGATATACGTCATAACCTGTAACACCAACATTGTCGGTTGCTCCACTCCAAGAAAGGTTGGTTGAACTTGAGGTTGTTCCTGAAGCAGCCAAAGTTGGTGCTGTTGGAGCAGTTGTATCAGAAACAGGAGCTAGAGTTGTTACGGAAACCGCATTACTTGCTGCCGAAATATTACCTGCTGCATCTTTCGCTTTTACTGTGAAAGAATAGGTTGTAGAAGCAGAAAGTCCTGAAACTGCATAAGAAGCCGAAGAAGTAGAAACCAATAAAGCTGCTCCTTGGTATACGTCATAACCTATAATACCCACATTGTCGGTTGCGCCACTCCAAGAAAGATTGGTTGAAGTTTGCGTAGTTCCTGATGCGGAAAGTGTAGGTGCAGTTGGAGCAACGGTGTCTGAAGTTCCCGCGGTAACGGTAATGTTTGCTTTGTTTACGTTAAAGAAAACGTGATTGCTTCCTTTCACCATAATTCTTCCTGTGGAAGTCGCTGCATTTGGAATCACTACATTTTGTGAACCGTCATTTGGAGTTGCGGCTAAAAGTGTTGTCCAAGAATTTCCACTATCGGTTGACCAAAGAATATCAACATTGGCAGCGTTCACGCCGTTTGCAGTTGTACCTGCAACGTTCCAAGTCACTGCTTGTGAAGTTCCTCCTGTGTAAGTGGTTGCAGCAGATTGAGAGGTTACGGTAAAAGGTCCTGCAGTTGCATTTACGGTGATTACCGCATCATCAGAATTATTTCCGGAACCGCCTGCTCTGTTATCACGAACAGTATATCTGAAATTTAAAGTTCTTGCTACAGAAGAAAGTGCTTCAACGGTGATTTCCTGACCTGCAGTTGTTGTAGCTCCCGCTAAGACAGATTGCATTCTTGGGAAATATCTTGTTGGTGAAGCGGTTGCCGTCCAGGATCTGAAGTTAGGACCTGAGGTTTTTGTAGCACTTGCCGCAGAACTTGCTCCCGTTTGTGAAGTTGAAGCAACATCCATTTCTTCCCAAATATGGGTTAATGCGTCTCCATTTGCATCAGAAGCAGTTCCTGTTAACATAAATGGTGTGCTTTTCGGAATCGTATAGTCTGAACCTGCGTTTGCGGTTGGGATTGAGTTTCCTGTAGGTGTATTTACAGAGCAGGTTTTTGATTTCACATTATTCGTAATCTGCTGAATGGAAATCGCATGAAAAAGTGCATCAGAATGCGCTTGAATATCTTGCGATGTAATTCCTGCATAACCCATAATTGTTGAGCCAGAACCAGGTTCCATATTTGCACCTGTACTTTCATTGTTCATAGAAAAAGTGTGGTTTCCACCGAATTGATGACCCATTTCGTGGGCAACATAATCGATATCGAAATTGTCACCGGATGGAATATTGTCTGCAGGTGAAGTGATTCCTGAACCTTTTGATCCATTTACACAGATACAGCCGATGCAACCTGCATTTCCACCACCACCGGAAGCTCCGAATAAATGTCCGATGTCGTAATTTGCTTCACCA
This sequence comes from Candidatus Kaistella beijingensis, assembly GCF_020084865.1. Lineage (NCBI taxonomy): Bacteria > Pseudomonadati > Bacteroidota > Flavobacteriia > Flavobacteriales > Weeksellaceae > Kaistella > Candidatus Kaistella beijingensis. Next base: position 988,058 of record NZ_CP071953.1, on the reverse strand, counting down.
ATTACAGATGTCAACGTTGACTGTAATTGAGAATTCCAACTGCTCATCGAAGAAGCCGCAGAATAAGGGTCGGTTGAAGCATTGGTGTAAATTACCGCGTCATTGTTCGCAATAAGAACCATTCTTACAGAGAAGTCTTTTTCGAAAACACCATTTACTCTCGTCATAGTATTGTTCATCGCCGCCAAAGCTTGCGCTTTTGTTCCGCCAAAATATACTGCATATTCCCCCGTACAAGAAAGGGCAAGTCTGAAGGTTCTCAAAAGACCATCATCTGCATTAGGTCTTGCTGTAATAGTTGTTCCTAATTGAGTTTTTACGTCGTCAATGGTTGTACATTCAAATTTATTTAGGTTGTCTTTCTTGTCAGATTTTTTGTAAACCACATAAGTTGAAGCGTCAGTGGTATAAGGTTCTATGAAAACTGCGGAATTGTCTGCATTGATTTCCATGGATGATAAACCCAAAGGAGAAACACTAAAATAAACTACCTTAGAAGGATCATCTAAACTTTGCCCAACATACGATTTGATGTCGGAATATTTCGCGGCTAAAACAGGATCAAAATTGGAGTGCTCAGAGACTTTGAAATTCTCCATTTTTCCATCTGCGGAAGGAAAAGAAATAATTTTTTCAGATTTTTGATTAACTGAAAGTTTCTGAGGAGCTCCCTTTAGTTGCTGTTTTAAGCCTTGAATGTCTAATTCAAAAAGTTTAGGTGTAGTAATGGAAGTTTTATTTCCAATTACTTGTGAACCTGCTTTTTTAGAAGCTTGAGTCCATAAAGAACCGGTTTGTCCGTAGGAAAAACCGGCAACTGCTACGAAAGCGAGCGACAATAGTTTTGTTTTCATAGATTAACTTTAATTTTTAAATTGTTAATTTCGTTAAAGAAAACCAAATGTATAATTTTTTTTAAAACGAAAATAAAAAAAAATTAAAAAAAATGTTATGATTTGCATAAACTGTTGAATTAAATATAAAATTGGTAGTTCTCATCTATTTTAAGAGGTTGATTAATTATTAGTTCGTAAGAATTTTATTGCCGATTTTTTGTTAAGAATTTTTTCTTGACTACCTAGGATTATCCCACCCACATTAAGGATTTTGATCTCGATATATAAAAAAGAATTCCTAATTAATTAGAAAGGGTTGAGGTTTATCATGTTTAATTTGAATATTTCATAAAATAGTGAGCCAATTCCTTGTTAAATTCTAAATATCTTTAATATCGGGTTTCTTATTTTATCAAATTCGCAATGTTCATAAAATTTGAATATATTAAATTTAAATTTTTTATTTAGAATTTATCATATTGACCAGAAATTATAGTAAATTTGTTTTTTTATTTAAAAACCTTTATACTATGAAGAAAATTTTCTTATGGTGTACCTTACTACTTACATCGTGGCTTGGTGCACAAACAATTTTAATTGATCCATCTGCGGGCGGAGGCTTTGAAAGTGGAACAACACTTTTAAGCAACGGATGGTCATCAGTAGTTCCAACTGCTGATATTTGGGTGGTAGGAGCTGCTCCAGCTCCAACAAGTGCAAATTGTGGATACATCTCCAATGACAATGGAACATCTTGGATTTATTCACAGTTATCTACTTACTCTCACTTATACAGAGATGTTACGGTTCCGGCAGGCGAATTGAAAGGAAAGTTAACTTTTGATTGGAAAGTAGGAGGAGAAGGTAGCACAACTTCTGACTGGGACAATTTAAAAATCTTTTTGGTTCCAGTTACTACTACACCTCTTTCTACGGCAGCCGTATCCACAACTGGTGGTATGCAGCTTTCTGGTGCAGGTGCTGTTAGTGGGATGTACAAGCTAAGTTCTACCACTTGGAATTCAGAGACCATTAATTTTGCGTTCCCTTCTTCGGGATCATGGAGAATAGTCTTCTCATGGAAATCTGATGTTTCAACAATAGCCAATCCACCAGCAGCGATTGATAATGTTTCATTAACTTCAAATGTTCCAGGCAATTTCACTTCGGTGGCGACAGGAAACTGGGGTACAGCCGCTACTTGGGATGCCAATGCTGTTCCAACAGCTGCAGATAATGTCACTGTAGATACTGGTCATACGGTAACCATTGATGCTGCATCGCAGGCTGCGAACAACCTCACAGTAAAAGGAACATTAAATTACGGCACAACTCCAGCTTCATTTGCAGTAAACAACGACCTCAACGTAAATTCCGGTGGTTTGGTTAGTGTTTTCAACGGTACAACCGGAAAAACATTGACTGTGAAGGGAAACATCGTGAATGATGGTGCAATGGATATTTCAGTGGGAGCAACCAGCGCAGGAAACCTTACCTTAAATGGTAGTAATGTACAAACTGTTTCTGGTTCGGGAACCTTCACAAACGGTAATATAAGGAATTTGACTTTTTCCAATACCAATACTTCAATTCCAAATATCAATTGGTCAATGAATGTTGCAATTGCGTACAACTTAAGCATGACCGGAGCAAGAGTAAATCTAGGAACAAGTAAAGTGACATTCGGTTATAATGCAGCAGGGAACACGCTTACTGCACCAAGTGGAACCGGTTTCTTACCAGGAGGAAAGTTTTCTAGATATTGGACAGCAACAGCTACTGGAACAGCAGTAACCGCTGGAGTTGACCCAACAAATACGACAAGTAGATACCCTTTTGTAAATAATTCAGGAAGGGATAGGTCAATGTACATTACGAGAACAAACGCAACTGGAGCTGCAGCTGGCGAACTTGCAGCTGTTTACACTGATGCGAATACAATGACAACCGGATTGAATATCACCGATGGAAGTTATACCATTACTGACCGATACGACGGAAACTGGAAAGTATCCAATGAGGGAACTTCAGTGAACGCATCTTCATATACCGTGGTATTACTTGCTCCAGGTGCTTATCAGGCAGCTAACGGAAATTCCCGAGTGATGGCAGCAAATGCAGCACTTAGTGGCACTCATCAAAATGGAACCACAACTCCGGGCGCTCAGCGAATCACAGTATCACAAACAGATTTATTGAGTGGACCACTTTATATAGGAGTTAATACTGCAGATACTTCATTTGTAAGTATTGCAAGCGGAAACTGGAACGATCCAACTACCTGGAATAAAGGAGTACTGCCTTCTTGCACCGATGGTATCGTTATTGCAAGTCCGCATAATGTAACAGTGAATTCTGCTGCGAATGTTTCTAAAAATATTACGATCGCTAATGGTGGAACTTTAACAGTTGCATCAGGAGATTTAACAGTGGGCTGTACATTAAACAATAATTTCCTTACCAATAATGGAACTTTAACCGTTTCTGGAGGAACATTAAATGTGAATGGTAACATTGCAAATACAGCGACTTCCGTATTTAACCAATCTGGTGGGGATATTAAAATAGACGGAAACGCAGCTGGTGCTGTAGCATCTTCTGTAGCATCAGGTACTCCACTATTTAGCAGTGCTTCAACAAATATCAATCTTACAGGTGGAACATTAACAATTGTTGACCCTCATACTGCAACAACAAATAGTAGTGCATATGCTGTTTATTACAATTTTGGTTCTAACTCACCAAACTCTATTGCTACCTCACCAAATCATACCATCAAGTTTGGCGATGGAATATCAACGGATGGTGGTGGAAACACAAGTGGTTTTTATGTTAATACTTGGAATGGCACTGGGTTTTTAAATTTTGGAAATATAATCGTTGATGGTCCATCAGGAACAAATCGTGGTGTAGTGTCGCAATATCAACTTGCAGCTACTGGAAATGTGGATATAAATTCTGGCGGAACTTTGACAGTAGCAAATACTTTTCTTGGTGGAAACTTAAATGTAAATACAGGAGGAAAATTTGTTAGTACCTCCGGATTGGCAACAGGAATTGTGACTGCAAGTTCAGCTTCAACTCTTACTACAGCTCCTGCTACTTCATCACAAACAATTAGCAATAATGGTACTTTGGGTAATTTGGCAACTGCACCTACAGCTAACTTAAATAATTTTACTGTAAATAATACGAGTACAGGTGGGGTTACTTTGAATTCGCCAGTATCAGTTGGGGGAACTTTAACACTTAACGCAGGAAAAGTAAATACCACTTCAACCAATTTGCTAACTTTAGGTACTGCAACTTTAGCAGGAACTTTAGCTGGAGGTTCAGACGCTTCTTATATCAACGGACCATTTGCCAGAACAATTGCAAGCGGAAATGCCAATACAAACTTCATTTTGTTCCCAGTAGGAAAAGCAGCTTATGCACCTGTTTCTTTAGCACCAACTACCACGGCGGTTGCAAATATGAAAGCGGAAGCTTTTGACAGCAATTCTGGTAGCGCAGGTTCAATGGTTCAAGCGGGAACTGTATCCACATCTAGAAGATGGGAAGCATTCTTAGTTTCTGGTACAATGACGGATATCCAATTAAGAATTGCAGATTCCGGAATTCAAAGTGACCACGTTCCTGCTCAAGCACCTTCTGCGAATGGAGCTTATGATCTAGTCTTTGGTAAAACAGCTACTTACACCGCTGCAACTGCCACAATGCCGAATTCTTTACAGACCGCAACAGCACTTGCAGCTGCTGATTATACAGGTTATTTATCTTATGCAAAATTGGATTCAACATTATCTGTTTCTGGCGATTATGCAGCAAATAAACTGGTAAAAGTTTATCCTAATCCATTTGGAGAGGTCATCAACATTACTAATATTAAGGATCTGAATATGATTTCAGTTGCGGACGCTTCAGGAAGAATTGTGAAAGTAATCAGAAACGCAGGTTCACTTTCCAATATCAACCTTGGAGAATTGAAATCTGGTGTTTATGTTTTGAAACTTGATTACAATACCGGATCAACCAAATCTGTGAAAGTAATTAAGAAATAATATTTAACATGATAACCAAAGAGGCAGCCATTTATTTAAAGTGGTTGCCTTTTTTTTCGTAAAACTCCTGATTGATAACTAATTTACTCTCTGAAAATAAAAATATGCGCGATGCTTTGCCGTTGGATTCCACCCAATCACGTAGCAGTTTGAGTTAATTTATAAAACGAATACCACCTTACTTGTTAGCCAAAATTCTAAAACAAAACAAAAAACACCGAAGATTTCCGGTGTTTTAAATAACATTTTTATGTTTATATTACTTTGAAATTTCTCTTCCGATTACCAATCTCTGGATCTCCGAAGTTCCTTCGCCAATGGTACAAAGTTTTGAATCTCTATAGAATTTTTCCACCGGAAAATCTTTGGTATAACCATAACCTCCGAAAACCTGAACGGCATTGTTGGCAATCCTTACACAAGCTTCAGAAGCGTACAATTTTGCCATAGCTCCCTCTTTGGTCATCGGTCTTTTTGCATTTTTCAAAGTTGAAGCTCTTTGGATTAGTAATTCAGCAGCATCGATTTCGGTCGCCATATCTGCAAGCATAAAGTTAATCGCTTGGAATTGGTTGATTGGTCGCCCGAACTGTTGTCTTTCCAAAGAATATTTTAAAGCAGCTTTGTAAGCACCTCTCGCTATTCCTAAACTTAAAGCTGCGATAGAAATTCTTCCGCCATCCAATATTTTCATTGCCTGTTTGAAACCTTCGCCAACTTCGCCGAGTCTGTTTGCATCAGGAACCCTTACGTTATCGAAAATTAATTCTGCGGTTTCCGAAGCGCGCATTCCCAATTTGTTCTCTTTTTTTCCTGAAGAAAATCCTGGCATTCCTTTTTCAAGTACAAAGGCCGTAGAATTATTTCTAGCTCCCTTTTCGCCTGTTCTTGTCATTACTACGGCAATATCTCCCGAAATTGCGTGGGTGATGAAATTTTTAGCTCCGTTCAAAATCCAGTCATCACCATCTTTTACAGCGGTTGTGCTCATTCCGCCCGAATCTGATCCGGTGTTGTGCTCAGTGAGTCCCCATGCTCCGATTACTTTTCCGGAAGCGAGTTGAGGCAGCCATTTATGACGTTGCACCTCATTTCCAAACTCATAGATATGATTGGTACAAAGTGAATTGTGTGCCGCAACAGAAAGTCCGATTGATGGATCAACCTGAGAAATTTCGTCCAAAATGGCAACATATTCGTGGTAACCTAAACCAGAACCGCCGTATTCTTCAGGAATTACAATTCCCATGAAACCCATTTCGCCAAGTTGGTGAAAAAGCTCAACGGGAAAAGTTTGGCTTTCATCCCATTCCATAATGTGTGGACGAATATTTTTTTCTGCAAAATCACGTGCAGTTTCAGCAATCATATTGATGTTGTGTAGAGTATCGCTATTCATAAATTTTATTTGTTTTCAAAGATAATTAAAATGTAGAAGTCTAAAAATATTTTTTGTGTTGAATTTTTCCAGTATTCATGATATTTTTTTGAAAATGACGACTTTACTAATATTCAATTTTAATAAAATTAACATGAGTTCGGATTTTTTGCATCACTTTATTAAGTAATTTAGCGACCGAAAAAATATTGTAATGAGGATAACTTTACTTTCGCTTTTTTTAGTTCCTTTTTTGGGCTTGGCGCAGATTCCTACAGGGTATTATGATGGCACTTCTGGATTAACTGGTTACGCTTTAAAAACAAAATTGCACGAAATCATATCTGCAAGATACATCAATTGGCATTATGGCGACCTGCAGGAATTTTATAAGCAAACCGATCTGGACGTTTATTATGATCATACACCCTCCAACAATCCCATCTTTAATTCTACAACAAATACGATGGATTATATTTTGTTGGATATTTATTCCGAAAAACCAGCTGGACCAGATGCCTACGAATATACTACTGCAAATTCAACTGGATCTGCAAGCGCCGAAGGACAAGGTTGGAACCGGGAGCACATGATGCCGCAAAGCACTTTTAATAGTAACTATCCTATGTATTCTGATTTGTTTTATGTGTTTCCTACGGATGCCAGGATCAATCAGCTGCGAAGTAATTATCCTTACGGAATTTCTTCTACAACACCGTCTTTGGTTTATTATAATTTTACCAATACGTCTAAAATTGGAAAGAATGCAACGCCAAATTCTGGTTATACGGGGCGTGTTTATGAACCTATTGATGAATTTAAAGGCGATATCGCAAGAAGTTTGCTTTATTTCGCTGTTCGGTATGAAGGGAAATTAAATAACTTCAATTTTTACAACGGAACTTCTGCTGCAAACGATACAAGCCCGCTCGACGGAACAGAGGAAAAAGCTTTTGAAGATTGGTATGTTGCGATGCTGCTGAATTGGCACAACCAAGATCCTGTTTCGCAAAAGGAGATCGACCGGAACAATGCGGTTTTTGGGATTCAAAAAAATAGAAATCCTTTTATCGATCATCCTGAATGGGTTAACTTAATTTGGAATCAGACGCCAAGTGTAGTTTCTCCGTCACAGGTTACCAACTTGAATGTTGCACAGAACAGCGCATACTTCGTAAATTTGAATTGGAGCACTCCATCTGATCCGTCGATTTTAGGTTTTAAAGTTTATCAGAACGGAACTTTGATCGGTACTGCTAAAAATAACTCTTTCGTTGCAGATCATCTTACGCCTTCAACTCCCTATACCTTTTCGGTAAAGGCTTACAATAATAATTATGCCGAATCTGCGGAAAGTAACCTAGTTACGGTAACTACTCTAGATGCTGATATTTATGCAAAAGATTTAATGATTACCAAATATTTGGAAGGTTCTTCCAACAACAAAGCCTTGGAAATTACCAACAAAACAGGACATGCCGTAACTCTGAATAAGTACCGAATGAGTATCCAGTTTTTTAACGGTACGCAATACTATTTTCCTGCACCCTATGAATTGGAGGGAATTGTGCAAAACAATGAGACTTTTGTTATATTAAATCCAAATGCGACTTTCACCTGTATAAACAATGATCAGGCAAGATTTGTTACTGCGGCGCCACAACTTACTTTCAGCGGAAGTAATTATATTGAGTTGCGGTATGCGTCAACCACGGTTGATGCGGTTGGAGTAAAAGATCAAAGCAATTCTGCAATATTGGGAAATGTTTCGCTCTACCGTCTGAATTCTGTAAATCAGCCAAATTCAACCTTTACACTTTCAGAATGGGAACAACATCCTTCCAATTATTGTGAAAATATTGGAACATTAGTGGTTTCCGATGCACAGATATATGCCGAAAATGATTTGTCAATTTATCCAAATCCAGTGGTTGGAAATGAATTGTTTGTTAAGGGTAAAAAAATCGGCAATATTAAAAACGCTTCAATTGTTGATCTTTCAGGAAAGTTAATTCAGCAGGAAAATACTCCTTTTAAAAATAAAAATTCCATCAATGTACAAAAACTAAATCCGGGAGTTTATATTTTGAAAGTGGATGATCAATCGGTTAAGTTTATTAAAAAATAATTGCCCTTATAGTTTAAAAAAATCAGCTTCCAAGGAAGCTGATTTTTTTTATTTTAAATACAGTTTCATTTTCTCTTCCGCTTCTGGTTTGATATTCATCGTTTTGAAGAACTTCTTTTCATTGGTAAAGGAAATTCGGTAATAGATAATTTTATCAGCATAATACTTGAAGTAAGGGTGATTTTTCAACCAAGATTCCGGCGCGTCCGCTAAAGTGTATTTTTGAACATTTTCCGTATTTAAGGGAGCTGTATAAACCAAACGTTGTGCTAATATTTTGTCAATATTATAAGTGTCGAGAATCTGATTTTTATTGATGAATCCACCCAGTTTATTTCGGAACCCAATGAAGCTTGCCGCGCTTTTATCATCAAAGCCATACTCGATAAGTTGTTTAAAAGTAATCACATTCAAGTCTGTTTTACTGAAATCGGTTTTGGCTTCATAAATTTTTGAGGATGAATTGTTATGAGGAGGGTTGCTGTTGTTTTGAGCCGGTTTAAACGTCTCCGCATTCAAAACGATGTACGGTTTCAACTCTTCAAATTTATCTGCGGAAATCACGAAGCATCTTTGAATGTCTTCTAAACTTTTGAAACTGCCCTTTAAATTTCTATCTCTATAATTGATGATAACTTGAGCTTGTTTTTCAGAGAATCCCAAATTTTTCCACCCTTCCAAATCAGTCATGTTTGGATCAAAGTTTTGATAATTGACTTTCGCTTTCTCTGTTTTGGCGTAAGAATCTTGGAAATTAGGTTTTGACATCACATACTTTTCCGGCGTTTTTTCCGGAAGCAAAAGGTAAGGCTCCATTTTCCGGTAATTTTCGTCACTAATGATAAAGCAATTTTTGAATTTTTCTTTGCTAATAAAACTTCCTCCCAAATAATTTTTGTATTTTAGAATAGAGTTTGCTTGATTTTCAGTGAACCCCATCTTAATAAAATCGGTCACTGAAAAGTGATCAGGATTAAATTTTCCGGGAACTGTTAATGACTTCTTAACATAATGATTTTTGAAGCTAGAATTTTGATAATAATTTCTACGATTATAATTCGATTCGTAATTTTTATAGGAAGAAACCGAAGTCTCAGGAAGTAAGATGTAAGGTTCCAACTCTGCGAATTTCTCGCCCGAAATGGCGTAGCACTTTTTTAATTGCTGTTTCGAAGTAAAATTCCCGCCAACAACATTTTTATATTTTAAAATGGTGGCAGTTTGTCTTTCAGAAAATCCCAGCATTTTCCATTCATTTTCGGTCAAACTATTTGGATCGAATTCCTTTAACTGAATTTTTTCTGCTGCGACATATTCCGCTTCCGAAAACTTGGTAGTTGATCCTGCATCTTCATTGCCTTTACCGCTAAAGTAGAGTAGCCCCGAGAATAAAATTGCTCCCGATGTAACGAAGCCTAAAAAGTAGTTCTTCGCTGCTGAAAGTTGGATGTGTAGATTCATGATGTGTTTTTTATGCAAACATATTGCATAAAGCATCTCGCACTATGGGTTAAAACACGGTATTTTTTAGGGTGAAATCACCCAATTTTGTAAAATCGTGTTAACGGATTAGAAGAAATGTAAACTTGCTAAAGTGGTAGAAAAAGTATTTATTCAGGCTTATCCACCAAAGATTCCTTGAGTTTTTGTAATTCTGCTTTTACAAATTCCAGGCGGTCGATCATGGTAATGGTTTCAGAAATTTTCGAGTTGGTGGTTAAAGCAATTCGGGCACCGTCTAAAGTATAGCCTTTCTCTTTCACCAAATGATAGATAATTTTCAGATTTTTTATGTCTTCCGGCGTGAAATATCGGTTCCCCTTCTTATTTTTTTTAGGTTTAATAATAGGGAATTCCTGCTCCCAATAACGAATGAGCGAAGCATTTACGTTAAACGCTTTTGCTACTTCACCAATAGAATAATAAAGTTTGTCCGGAAGATTAATTTTCATTTTTTAGTTCGAAAATTTGAATTTCAAAGATAGCAATTTTTGACAGAATTTTGGAGACTTAAATGTTTAATAAAAATTTCACTGAAACAGATTGTAACTCAAATATTTTCAGTAATTTTGCACCACTTTTTGTGGAAGCATTTGGCGAGGTTAAAACATTTACAATTAACATCTTCCGTATTTTTCGAGAGCCACATTAAGCCAAACATCGAAAAAGAAAGAATACAAATTATTTAATTATGTCAGAAACGACAGTAAAAGAAGAGGTTCTTTTGAACCAAAACGTAGCACCGGAACAATTTGACTGGGATTCATTCGAGTCTGGTCTTGATGCTGATGCAAGAAAAGAGAAAAGCGATCTAGAAGAAATCTACAACGGTTCTCTTAACAACTTGAGCGACAACGACGTTCTTGTAGGAAAAGTAGTAAGACTTACCGACAAAGAAGCGATCGTTGACATCAACTTCAAATCTGAAGGTGTTATTTCTCTTAACGAATTCCGTTACAACCAAGGATTGCAAGTTGGTGATGAGGTTGAAGTAATGGTGGACAGAAGAGAAGACAAATCGGGTCAGTTGCAACTTTCTCACAAAAAAGCTAGAACGCTTAAAGCTTGGGATAAAGTAAACGAACTTCACGAAACAGGTGAAATCGTAAACGGATTCGTAAAATCCAGAACTAAAGGTGGTATGATCGTTGACGTTCACGGAATTGAGGCATTCTTACCAGGTTCTCAAATCGATGTGAAACCTATTAAAGATTACGATCAGTTCGTAGGAAAAACAATGGAATTCAAAGTAGTGAAAATCAACCCAGAATTCAAAAACGTTGTAGTTTCTCACAAAGCGTTGATCGAAGCAGATCTTGAAGGTCAGAAGAGAGAAATCATTGGACAACTGGAAAAAGGACAGGTTCTTGAAGGAACTGTTAAAAATATTACTTCTTACGGTGTATTCGTAGATTTAGGAGGAGTTGACGGATTGATCCACATTACAGACCTTTCTTGGTCTAGAGTAAATCACCCATCAGAAATCCTAGAAGACGGACAAACTGTAAAAGTGGTAATCCTTGATTTCGATGACGAGAAAACAAGAATCCAATTAGGTATGAAGCAATTGGAAGCTCATCCATGGGATGCGCTTTCTGCTGATTTGAAAGTTGGTGATAAAGTAAAAGGAAAAGTGGTTGTTCTTGCTGACTACGGTGCATTCGTTGAGGTTGCTCCAGGTGTGGAAGGATTGATCCACGTTTCTGAAATGTCTTGGTCAACTCACTTGAGAAGCGCAGGAGATTTCGTAAAAGTTGGTGATGAAGTAGAAGCTGAAGTTTTGACTTTGGACAGAGAAGACAGAAAAATTTCTCTTGGTATGAAGCAACTTAACCAAGATCCTTGGGCGAACATCGAAACTAAGTATCCAGTTGGTTCTAAACATGTTGGAACTGTTAGAAACTTCACAAACTTTGGGGTTTTCGTAGAATTGGAAGAAGGAATCGATGGTTTGATCTATATTTCTGATCTTTCTTGGACTAAGAAAATCAAACATCCATCAGAATTCTGTGCAGTTGGTGATAAGTTAGACGTTGTAGTTCTAGAATTGGATACTGCAGCAAGAAGACTTTCATTAGGACACAAGCAATTGCAGGAAAATCCGTGGGATAAATTCGAAACTAAATATGCAGAAGGAACTGTACATACAGGAAAAGCTACTGAAGTTTTCGACAAAGGTGCACAAGTTCAGTTCGAAGACGCTGAAGTTGAAGCGTTCTGCCCATCAAGGTTGTTAGAAAAAGAAGACGGTTCTAAAATCAAAAAAGGAGAAGAAGCTCAGTTCAAAGTAATTGAATTCAACAAAGAATTCAAGAGAGTGGTAGTTTCTCACACGGGAATCTTCAGAGATGAGGAAAAGAAAAACGTGAGAGATAACGCTTCAAAACCTGCTGCATCTTCCAGCAACGAAGAGAAATCAACTCTTGGTGACCTTGACGTTTTAGCTGAATTGAAAAAGAAAATGGAAGGCGGAAACTAATTCTCGAATTCTTTTAAATATTTAAGCCACCGTTGAAAAATGGTGGCTTTTTATTTTTTCTAAATTGTAGTTTATTTGCGTTAAAATTAGTTGTAAGGTATTTGCGATATTTTAGTGTTAAAAATTTAAAACATATTAAAATATTTTATATATTCGATGCCAAATAATTAATATATATGAAAAATAGAAATTTACCCTTGAAAATTGCGGCGGTATGTTTGATGTTTTCTTTCGGTAGTGCAAATGCTCAGGATTTTAAATCCATCATTCAGAGCCACATGAATTCGAAGAATACCTTCATGAAACCCAACCTCAATAATTTTGAAATCATCAGCAAAGAGGTTTCAAAATCAATGAATTCGAATGTAGTTATGGTTCAGCAGTCCTATAACGGTATTCCAATTTACAATGCGGTAGGAACGGCTTTGATCAAAGATCAGAAAGTGAATTATTTCAATGATGGATTTACTAAAGATTTCAAATCTGTCTCTTTGCCGAGTTCAGCCCGAAGCAACAAAGCTGTTTTTGCTACTGTTGCGCAAACAATGAATTTGAAGAATTCCACAAATTATCAGTTAATTGCAATTGATGCAGCCGATTTAGATACTCCTTTTGCAAAAACAAGACTTATTTATTTTCCTGCTGAAAATGGTGATTTAAGACTTTGCCATGAATTTATGTTCGAAGAAAAAGGAACCTCAAATTATTGGGATGTACTTGCGGACGCAACAACTGGTGAAATATTGAGCAAGCAAAACCTTACTCTTACGTGCAATTTCAAGCATGATGCTTACCACCACGACTATTCAGCACATACGCCAGAAGGATTTGCGGTAAATTTCAATAATGATCAATCTTCAAATGGAGAAATAGCAAAATCTTTTGCCGCTGCAGCACCTTTGGATGCAAGTTATAACGTTTTTGCACTCCCGCTGGAAAGTCCGAATCACGGCTCCAGACAATTGCTGAGCAACCCTTGGTTTTTAGATGCTTCACCTGAAGGTTGGCATACCATTTTGGGAGGAACGTATGTAGGAAGTTATAATACAACACGAGGAAATAACGTAATGGCGTATGACGATAGAAACAATGCAAATGCAGCTGGTTCTTATGCCGATGGTGGAGCAAACAGAGTTTTCGATTTCCCTTTTGTAGTCAATGACACTCCAGGTAATTTGAATGCTGCAACAACTAACTTATTTTATGTAAATAACAAAGTTCACGATATTTTCTACCGTCTCGGATTTAATGAACTCGGAAGAAACTTCCAGGCATGGAACTTTGGAAAAGGAGGTTCTCAAAATGATTATGTGATGGCTGAATCCCAAGATGGAGGAGGAACAAATAATGCAAACTTTTCATCTCCTATCGACGGTTCAAGACCCAGAATGCAGATGTATCTTTGGGATCCGGGTGTAATTAGAAGGGTATTTTATAACGCACCTACAGAAGCGGTTAACAGAATTGTAGCCAGTCTTATTTCAACTACTTTTGGTCCAGCTCTTACACCAACCGGAGTTACTGCAGATGTTAAATTATCACCTGTTTTGGATGCATGTACACCTTTACCAGCAGGTTCATTGGCAGGTAAAATCGGTTTAATTGCAAGAGGAACCTGTGAATTCCAAGCAAAAGTACAAGCAGCACAAGATGCAGGAGCAGTTGCGGCAATTATTTACAGCCAACCAGATTCTACACCAACAGGAGGTATGGGCGGAACTAATCCTAATATCACAATTCCGTCCGTATTAATCGAAAATCCTGAAGGTGTTTATATGAAAGGTTTGTTAGATGCAGGAACCAACGTAAATATTACGTTGAGATACAATGCCAATGAACAGCCAACTAGAGACGGAAGTTTCGATAATGGAGTTATCATCCACGAATATGGTCATGGTATATCTAACCGTAGAACAGGAGCAGGTTATTCTTGTTTAAATTCTGCGGTAAGTAAAGAGCAGATGGGTGAAGGTTGGTCAGATTTCTTTGCAGTGATGCTTACCAACCAACCAAATGCGACAGCAGCGGTACCACGAGGAATCGGAACTTATGCCACATCAGAACCAATAGATGGACTGGGAATTAGACCTGCACAGTACTCTCCAAATTTTGCCGTAAATAATTACACTTATGGAAGAACTAACGGGATGGAATATACCAATACAGCAGGAGCAATTGTACCAGACGTGCATTCAATTGGATTTGTTTGGGCAACAATGCTGTGGGATCTTCATTGGAAGTATGCTGAAAAATATGGATATTCTTCAGACGTAATGTCAAATAATACAAACGGTAGTACAAGAGTATTACAACTTGTTTATAATGCTTTGGCTTTACAAGGCTGCAACCCTGGATTTATTGAAGGTAGAAATGCGATCCTGGCTGCAGAAGCTGCAAACACAGAAACAGGAGGAGCAGATAAATGTATGATTTGGAATGTTTTTGCAAAAAGAGGTTTAGGAGTTAATGCAGCTGCAGGCTCAAAAACCAACATCAATGACCAGGTGGAAGATTTTACTGTACCTACTGAATGTGCTACTGCTGCAACGAGTGAAACTGGAAACAATGCTGCATTAAGCATTTATCCAAACCCGGCTAAAAATGAGTTTTACTTCAAATCAGCTAAAAATATTCTAGGAAAAGTAAACGTTGAAATTTTCGACGCATCAGGGAAATTAGTTTCCAGCCAGAAAATGTCGGCTACAGAAGCTGTAAACACACAAAATCTTGCAAACGGAGTTTATGTGGTAAAAGTTTCAGGATTGGGCGTAAACTATTCTTCAAAACTGATGATTAAAAAGTAATTTTTTAATTCATAACTTTATAACCGCCTTGAGAAATCATGGCGGTTTTTTATTTCCCTTCTTTTAAGACGGGCTAGTTAAATCATCAACAATGAAAATTTCAAATACATCAAAATCAATCTCCAACCAGTTTCTACAATTGGACCTTTTCGATTTTTTCGCAGCAGCTGAATATGTTAAAAATTTACCTTACAAAAGAAATTTACAAAAAGAAAACCCGCTCTCCGTTTTCCAAGACAGCGGCGGAACTTGCAGCACAAAGCACGCTCTATTAAAAAGACTAGCCGATGAAAATAGTTTCGAAGAACTAAAATTAATGCTTGGAATTTTTAAAATGAACGGTTCAAATACTCGAAAAATCAAACCTATTCTAGAAAAGTACAGCCTAAAAGAAATTCCCGAAGCACACAATTATTTAAAAATAGAAAACCAAATCTTCGACTTCACCCGTAAAAACTCCAAACCCGAAGACTTCATCAACGACTTAATCGAAGAAATAGAAATCCAACCCGACCAAATCATCGACTTCAAAATCCACTACCACAAGAATTTCCTCAAAAAATATCTTAAAGAAAACCCTCAAATTCCCTACAATCTCGATGAGTTTTGGAAAATCCGCGAAGAATGCATCGCCGAGTTGCAAAAATGAAAAACCCATCAAAAAAATTCTGATGGGTTTCTCTATGGTTGTTGTCTGAATTACTTTTTGTAGGCAGCGTCTTTAATTCTCGCTTTTTTACCTCTAAGGTCTCTGAAATAGTAGATTCTAGCTCTTCTCACTTTACCTCTTCTATCCACCTCGATTTTTTGCAAAGCAGGCATGTTGATTGGGAAAACTCTCTCTACACCCACATCACCGCTCATTTTTCTGATGGTGAAAGTTTTGGTAGCACCCGTTCCTCTCAACTGAATCACCACTCCTTTGAAGAACTGTGTTCTCGTTTTCTGGCCTTCTTTAATTTCGTAATACACAGTGATGGTGTCACCGGCTTTGAATTCAGGGAATTCTTTTTTCGTAATGTACTTATCCTGTACGTACTTTAATAAATCCATTTTTATAATAAAAATTTTTTGTCAAGTCAAGCAACATTCACGTCCTTCGTCAGAGGTTGATTAACAGGCTGCAAAAATAAAACAATTTTTCCTCACACACAACAACTTACCAAAATTTTTGTTCAAAGTTCACTGTTTTTCAACTCTCAAACCCTCAAACTCGCAAACACACCCACTCCCAAACTCACCCATTCAATCGGGGCGTATCCTTCACACGGTCATTCCACTTCGTTGCAGTCACTCATTCGGGTCGGGCTTTACACTGCAATTCCTCGCTCCTTCGCTGAATCCATCGCTTGTTGTGGGATTTCCGTTTCAAATCTCATTTTATGAGATTCAACGATTTCTTTGAAAAAATATAAGAAATAGAGTTAATCCCTTACTCGGAAAGTCCGCATTCTTTTTAAATTAACAGAAAAAAAAAGAAATCAGCTTAATCTGCCAAATCAGCTAGAAAATCAAAAGTAAAATCCCATGAAAATTCCAAATTTCACCAACTCCCAAAAAAAACGTAATTTAAGGCCTCGAAATTTTAGTGAAAAATGATTGACAAAAGAGTAAAAAACGCCAAAGAAGCCATCCAGGGAATCCAATCCGGAATGACCGTCATGTTGGGCGGATTCGGACTTTGCGGAATTCCCGAAAACTGCATCAACGAAATGGCAGCAAGTGATCTAACCGATTTAACCTGTATCTCCAACAACGCTGGAGTTGACGATTTCGGTTTGGGTTTACTGTTGCAAAAACACCAGATCAAAAAAATGATTGCTTCGTACGTAGGCGAAAATGCCGAATTTGAAAGACAAATGCTTTCCGGCGAACTCGACGTAGAACTTACACCTCAAGGAACTTTAGCAGAAAAATGCCGCGCCGCGCAAGCCGGAATTCCTGCATTCTACACACCAACCGGTTACGGAACCGAAGTCGCGGAAGGGAAAGAGGTGAAAGATTTTAACGGAAAACCACATATTTTGGAACATGCTTATGAAGCTGATTTCTCTATTGTAAAAGCCTGGAAAGGCGACTATTCAGGAAATTTAATTTTCAAAGGAACTGCAAGAAACTTCAATCTTCCGATGGCGGGAGCTGCGAAAATTACCATTGCGGAAGTAGAAGAATTGGTACAACCGGGTGAATTGGATCCCAATGAAATCCATATTCCGGGAATCATGGTGCAAAGAATTTTCCAGGGAGAGAATTATGAGAAAAGAATCGAGCGTGTAACCACAAGAAAAAAAGAATCATAATGCTGACAAAAGAACAAATCGCACAACGCATATCCAAAGAAGTTAAAGACCGTTACTACGTCAATCTCGGCATCGGAATTCCAACGCTTGTTGCAAACTATATTCCCGAAAACCTTTCCGTAGAATTCCAAAGCGAAAACGGAATCCTCGGAATGGGACCATTTCCTTACGAAGGTGAAGAAGACGCTGATTTAATCAATGCAGGAAAACAAACCATCACCTCGCTTCCGGGCGCATCATTTTTCGATTCTGCATTCAGTTTTGGGATGATTAGAAGCCAAAAAGTGGATTTAACCATTCTTGGTGCAATGGAAGTTTCCGAAAACGGCGACATCGCCAGTTGGAAAATCCCAGGAAAAATGGTGAAAGGAATGGGCGGTGCAATGGATTTGGTTGCATCTGCACAAAACATTATCGTTGCCATGATGCACACCAACAAAGCCGGAGAAAGTAAGGTCTTGAAAAATTGTACACTTCCTTTAACGGGAGTTAAATGCGTTAAAAAAATTGTCTCCGATTTAGCCGTGATGGAAGTTACCGATAAAGGGTTGAAGCTTTTGGAACGAGCACCCGGAGTTTCGGTAGAAGATATCGTTAAAGCAACCGAAGCCAGATTAATCGTGGAAGGAGAAATTCCTGAAATGCAGTTTTAACACCAAATTAAATCATGATAGAAATCCCTTTCAATTCTAGACTGCACCCAAAAGTTTAGACAAAATTAAACAATATTATTAAAGGAAAGAGTTCGGTACTGTACCGGGCTCTTTCCTTTTAAATTAAGCCTTATTCTGTCGTTGTTGTAATAATCAATGTATTCTTTTATTTCTTTCCTGAGTTCGTCGATAGAACCAAACTTTTTGGTATAAAACATTTCAGACTTCAATGTTCCGAAGAAATTTTCGATTATGGCATTGTCCAGACAGTTCCCTTTTCGGGACATACTTTGAACAATTCCTTTTTCTTTTAATATATTTTGATAAGCTTTCATTTGATATTGCCAACCTTGGTCTGAATGTAAAATGATGTTTTCTGTATTTTTAATTTTCTTTAAACCCTTTTTCAGCATATCTGTAATCTGTGCAAAGACAGGCCTTTCTGAGAGATTATAGCTGATGATTTCACCGTTGAATAAATCGATTATCGGAGATAAATAGAGCTTATTTCCCGAGACATTAAATTCCGTTACATCGGTTGCCCACTTCGTGTTCGGCTGGTCGGCTTTGAAATTTCTTTTCAAAATATTGGGTGCTATTTTTCCTTGTTCTCCACGGTAAGATTTGTATTTCTTTACCCGTATAATGCTTTTCAGTCCTAGCGATTTCATTAATCTCAATACTGTTTTATGATTGATAATAATTCCTTTATCTCTCATTGTCAAAGTAATACGCCGGTATCCAAACCTTCCTTTGTGTTGATGATAAATCTGTTTTATCATTGTTTTTACGTCCGAATATTTGTCGGTTTGAGCCTTGTTTTGATGATAATAGAAACTGCTTCTCGCCATCCCGGTACAATCCAATAATACGGACAGATTGTATTTAGGCCTTAACTCTTCGATGGCTTTTGCTTGTTCTTTTTGAGAGTTAAGGCGTCTAACTTTTTTAGAAAATCGATTTCGGCTCGCAGTCTTTCATTTTCCAGTAACAATTCTTCTTCCCTGGTCAATGGTTTGCCAGACTTTTTCTTTTTACGTTGGTAATCGCTCATAATTGCTGGTCTTCCTTTGGGTTTATTCTGTAACCCTAAAATACCACTTTTTTCGTAAGCGCTCCGCCAATTGGTGATGCTGGATTCTGCAGCGATATTAAACCGTGCAGCAGCTTGCTTTAGAGATAAGTCTTGTGCCTTGATCGTTTCCAAAACTCTTAACTTAAATTTTACGTCATAACGGCGATTGCTTCTGCGTTGCAGTCCTTCAATTCCGTACAAATCATAAAACCTTTTCCATTTGCGAACAACCGTCGCATCCAAACCTACTTCCTGTGCCAAAGAGTGGATCGACAGATCATTTTTCTTAATCTTCTCCACACAACTCACCTTAAATTCTAAACTATACTTTGATTCTCCCATAATAAAAATGCCCCTAAAAAGTGTCTAACTTTTTGGGGGCAGTCCATTCTGTATTGAAGGGGATTTTTTAATTTTTGAAATTTTGAAAAGAAATTATTGCCGATACAAAAAATTATTATATCTTTATGATATCAAAATAATATCACAATTTAAAAATAAATAATTATGGAAAAAGTTTTAAAACCAATGTCAGGATATCTTGCGTTAGTCATCTGTCTTTTGCTTTTTGCAGCGGGACTTTACTTCCTTATCAATGGAGTTGACCAAAATGTAAGTTTCGTAATTTTGGGAGTTCTGTGTCTGATTACGTTTGTCTTTTTTATGAAAGGTTTGATGATTATTCAACCGAATCATTCACGAGTTCTGAATTTCTTTGGGAAATATGTAGGTTCTGTAAAAGAAAACGGTTTGTTTTTTATTAATCCACTTTATTCATCACAAAAAATTTCGCTCCGTTCGGAAAACCTGCAAGGACAAACTTTAAAGGTGAACGACAAAATGGGAAATCCCATCGAAATTGGTGTCGTAATCGTTTGGAAAGTCGGAGACACCTACAAAGCTGCTTATGATGTGGAACGTTACATGGATTTTGTTAAAATGCAGAGTGAAGCGGCGGTTCGTCATTTGGCGATGAGTTTTCCGTATGATAATTTGGAAGACGACCACGCTCCAATTACGCTACGTGAAGGTGGTGAAAAAATTAATCAAATTTTGGAACAGGAATTAACTGACCGATTGGCAAAAGCAGGAATCGTCATTCAAGAAGCGAGAATTTCGCATTTGGCGTATGCTTCCGAAATTGCAGGTGCAATGCTTCAACGACAACAAGCCACAGCAATCGTTGCAGCGCGAACAAAAATCGTTGAAGGTGCAGTTGGAATGGTGGATTTAGCCCTGAAAAAACTTTCCGAGGAAAATATTGTGGAATTGGATGACGAAAGAAAAGCGGCGATGGTTTCCAATTTAATGGTCGTTCTTTGCGGTGAAAAAGCGGCGCAGCCGATTTTGAATGCGGGAACGCTTTATAATTAATAAGGAACAATTAATAATTTATAATTAACAATTAATAATAATTTTGGGAAACTCGAAGCACGAATCACTCAACACGTAACTCGTATCTCGTAACTCGAACTCGATGGCAAAAAAAAGTTTTGTTTTAAGGATTGATGACGCCACTTACAAATTGTTGGAAAAGTGGGCAAATGACGAATTCCGTTCTGTGAATGGGCAGATTGAGTATTTGCTCCATGAAAATCTAATCAGTTCGGGGAGAAAAAAGAAGGAAATTCCGAAAGAGAAAAGCGAAAAAGAAAAATAATTCAGGCAGGAAATTTTCCTGCCGTTTTTATTAAATTTGAATTTCAAATTCCAAATTCAAAACTTTAAATCTCAAATGATATGAAATATAAAATCCAAAAATCACCTTTTGTAGTTCCCACAAACGATGGAAAACTCATTGAAGAAATTTGGGGAAATTCAACAGGAAATTCCAATATTTCAATTGCACAC
This sequence comes from Candidatus Kaistella beijingensis, assembly GCF_020084865.1. NCBI lineage: Bacteria > Pseudomonadati > Bacteroidota > Flavobacteriia > Flavobacteriales > Weeksellaceae > Kaistella > Candidatus Kaistella beijingensis. The sequence goes on along the minus strand of NZ_CP071953.1, from coordinate 966,993 downwards.
ATGATTGCGCCACCGAACTGGAGCGAACCACACCAAACTCCAGAATTTGATGAATTTACCTACATCATCAACGGAAAAAAACAATTTGAAATCGATGGAGAAACGGTGGTTTTAGAAAAAGGACAAAGCATTCTGATTGAAAAAGGTGCAAGAATCCGCTACAGTAATCCGTTTGAAGAATCGTGTGAATATATTGCAATTTGTCTACCTGCCTTTTCAATGGAGTTGGTAAATCGGGAAGAATTGTAACTGCGAATGCCAAATAGAAAATATTTTGCCACGACTAAACGAATAATTTAATTCGTGCATTCGTGGCAATTTTAATCAATTAAAGTCAGTGCACTTCCTTTATGCGCCGCAATATGGTCAGATTTGTCGCTCTTGATTTCGTATTGAGGTTCGTCTTTTGTCGCGTGATGCGTTTAACCTTTACAAAGAAAATCTTTTGTGTGGATTTTGATAATTGTTCCTGAAACCATGCCTGCTTCGGAATTCCATTTTACGTGTCACCGATTTTGAAGTTTTTGCTCATGTGTTTAAATTAAGATGTTCATTTCCATCAAAAATAAAGCCTCAAAAAATCAATTTAATCTTTTTTCCTAATTAACCACAACCCAAAGAAAGTAATCAATCCATTAATAATCAACAATTCCAAACCAATTTTGAAGTCGCCAAAGAAATTTTCCTGATATTTATCGATGAAGAAAGAAATCAGTGGAGAAGCGATGCAAACGTAAGGAACCAACTTATCCTTCACCTTAAATTTCGTAAAAATTCCGAAAGAGAACAATCCCAGAAGAGGGCCATAAGTGAATCCTGCCATTTTCAGAATCAAGCCTATCATCGAATTGTCGTTGATGATTTTAAAGATAATCACCATCAGCAAAAATGCGGCTGCAACAATAAGGTGAACTCTTTTTCTAAATTTTTCCTTTTCTTTTTGTGAAATTTCTTTCTCCTTTAATCCAAAAATATCAATACAAAGAGAAGAGGTTAAAGCTGTCATTGCTCCGTCCGCAGACGGAAAAAGTGCCGAAATTAAAGCGATAATAAAAATGATTGAAATAAATGGCGGCATGTGATTCAGCGCAATATCCGGAAAAAGTTGGTCGCCTGAAGTTGCCACGTGCTCCACATTTCCGTAAAGATGTAAAAGTCCGCCCATAAAGAGAAACAGCGAAATTACCACTACCAAAATAAATCCGAGAGTCACCATGTTTTTCTGCGAATCTTTCAGTTTTGTTACTGAGAGTGATTTCTGCATCATTTCCTGGTCAATTCCGGTCATTGTAATGGTGATAAACGCACCCGCCAAAATTTGTTTGAAAAAGAAAGCCTTACTGTTTACATCAGTATTGAAAACTTCAGTATAACCAAGCCTGTTCATTTCTTTTAAACTTTCAAAAAATCCTAAATTCATGTGATTCAGCATATAAGCTGAACAGATAATCAGTCCTAAAAGCATACAGGTTGTTTGTAAAGTATCGGTCCAAACAATGGTTTTCACACCTCCTTCATAGGTGTAGAGGATAATCATCGCTAAAATCACCAATGTTGTTACAATAAAGGGAACGCCGAGTGAATCCAAAATCGTCATCTGCAAAATATTGACTACCAAATAAAGTCGCGCAGTCGCGCCCACCAAACGTGACACAATAAAAATCCACGCGCCCGATTTATAGGAGAGCTGTCCCATTCGATGTTGCAGATAACCATAAATTGAGGTGAGTTTTAAACGATAATAAAGTGGAAGAAGAATATACGCAATGACCACATACCCAATTAAGTAACCGATTGTAATCTGCAAATAATGGAATTTATCTGCACCAACTGCACCCGGAACCGACACAAAAGTCACGCCCGAAAGCGAAGTTCCAATCATCCCAAATGCAACGAGCATCCAGTTGGATTTTCGGTTTCCGATGAAAAAACTGTCGTTGTTACTGCCTTTTCCGGTTTGATAAGCGACCCAGAGTAAAAGTCCAAAATAGGCGATAATGATGAGCAACAAGACAATCGGATTCATAGAGTGATTTTTTTAATGTGAGCAAATATAGAGAATTTCGGCTGGATGTTGGAAAGTGGATGCTCGAAGTTTTTTTTAGTCAAAATAAAAACCGCCACGAATACACGAATTCTAAAATTTATTCGTGAATTCGCGGCGAAAAATAGTATTTAGTGAAAGCGTTTTAAGACAAAACATCCTGAAATTCAGGTGTTTTCGCAATTACTTTTTTTGCAAATGGACAAAGCGGAATCACTTTCACATTTTTTTCTCGAGCGTATTCAACTCCCGCTTTTACCAAATCTTTTCCTAGTCCTTTTCCGCCATATGCTTCATCAACTTCGGTATGGTCGATGATGAATTTGTCGTCTCCTGCCCAAGAATAGGTCATTAATCCTGCTTTTCCTCCGTCGTAATACAATTCGAAAACTCCTTTCGATTCGTTGTTGGTGTGTTTTATTTCTACCATTTTTTTTTAATTTTAATGATCAGTTTGTTTATTCATTTCATAACTCAAAGCTCCGGAAGGACAATTTTCAATCTGATTTTTGAGTTCTTCCGTGGCTGCATTTTCCGGTTTGCACCACGGTCTTTCTTTCGGGTTGTAAACATGTGGCAACATGTTCACGCGAATTCCCGAATGGATGCTCAATCTTGGTTGTCAAAACACGGTAAGTTCACCATTCGTATATTCATGCAGTTCCATAATTTTTGACTTTTATAAAGTTAATAAAAAAATAACAGCCAAATTTCTTCGGCTGTTACTTTAACAAAATTTATTAGAACTATGATTTCGTCGGCGCCCATTTATTATAAGGAGTTAAATCAAAAGCATTCACTTCATCCATCGAAAGTCCCAAAGCTTTTGCAACGCCTTCTCCGTATTCCGGATCTGCTTTGTAGCAGTTTCTGATGTGGCGGATCTGAACAAATTTTTCTGCTCCGCCAACTTGCGCCGCCGTATTTTTAAAGAGCAAATCGGCTTTTCTGTCGGCTTTAATGATTCGGAACAAATCTCCAGGTTGGGTGAAATAATCTTCGTCATCATCACGAAAATTGTACGCAAATGCATCGCCTTCTAATGCTAAAGGCGGTTCTTTTGCACTTGGCTGTTCCTGCCATTCGCCGTAACTGTTTGGTTCGTAATGTTTTGTGTCACCGTAGTTTCCATCAACTCGCATTTGTCCATCTCGGTGGAATGCGTGATACGGACATCTCGGTTTGTTTACTGGAATTTGAAAGTGGTTTACACCGAGACGATATCTTTGTGCGTCACCATAAGAGAACAATCTTCCCTGAAGCATTTTATCAGGCGAGAATCCAATTCCGGGAACGATATTCGTAGGATTGAAGGCGGCTTGTTCTACATCGGCGAAATAATTTTCAGGATTTTTGTTCAGTTCAAATTCTCCGACTTCAATTAAAGGGAAATCTTTTTTGGACCAAACTTTCGTTAAATCAAACGGATGGAAACGGTAAGTTTTCGCCTGTTCTTCCGTCATGATTTGAACGAACATTTTCCATTTCGGGAAGTTGCCTTTTTCGATGTTGTCGAATAAATCTCTTTGTGCGGATTCTCTGTCCATTCCGATGAGTTTCGCTGCTTCGTCATCCGACAAATTCTCTATTCCCTGCTGCGTTCTGAAATGGAATTTCACCCAATGACGAACATTGTCTTTGTTGATAAAAGAGTAGGTGTGACTTCCAAAACCGTGCATGTGACGGTATCCGTTCGGAATTCCGCGGTCGCTCATCACAATCGTTACTTGATGCAAAGATTCGGGAAGTAAAGTCCAAAAATCCCAATTATTTTGGGCACTTCTCATATTGGTTTTCGGGTCGCGTTTTACGGCGTGGTTCAAGTCCGGGAATTTCATCGGGTCACGGAAAAAGAAAACCGGCGTGTTGTTTCCCACCAAATCCCAAATTCCTTCATCGGTATAAAACTTTAAGGCAAAACCACGGATATCTCTCTCTGCATCGGCTGCTCCACGTTCACCTGCAACGGTAGAAAATCTTGCAAACATTTCTGTTTTCTTGCCGATTTCGTTGAAGATATTGGCTTTCGTGTATTGTGAAATGTCGTGAGTTACGGTAAAAGTTCCAAATGCGCCGGAACCTTTTGCGTGCATTCTTCTTTCGGGAATTACCTCTCTGTCGAAGTTTGCCATTTTTTCAAGAAACCAAAAATCCTGCATCAAAAGCGGTCCTCTTGGTCCTGCTGTCTGTACATTCTGATTGTCAGGAACTGGTGCTCCTGTTTGTCTCGTAAGTTTTTTCTTGTCTTCCATTTGAATATGATTTATAATTTGAGTTGTAAAGCTATTTAGATTTTATAAATCGATACGACAATCATCGATTGATAAATTTAATAACAATGATTTGTTTATCTGCCATGAATTTAGGAAATATTTTCGAGATTTTGTAATAGATGCAGATGATGTTTAACATAGTTTAACGAAAGCAAGATCCGTCTTGCATAGTTTCTCAAAATAAAAAAGCAGAAAATCGAAATTCTCTGCTTTATAAAAATTCATTAGTAAAAACTAATGATTAATACCTATTGATTTTGAATTATTCAAGATATCCAAACTTCCCATTATTAAAATCATCAAACGCCTGAATAATTTCTTCCCTCGTGTTCATCACAAAAGGTCCGTGCGGATAAATTGGTTCGTTTAAAGGTTCACCGCTCAAAATCAAAACGATGGAATCTTCTGCTGCTTCAATGGTGAAAGTTTCGCCTTCATTTTGGAATAAAACCAAATGGTCAGTTGGAACTTTTTCTTCCCCATTCACCATGATGTTTCCTTCGATAACCAAAGCTGCGGTGTTGAAATTTGCAGGAAAACTGAATTCCGCTTTTCCGCCTGATTTCAATTTGGCATTCATCAAATTCACCGGACTGAAAGTGGTTGCAGGTCCTTTTTCACCATTAAATTCTCCCGCAATCACTTCTATGAAACCGTTTTCACCCAAATCCACATTTTTCATCTCTGAATTTTTGATGGCTTGGTATTTTGGCGGGCTCATTTTATCTTTTGCGGGAAGATTCACCCACAGTTGCACCATTTGGAAAATTCCGCCTTCTTTTGCCCATTCTGTTTCGTGGAATTCTTTGTGTAAAACTCCCGAAGCTGCAGTCATCCATTGCACATCGCCCTGTCCGATGATTCCGCCACCGCCGGAACTGTCGCCGTGTTCTACGCGACCTTGATAAGCAATCGTCACGGTTTCAAAACCACGGTGCGGATGAACGCCGACTCCTCTCGGTGTATCGGTTCCCGAAAAATGGAATTTGGAATTGTAATCCAACATAATGAACGGGTCCATTCTCTTCATATCCAAATGATAACCGCTCGGAATGAAGTTGTGCACTCTGAAACCATCTCCTACGAAATGCGCAGGTTTTGGCGCTGCTATTAATTCGACTTTTTTTGTTGCCATTTTTTTATCTCATTTTTTTTTGATCAAAATTCAATCCCGAATTCTCGCGACAAGAATTCAATATTTGAGGTTCTGAATTTTATGGTACAAAAGTACGGGAGATAAAGTTGGAATACATTGATGTAGGGTAAGAATGAAACTAAAAACTTGACTGCAAATTTCTCAATGCTCCGTCTTCATATTCTCCCCATCTTTCTCATGCAACCTCCTAAAAACAAACCCCGAAAGTATGGTTAAAAATCCCACCACAAAAAAAGTGTAGCGAAAAGCGAGATGGGTATTTCCCTGAATTAAAGTCGGTTCATTTTCAAATAACTTCAAGACAATCAAGCCGAACGCGATTCCAAAACCAATCGCAATTTGTTGATATACTGCAAGTAAAGAGTTTCCGCTTGAAGTGTGGGAATTTCTCAAATCAGCAATTGCAATTGTATTCATAGAAGTAAACTGAATCGAGTTGAAAAATCCAAGAATAGAAATAATTGGAATAAACCAATAAATGTTAGTGTTAATCCCAGGAATTCCAAGGCAACAAATCAGAAATCCGATGATAAAAGTATTGGTCATCAATGTTTTTCGGTAGCCAAAATAATCGAGAATTTTAATGACATACGATTTTCCGAACATGGCGGTTAAAGCCATTGGTGCGACTATCCAACCCGAAATCACGGCACTTTCTCCATACGCAATCTGAATCATCAAAGGCAATAAAAGAGGTATTGAACTGATGCCCAATCTCGTGGCCAAATTCCCCAAAATTCCCACCCGAAAAGTTCTCACCTGAAAAAGATTTAAAGGAAAAATAGGGTTTTCAGTTTTTTTGGCGTGTCTGTAATAGAAATAAATCATCATGAATCCGCAAATGAAAATCACTAAAACAGGCGTAATATTTTGAGCGGTTCCAAAGCGTTCAAGTGCAATGGAAAGTAGGAGAGAAGCCGAAGCGAAAATTAAAAACCCCTTAAAATCAAACTTAATTTCTTCGGATTTATAATCGGGCATAAATTTTAAACTCAGGAAAATGCCAATCAATCCAATTGGAATGTTGATGAGGAAAATCCAATGCCACGACAGATAATCAACCATATAACCACCGACCAATGGTCCTAAAACAGGTCCGATAAGTGCAGGAACAATTGCGAAATTAAGCGCTTTCAGAAGTTCATTCTTATCATAGGTTTTGATTAAAGCCAACCTGCCGACAGGAGTCATCAAACTTCCGCCAATTCCCTGAACGACGCGGGAAATCACCAATTGTGTCAAGTTTTGGGAAACCGCACAGAATACGGAACCCAAACTGAAAACAACCAACGAAAAAATAAAGATTTTCTTTGTCCCAAATTTATCCGCCAAAAATCCCGAAACCGGCATGAACACAGCCAAAGTCAAAACATAACTGATAATGGCGTTTTGCATATTGAGTGGCGACTCGTTCAAATCTTTCGCAATAGAAGGGAGCGAAGTATTCAGAATCGTAGAATCGAGCATCTGCATAAAAATTGCCGTCGCTAAGATGAACGGCAGAATTCTTTTGGTCGTGGTATCAAATGTTTTAAAAGTATCGGGCATGAAATCTGTGGAACAAAAAGTGAACCTTTAAAATAAAGAATGTCCAAATTACGAAAAAATAATTGAAAAAAAATTCCGACAAAATCAATCAAAAAGTATCAATGAATTGTAATGTTTAACGCAATGACGCAAAGAAAAATGACTTAAAGACTCTTTATTTAGGGCGCAAAGGCGTTTCATTTAGCAATTGGAAACCTCCGAAGTTTTACTTTTTTTTTAAAAACACAAAAACATGCTTGACAATACTTTTAAGCAACTTCGCTTTGCTGAGTGAAACGCCGTTGCGAACATTTATACAGAATAAATTGAAGAAAGTCTTTACATCATTGCGTTTTAATAATTTAATTTCACTTTTTGACAAATGTCAAAGGAATTCATTTCTCGTCGTCGTAACTTTGCACCGTCAAAACAAACAAAAGAAATGAATACTTTTAAAAATAACTTTAGCAAAATTTTGGTTTTTCTGCCCTTGATTTTCTCGGCGCAAACTGCACCCGATTTGCAGGAACTCATCAATGCAGGTCTCGCAAAAAATCATTTGTTGGAACAGCAAAAATTAGAAACAAAATACACCGAACTCGACCAAGAAAAATTGAAAGACATTTTTCTTCCAAAATTGGAAATCAGTGGCAAGTTTGGTTATATGAATACGACCGCTCATTTAACTTCGCCTGAAATTTCAATTCCGAAAGTTCCGCCCGTTTTTCCCGGAATGACGGTTCCTGAAAATAAAAATTCCTACAATGTTTCCGGATTTTCGGGAAGTGCAAAAGCAGAAGCTAGTGTTTTGCTTTATTCAGGAGGAAAAGTAAAATATTTAAATCAGGCATTAAATGAAAAGAAACTTTCAGAAACCGCTTTGATGCAGAAAACGATAGATGAGGTCATCACCGAAATATCAAAAGCGTACGATCAATTTGCCCTTGTTCACGAATCGAAAAAAGTTTTAGACGAATCCAAAAAACGTTTGGACATCAACAAAAAAACAGCGGATAAAGCTTTAGGTTACGGATTAATCACTCCTTACGACCACAAAAAAATTGAATTGGCTCAAGCAAATTTAGACTCCAAAATGGTGGAATATGAAGGAAAAAAGGAATTGCTTATCACTCAACTTCAAATTCTTACAGGTTTGGAACGGGAAAAAATTGCACAAATCAATCCGGAATTGGTTCCCATTCAATACGAAGTTTTAAATAAAAATGTAGAAAACCGCGCTGAAATTCAAGCATTGGAACACGGTATCAAAGCATCGGAATTCAAGATGAAAGCCGAGAATCAGTGGTGGCAACCAAAAGTTCAGGCGGTGAGTTCTTTGTCCTATTTCGGATTGTATGATAACCTCATTACTTCTTCGGAAAATATAGCTCCGTTCATTCCAAAAAAATTGAATTGGGCACCGAAAGACATCAATATTTTACCAATGTTCCAAATCGGAATTGGCTTTAAATGGGAAATTTTTGATGGGAAAGAAGGAAAGTCTGCCGTTGAAAAAGCGAAAATCGACAAGGAAATTTTGCAAAGTAAAAAATCCGATGCAATAGACAAATTAGCCCTGAATTTAGCCAACAACCAAACCAACTACGACATCGCCAATTCGCAAATCGCAACCAAAGCAAAAGCACGACAAATCGCAAAATTGGCATTAACTCAAGCTGAAAAAGAATTCCGTTATGGAACCATCAAATCTTCCCAGTTAATCGAAGCCGAAAACGATTTGGAAACCGCCGAATTGGATTATCAAACCGCCGTTTTTAACCAACGAAGAAGCGCGGTGGAATTGATGAAATCGACGCAAAACTTACATATAGACGAGTTATAAGAGCCAAGTAAACAGAGCCAAGAGCCAAGGAAAGTGAATGGTGAATTCGCTTCGCTGTCAATAGTGAATTTTTTAATCATTGAACCTGAAACCTGAAACTTGAAACAAATTCAAACTATTTCAAATTACATCAAACAAACAAACTTTAAAATGAATACTTTATTAAAAACTTTATCTCTCGCAACTGCTTTCACGGTTGTTGCCTGTAAAGAACCCGCTTCCGAAAAACCTATTGACGGAAAAGCAAAAAAGGAAACCGTTTCATTCGCCCCAAAAGTGACGGGCAGAATTTTAGAAATCTATGTGGAAGAAGGACAAACGGTAAAAGCAGGGGACACGCTCGCAAAATTGGATATTCCCGAAGTTTCCGCAAAAATCTCACAGGCAACCGGAGCCGTAAAATCCGCAAAAGCACAAGCACAAATGGCAAAAAATGGCGCAACAGCCGACCAACTTCGTCAATTGAAAGCCAAACAAAAAGGTTTGCAGGAACAATATCAATACGCCCAAAAATCCTTCAGCAGAGCAAAAAATATGTACCGCGACTCATTGCTTTCGCCACAAAATTATGATGAATATTTTGCGAAATATCAAGGTGCAAAAGCACAATTGGATGCGGTAAACGCAGAATTGAACGACGTGGAAAAAGGAACCCGTTTTGAAAAAATCGAAATGGCTCAAGGTCAGCAAAATCAAGCGATGGGCGCGCTTCAGGAAGCGAATGTGGCGTATTCCGAAAGATACATCATCGCAACCAACGATATGGAAATTGAAACCATTTCCCTCAACAAGGGCGAACTCGCAACTGCAGGTTATCCGCTGTTTTCGGGCTACATTCCGCAAACATCTTATTTCCGTTTCACTATTCCGGAAAGTAAAATTGCGAATTATCAAAAAGGAATGCCAGTGAAAATGATGGTGAATTACAACAAAAAAGAAATCGCAGGAAAAATTGTTTCCATCAAACAGTTGACGAGATATGCCGATATCACCACTGCTTTCCCCGATTATCAACCGGAAGAAGCGGTTTACGAAATCAAAGTCGTTCCCGAAAACCAGACTTTGGCAGACAATATTTTGGTAAACTCAAACGTGACCTTAAAATAGTTATTAAACCACAAAAGTTACAAAAGATGAAAGGATATGAATGCTGTGGAATAGCGCACAAAAGTTCTGAAAATCTTCGATTTTCACTTTGTGAACTTCTAAAGCCCATTCAGTTCCATCTCTAATGTGAAAAAAAACTGTTGTGCCTTCCGTGGTTAAAAAAATGCAGTCAAAAGTCTGATATCTGAAATCTGCCAGCTAAAATCTAAACTAATGAAACAACTAAGATATTTACTAAAACGCGAATTCAAACTGTTCTTTACCAACAAGACATTGATTTCTGTCTTTTTTGTCGCGCCGATTTTCTACGCTTTACTTATCGGTTTTACCTACCAAAAAGGAAAAGTAGAAAACATTCCCGTCATCGTCATCAACCACGATAACTCCGCGATGTCCAACCAAATTGTGGAAATGCTTCAAGACAATAAAACCATCAATGTGCTGAACTACATTGATGAACCTTCCAATCTAAAAGATGAGGTCATCAAAACCGAAGCATCCGCAGTCGTCATCATACCCGAAAGATTTGAAGCAATGATGCTCCAAAAAAAATATCCCGAAATCAATGTTTATGTCAATACCTCCAATGTTTTGACCGCAAATTTCGCCACAAAAGCATTGCAACTCACTTTTGGAACATTTTCCGCAGGTGCTGAAATTAAGGCGTTACAAAAAAAAGGAATGAACGCTGAAATCGCCAAAACCCAATACGAACCGCTGAAAACCAATTACATCACGCTCTTCAACACCACGAGTAATTACTTGGTTTTTATGTGGCCTGCAATGATGGCGGTGGTTTTGCAGCAGGTGATTTTACTCGCAATGGCGGTTACATTTTCCGAAGAATTTAAAAGAGAATCTTTCATCAGAGATTTCGCCGGAAAACAAAAATACGCCGTTTTAGTAATGGCAATCAAATGTCTTCCGGTATGGATTTTCGCCAATTTCAACATCCTGTTTTTCTATTTGTGCAGTCTGTATTTCAAAATTCCGGTGCCCGAAAACGTTTGGAATTTTTTCCTCGTCACTGCCATATTCGTGGTTTCGGCAACCAATTTGGGAGTTTTGGTCAGCATCCTCATTCCCGATGCGCTCAAAGCCACTCAAGTATTAATGGTCATCGCATCTCCCGCGTTCATCATCAGCGGATTTACGTGGCCCACTTCTGCAATGCCCGAATTTATCAGGAATTTCACCGCAATTATTCCATTAACGCCTTATTTGGAGGCGCTCAAAATCATGCTCGTGCAAAAAGGTTCCGATTTTCTCACCAAAAAATACTTCCTGCACCTTTTTATTTTGGGATGGATTTACTTCATTTTGGCTTGGATTGCCCTAAAAATCAAAATCCATTTCCTCTTCAAAAAATACCGCATCAACGAAGAAACCGGGGAAGAAGAAACCGCCATAACTGCAACAACATAGTTTATTTTAATGTTAAAACAGTTTTCATTTACTGTTTGTTTGTTGGGAGCGTCCGAAGTATTTCGGGCGTTCTTTTTTTTCAAAATTAAGGGCCATCCCGATAAAAAATTCCAACCAATCCCAACGCCATTTTTTGTCGGGACCGCGCTTGGAGTTTTTGCTGAGCGAAGTCGAAGCATTGCAATCTTTTTGTTTTTTTCGCACCTTTTCCCATTCTAAAAAAACAGAAAGGATTTCCACTGCAAACCGAGTACGCGAGGTTCAACTATTCCATTAAAAAAATAGAAAAAGTATGAGTTAATCGCTTGTCCGTAATACCACGCAATCGTAGCACCCATCCATAAAAATGAAAATTCGTGAATTTCTGGGAATAAAAATTTAGAACCAAGATGTCGCACCTTCGGCGCTCCGCTATCTTCAAAAATGTGTCTTTCTAACAATATCTCGTCGCTCTGCAACTTTTTACACTTGCTTATTTTCACTTTAAAGAATCGTCTAGCAAAACTTTTGTGACTTTTGCGGTAGAAATAATAAAACCCTATTTTTGTAAAAAGTCAACACCGTGAAACTTCTCGAACAACTTTCTAAATACATAAAAACCGACTCCGAAACCGAAAATTTTTTCCGCAACGAAACCGAAACCAAAGTGTTCGCAAAAGGGGAATTGTTGAGCAAACAAAATACCTTTAACCGCACCGTTTTTTTTATGGAAGAAGGTTTGGCAAGAATGTTTTATTACGAAAAAGGAAAAGACATCACGACCAATTTTTTTTCCGACGGAAAAACATTTGCCAATCTCGACACTATTTTCGCAGCAGAACCAACGCGTTACAATATTGAAACTTTAGAAGAAAGCACCATCACTTTCTGCCATTACGACAAATTGGAAGCATTGTGTTCCGTTTCTTTGACTTCCGCCAATTTCAGCCGTTTCATCCTCGGAAATCTGATGTCGCAAATGGCGAAAAGAATCAACTCGCTACAATATATGACCGCGAAGGAAAAATATGCCCAACTTCTAGAAGAGAATCCCAACATTATTCTTCGAGCACCTTTAGGAATGATTGCAACTTACCTGGGAATTTCGCAGGAAACATTGAGTAGAATTCGTAGCGAAATTTAGCTGTCGGCTTTCGTCGATCTGCAATCTGCATTTGTAAATCGCAAAAATTTTGGAAAAAAAATCCTGCGAAAAAATAATCGCAGGATTTTTACTTGGCTCTTGGTTCTTTTTACTTGGCTCTTTAATAACTGTCCTCATGTACAGAAACCACCGCTCTTCCGCTCGGATCATTCATTTTTTTGAAGGCTTCATCCCATTCCAAAGCGATCGGAGTAGAACAAGCGACGGAAGGGACAGAAGGAACCGTAGCTGCCGCAGTTTCACTTGGGAACAATTCTTCGAAAATAGTTCTGTATCGGTATTCTTCCTTATTTTGAGGTGTGTTTAATGGAAATCTAAAACGTGCATTTTCCATCATTTCATCAGATACTTCTTCTTCCGCTTTCGCTTTTAAGGAGTCAATCCATGAATAGCCAACTCCGTCAGAAAATTGTTCTTTTTGTCGCCAAGCGATGGACTCAGGCAATAAATCTTCGAATGCTTTTCTCAAAACCCATTTTTCCATTTTTCCTTCAGCTTTGTTGACCATTTTGTCTTTAGGATTTATCGTCATCGCCACATCGATAAATTCTTTGTCGAGGAATGGAACTCGTCCTTCAACGCCCCAACTCATTAAGGCTTTATTAGCTCTCAAGCAATCATAAAGGTGAAGTTTTCCTAATTTTCTTACCGTTTCTTCGTGGAACTGTTTCGCATCGGGAGCTTTGTGGAAATAAAGATATCCTCCAAATAATTCATCTGATCCTTCACCGGAAAGTACCATTTTAATTCCCATCGATTTGATGACTCTTGCCAACAAATACATCGGAGTTGAGGCGCGAACTGTAGTCACATCATAAGTCTCCAAATGATAGATGACGTCTTTTACTGCGTCCAAACCTTCCTGAACGGTGAAATGAATTTCGTGGTGGATGGAACCGATGTGATCGGCCGCTTTTTGTGCCGCCACTAAATCAGGAGAACCTTCCAAACCAACTGCAAAACTGTGCAATCTAGGATACCACGCTTCTTGGGTGTCGCCGCTTTCAATTCTGTTTCTCGCATATTTCGCAGTTACAGCAGCAATAATCGAAGAATCCAAACCGCCGGAAAGTAAAACGCCATAAGGAACGTCGCTCATCAACTGACGGTGAACTGCGTCTTCCAAACCTTTTCTGATGGCGGAAATATCGGTTACATTGTTTTTTACGTTTTCAAAATCTTCCCAATCTCTGTGGTACCATTTCTGCATTTCGTAGCCGTCTTTGCTGTAAAGAAAATGTCCAGGAAGAAAAGATTCGATGGTTTTGCAAACGCCTTCCAGTGCTTTTAATTCGGAAGCAACATAATAATTTCCGTTTTTGTCCCAACCTTGATAAAGGGGGCAAATTCCCATGTGGTCACGACCAACCAAATAAACATCGTTTTCAGTATCATATAAAGCGAAGGCAAAAATTCCGTTGAGCTTTTCCAAAAAATTTTTACCATACTTTCTGTATAAAGCCAAAATTACTTCACAATCAGATTGGGTTAAAAATTCGTAATCAGGGAACTCTTTTCTTAGTTCTTGATGGTTGTAAATTTCGCCATTCACCGCCAAAACTACTTTTCCGTCTTTGGTGAATAGAGGCTGTTTCCCTGAAGTTGGATCCACAATCGCCAATCTTTCGTGAGAGAATATTACTTTTTCGTCCTGAAAAATTCCGCTCCAATCTGGGCCGCGGTGACGGATTTTTTTGGACATTTCAAGGATTTGAGGTCTTAAAAGCTCGGTTTTTTGTTTCGCATCAAACAGGCATACAATTCCGCACATATTTATAAATGATAAGTTATAATTGATAATAGATTAAAATTCTGATGCAAACATAAAGTTTTAGTTTACAAAACAAAATAAAAATTTTAGTCTAAAGAAAAATATTCTATAATTTAATTTAAAAAAGGAAAAATTTAAGTTAATAATGAAATTTTAACGATCTTGCTTGAAAAAATTCTTTAACCATTAATAAAAAAGCAGTCCAAATCTGAATTGCTTTCTTAGTTAATTTTTGTATTAAGTTTATTTCCTTCCAATCAACGCCATATAAAATCCGTCATAACCTTCACTCGGCATGATTTTTTCCTCTTTAATTAGAGAAAATTCAGGATTGTTTTTCAAGAAAATTTCGACTTGCTCGTTATTTTCAGAAGGTAAAATGGAGCAGGTTGCATAAATCATTTTCCCTCCCTTTTTCAAGATTTTAGAATAATCTTGAAGAATTTGCTGTTGTTCTTTTTTAATTCTGTCGATGAAATCTTGGTCGATTTTCCATTTAGAATCAGGGTTTCTTTTTAAAACTCCCAAGCCGGAACAAGGTGCGTCAATCAACAATCTGTCTGCTTTTTCATGAAGTCGTTTGATGACTTTATTATCTTCAATAAAACGGGTCTCAATATTGTGAGCTCCTGCTCTTTTTGCTCTACGTTTTAACTCTGCTAATTTCCATTCAAAAATATCTAAAGCGATAATTTGACCTTTATTTTTCATTAAAGCGGCCAAATGCAAAGTTTTTCCACCTGCACCTGCGCAAGCGTCAACAACGCGCATTCCTTCCTTCACGTCCAGAAGTTCGCCGATTTTTTGTGAGGAAGCATCTTGAACTTCAAACAATCCGTCTTTAAAAGCAGAAGTCAGGAAAACGTTTTTCTTTTCCTCTAGTTGAACAGCGTCTGGATAATTTCTAATTTGAAAACTTTCCACATTTTCATCCTTTAAATCAGAAACCAGTTCTTTTGCAGTGGTTTTTAAAGTATTTGCACGAAGAATTGTTGGCGCTTGTTCGTTCAACGCGTCCATTTCTTTTTCCCAATTTTTGCCGAGTTCTTTCTCCAACGTTTCAGCCAACCAATCGGGAATAGAGTATTCAATCGCTTTTGTGGGAACGGTGTTTTTTTTGAGTTTGGTTAAAACATCTGCAATTTTAATCCCGTCAAACTCCTCAAATTTCTTGTAATGGGTTTTGCTCCATAGACAATAAGTAAGGATGAGTTTGTAAACATTGTTCGGTTTCACGCCTTCTCCCATATAATATTCGAGTCGTTTTTTCCAGCGGATGATGTTGTAGAAAATCTCGGAAACCACTTTTCGGTCTTCGCTTCCCCATTTTCTGTGGGCTTTCAGAAGTCGTTCGATGACTTTGTCTGCGTATTTTTTATCCTGAAAAAAAGTTTCCTGTAATGCGTCGTGAATTCCGATAAGGAGATTGCGGTGAATAAGTTCCATAATTTTGCTTTCAGCAGTCTGCGATTGGCTTTTCTGCGATTAATTTGCAAAAATACGTTTTTTTGGATGGATGATTATTTCAAATTCTCCAAAAAAGAAATACAGTTATAAACCTGCATTTCCGAAAAATAAAAATCCGAAACGTCTTCGGTAATAATGATTTCGCAACCGGAATTGATGGCGGAATAATATTCCAAACCATCCTCAAAATCATATATTGCAGGATTTTCAGAAACTAAATCGACCGTTTTTGAATCAATTCTCGTTATTTTCAATTTTTTTGAAAGTATACTGATTTTATTTTTCGCCAATTCTGTCCCGCTTTTCTTTTCGGCAAAATAGAAAGCAATCGCAAGACAAATAGGAGAGGTGAAAACTTCAAATCTTGGATGGTCAACTAAACTGATAATTCTAGCCGCATAAGTAAAAAGCGGATATTCCCGATTCAAAACCGCAACCAAAACATTGGCGTCTAAAAAGATTTTCATTTCTTAGATTCAAAAAATTCTGACTTCATTTTTTTCCTAGAATTAGGTCTACCGTATTCAGGTCGTTCTTCTGCGACAGCATTTACCCAATCGGAAATCGGTAAATCATCGATAGTTTGGTGATTTTCTGCAGTCATCTGCCGAAAAATCATCTCTGTAAGACGCGACAAGCTCACGTTGTTCCTTTTTGCAAAGGCTTTTGCTTCTTTAATAACTTGTTCATCAAACGCTAATGTGATTTTTGCATCCATCATTTTAATCTATACGACAAAGATATAAAAATTATACGTAGTTTTAACAAACGTGTTTAAATTTAGAATTTTGTGCTTTAAACCATCCAGCATCCATCACCAATCATCCAACCAAATCTTTACCTTTGCAAAAAATTAAAAACAATGAGCGACGCGATAATTTGCCCAAAATGTCAATCGGAATTTACTTATGAACAGGACAATATGATGGTTTGTTCCCAGTGTTTCCACGAATGGGATCCAAAGGAAGTTGAGAATTCTGACAAAATTTTTGATTCTAACGGAAACGAACTTCAAAATGGAGATTCTGTAGTTGTGATTAAAGATTTGCCTGTAAAAGGTGCTCCAAAACCAGTGAAAGCAGGTACGAAAGTGAAAAATATTCGTTTAAGACCAGATTCCGATCACAATATCGACTGCAAAATTGACGGTTTTGGTTCTATGGCACTGAAATCGGAATTTGTGAGAAAGGCATAAAAAAAAGGAAAGATTTGGACAGGGTTCCATTTCGAAGACTTGGTTGTCGCGAAGATCCGGACTAATTTCGTCTTAAAGGCAGAAAGAGAATTAACCAAAAATTTCCTTAGTTGGGATAGGTAAAGTTAAGAAAAAATTTTCAAAATTAATGCCAACCTTATAATAAAAACAAAGTTGATTCTAATTTTAAAATTCAAGATGTGTTTTGCCGGATATGGGGTTTGTTGTAAAAATGACCAGGTTTTTTTCATTCAATAAAACCTTGTTCCAATAGTGGTTTCCTGCGAACCGACTTTCCAAAACTCGAGCTTCTTTTCCGTTTTCTGTAATTTTGATCTCGTTGGGATACCAAAATTTTTTGGATAGATTTAAAGAATTTTGTTCGTTATCAGAAAAAACATTCACTTCACCGAAAAGTTTGGCGACATATTCATTGTACGGATTTCTGTACGTTTCCTCCGGGTCGTCATTTTGAATCAGTCTTCCATCCTGAAGAACAATAATCTGATCCAGCCAGGGCATTACTTCCTGAATTTCGTGCGTGGAAATAATTAAAGAAATATTTTTCTCCTTTACATAATTAAAAAGTCTTTCGCGAAGTTCTACTTTTCTGCTAAAATCAATGTTACTGAAAGGTTCGTCTAGTAAAAGAAGCTTCGGCATCACAGAAAGCGCTCTTGCGATAGAAACTCTTTGCTGCTGTCCGCCGCTTAAATATTTAGGCAAAGTTTCGGCATATTCTTCAAGCCCTACGACCTGTAGAAGTTCTTCAATTTTTGCTTTTTTTTCGTTTAGATTAATGTTGGATATAAATTTGCCCACGTTTTCAGCAACCGTTGCGTACGGCATTAAATCGTAATTCTGAGCCACCAACTTCATTTCGTTTTCACCGGGAACAATGTTCTTTTTTGGACCAAAAACTGGTTTTCCATCAAAAATAATTTCTCCTTTTTCCCAATCCAAAAGTCCGTAAATCAAATTAATCAAAGTCGATTTTCCGCAACCGCTTTCGCCGGCAAGTGCTATAATTTTTCCGGCTTCAACCTTCAAATTGAAATTATGGAAAAGTCTTTTTTCAGGTGAATGTGAAAAATATAACTGGTTAATTTTTAAAAGCATGTTGCAAAAATAATATTTTTGTGATTAGTATTAATTTTTTTACTATTTTAGCCGTGAAATAAGAAAAAAAACCAAATTTTTGATGAATAAAATGTTTTTGAAAGCTGTATATCCAGTTCTGGTTTTAGGAACTTTAGTCGTTTCCTGTGGTAAAGATAAGCCTTTAGTAAGTGACAACACTGAAGTAACCACTACTAAAGATGGAAACGCCTTTGTGGTAGACACTTTAAATAGTAGGATAGAATGGAAAGGATATAAAGTTTTCAAAACCGATAATTCAAGTCATTTCGGAACCATAAAATTTGAAAGCGGCGATGTAACCATCAAAGACGGAAAATTGGAAAGCGGGAAGTTTGTTGCCGATATGAATTCTCTTGAAAATGTAGATTTGAAGGACGATGCAGAACAAAAAGCAAAATTAGAAGGTCATTTAAAAAGCGGTGATTTCTTTGAAGTTGAAAAATTTCCAACAGCGTCCTATGAAATTACAAAAGTTTCACCCAACGAAGCTGGAGATTACAACACCATTTTGGACGGTAATTTAACCATCAAAGGAATTACAAAACCAATGCAGTTCAACGCAAATGTGTCGGTGAAAGAAGGCGAGGTAAGTATCGCAACCGAACCAAAAGACATCAACAGAGAAGAATTTGGAGTGAAGTTCCAAATGCCTGTTGCAAACGGCGTAATCAAAGATGAGGTGAATATCCAAATTTTGATCAAAGCCCTGGAAAAGAAATAAAAATAAGTTTTTTATTTAAGTGTAATAAGTGATGTTAATCCGTTTCATTTTATGGAACGGATTTTTTATTTTGGCAGCGAATATCCAACAAATCCATCATCAAAAACACACAAATTTTCCTTAAATTTGCAATCTTATAAAAGCTTCCAGCACCCAGCTTCCAGCTTCAAACTTAATAATATGACTTCACAACAGATACGCCAACAGTTTTTAGATTTTTTCAAAGAAAAAGGACACCAAATTGTTCCTTCCGCACCAATTGTTCTGAAAGACGATCCCACTTTGATGTTCTCCAATTCGGGAATGACGCAGTTCAAGGATTTCTTTCTGGGCTACAAAGAACCATCGAATGTAAGAATTGCCGACACTCAAAAATGTTTGAGAGTTTCCGGGAAACACAATGATTTGGACGATGTTGGTCGCGACACGTATCACCACACGATGTTCGAAATGTTGGGAAACTGGTCTTTTGGAGACTATTTCAAAAAAGAGGCGATTGATTTTGCGTGGGAACTGCTGACCGAAGTCTATAAAATCCCAAAAGAAAACCTTTATGTGACCATTTTTGAAGGTGATGCTTCCGAAAATTTGGAACGTGACCAAGACGCTTACCATTTTTGGAAATCCCATATTCACGAGAGCAGAATCATCAACGGAAATAAAAAGGACAATTTCTGGGAAATGGGCGAAAGCGGACCGTGCGGACCTTGCTCCGAAATTCACGTGGATTTGCGTTCGGAGGAAGAAAAAGCAAAAGTTTCTGGTTTAGATTTGGTGAACAACGACCATCCGCAAGTCGTGGAAATCTGGAACCTCGTTTTCATGGAATTTTTAAGAAAAGCCGACGGAAGTTTAGAAAAATTACCGAAGCAAAATGTTGATACCGGAATGGGTTTCGAACGTTTGTGTATGGCTTTGCAAGGAAAAAAATCAAATTATGATACCGATGTTTTCACGCCTTTAATTGCCAAAGTGGAAGAACTTTCCGGTAAAAAATATACCGGAATTTTAGAAGACGAAAAAGATATTGCAATTCGTGTTGTGGTGGATCACATTCGTGCGGTGGCGTTTGCAATTGCTGACGGACAACTCCCTTCCAACGGCGGTGCAGGTTACGTGATTAGAAGAATTTTGAGAAGAGCGATTTCGTATTCTTACCGATTTTTGGGAATGAAAGAACCATTCCTTTATCAGTTGGTTGCCGTTTTGAAAAACGAAATGGGACAGTTCTTCCCGGAACTCATCAAACAGGAAAAATTGGTTACCGAAGTGATTAAGGAAGAAGAATCTTCATTCCTTAAAACCATTGAACACGGTTTGAAAAGAATCGATCTAATCATCAACGAAACCATTTCCAAGAACGAGAAAACGCTTCCCGGAACGGAAGTTTTCGAGCTTTACGATACTTACGGATTTCCTGCCGATTTATCAAGAATTATTGCAGAGGAAAAAGGTTTAACCGTAGATGAAAAAGGATTTGATGAAGAAATGGAAAAGCAAAAGCAGCGTTCCAAAAAATCATCCGCGTCCAAAGTTCACGATTGGGTAATCTTAGAGGAAAAACCTGAAACTTTCGTGGGTTACGACCAAACGGAAACAGAAACTTATATTACCCGTTACAGAAAAATAGAAAACAAAGACGGCGAGTTCTATCAAATCGTTTTGGCGAAATCTCCGTTTTATCCGGAAGGTGGTGGTCAAATTGGCGATAAGGGAATTTTAATTCCAAGTTATACGGAAGGTTTTGATATTTCCAACCCAAGTGTTTTTGACATCACAAATTGTTCGGACATCATCGAAGTTTTGGATACCAAAAAAGAAAACAACCTGATCATTTCATTAATCAAAGATTTGCCGAAAGATGCAGGTGCGGTATTCTACGCGAAAGTTAATCATTCCGAAAGAAAAAATACACAGGCAAATCACTCGGTGACGCACCTTTTACATGAAGCGTTGCGTGACGTTTTGGGAACTCACGTGGAGCAGAAAGGCTCTTTTGTGGGACCGGATTACCTTCGTTTCGATTTCTCACACTTCTCGAAAATGAGTGAAGATGAATTGAAACTGGTAGAGGATCAGGTAAATGCTAAAATCAAGGAAAATATTTCACTGCAGGAATTCCGTGACCTTCCAATCGCGGAAGCAACGGAAAAAGGGGCGATGATGCTCTTCGGTGAAAAATATGGTGACCACGTTCGAATGATTCAGTTTGGTAGTTCTAAAGAATTGTGTGGCGGAACCCACGTAAAATCAACGGGGGAAATCGGTCATTTCAAAATTCAGACAGAAAGTTCAACTGCGGCGGGAATTCGCAGAATCGAAGCGATTTCCGGTGATAAATCTTCGGAATACTTTAAAAATTTGGAAGCACAGCTGAAAGAAATTTCCTCCTTATTAAAGTCGAAAGATTTGACAAAATCTGTCGAAAGATTAATCGAAGAAAACCAATCCCTAAAATCCGAAATAGAATCCCTTAAAAAAGAAAAAGCAAAAGGAGAAACTGCCAACTGGAAAAACGACTTCCAAGAAAGCGGCGATAAAAATCTTTTGGTGAAAAAAGTTTCTTTGGACGCAGGTTCTGTAAAAGATATCGTGTTTCAACTGAAGAAAGAAATTCCGAATTCTGTGACGGTTATTATTTCTGATGCAGACCAAAAACCCATGATCACCGTGGGAGTTTCCGCAGATTTGGAATCGAAATACCACGCCGGAAATATCGTGAAAGAATTGGCTGCAGCAATCCAGGGTGGAGGAGGAGGAAACCCGGGTTTCGCCACTGCGGGCGGTAAAAATCTAGACGGAATTGATGCCGCTGTAAAAAAAGCGATGGAGCTGTAATTTCTCAAGTTTCTATAAAATTTTTACCGCACAATTATGAGCAACGAAAACAAATTCACAGAATTATCCAACGAAGAATTACAGAGCGAGTTTGCCACCAGCAAAAAATTATGCTATCCCGCAGTAGGGATTCTGCTGTTCATTTTTGCGATAGGGATTTACGCGGCAACGCATGGCGGAATGGGATTTTTCAAATTGATTCTCTTCATGGGTTCCTGTATGATCTGTTTTAAATACATCATCAAATATTCTAACCTGCAAAAGGAAATGAAAGCCAGGGATTTGTTACCCTAACATCTCTTCTAATGGGTGAAAACACCCTTTTTTAAAGACATTATGTTTTTGGTGCGAAAAAGTTTTTAACTTTAAATCACTAATTTAAAAAACACAATGTTATGCCACTAACCAACCTCAACAGCGCGCACCTTACCGAAGCACAGGTAACCGCCGCACAGAACGCCCTCACCGAACTGGAGAACGCACTTGCCATAATCACCGTGCAGCTCACCCCGGAAGACCGCCAAAAATACGGCAGCATCAACGAGCAGAACAAACTCCTGGTCAACAAGGTGAAAGATTTCCGCCAAAGCAACCCCAACCTTTCCGTATCGGATGTAGATTGGGACGAGTTCGACAAAGATTTTGCAAGCCGCAATGTTTTCGAGAGTCTCATCAACCGCCTGAATGCGTTGGCCATCAAACTGCAGGGAGCCAAAATCCTGCACGATTACGACAATTATCAGGCAGCATTAGACGATTATGCGTACACCACTTACCGCGCCGCGACAGGAGCAGATGGTTATGAAAACAAATACAACGAACTGAAGCAGTTTTTTGGAAGAACAACCAAAAACTTTAACCCGCCCCCACCAAATCCTTAAAAAACCGAACCGCCTACAAAAAGGCGGTTTTTTTTTAGGTGCATTCCGGTCTTTAACCGGTACGAACCACTAAAGAACCGAAACGGTAGGGTTCGGAACCCTAAACTTACGGTCCGGAACCGAAAATTTGGGGTTACCCAACCGGAAGTTTGGGGTTCCGGACCGCAATTTTTCGGTTGGCAACCGAAACGGAGGAGTAAAAGACCGAAACGATTGTGTTTTTTGAAGTAACCCAACAATTAATTATATTTGGGCATGGCAAAATCCCTCAACAAAAACCTGCACAGCGCAAAAAGCAATAAAAAAGACGAGTTCTATACCCAAATTGCTGATATAGAAAACGAACTGAAACATTACCGCCACCACTTTAAAGGCAAAACCGTTTTCTGCAACTGCGATGATCCCAGAGTTTCCAACTTCTTTCATTATTTCAGCCACCGCTTCGAGGATTTGGGGCTGAAAAAACTTATCACCACCTGCTACAAAAATCAGGACATGGATCTCTTCAGCACCCACGAAAGCGAAAAAGCCGTAATGTTGGTGTACGAAGGCGACAAAAATGGCGACCGCGTGCCCAATGCCGAAGAAATTGGGATTACCGAGCTGCAGGGCGACGGCGACTTCCGTTCGGCGGAAAGTGTTGCCCTTTTGAAAGAAGCCGATATTGTGGTAACCAACCCGCCGTTCTCGCTATTCCGGAAATATGTGGCGCAGCTGATGGAGTTTGATAAGAAGTTTATTATTATTTCAAACAAAAATGCCATCACTTATAAAGAAGTTTTTAAATTAATTAAAGAAAATAAATTATGGGTTGGCGTTACGCCAATGAGCACTGATCTACTATTTGACTTACCTAAAGATGAAATCGAATTTTTATTAAATAATAAAAAAGAAGGCAGTGCATATAAAGTTGTAAATGGTGTTGTAAAAGGTAGAGCACAAGCCATTTGGTTTACCAATCTCGATCATTCCAAGCGTCATGAAGATTTGGATTTATACAAAACCTATACTCCGGAAGAGTATCCGAAGTATGATAACTATGATGCTATTAATGTTAATAAAACTAAGGATATTCCCAAAGATTATGCCGGAGCTATGGGCGTGCCGATTACCTTTTTGGATAAATACAATCCGGAGCAGTTTGAAATTATTAGTTCAAATGATTATCGCATTAATGAAACAATTCCTTTCAAGGAACATGGATTAATTAAAGACAAAGATGGAGCTATAAATGGCAAGCCAACTTACGCAAGAATTTTAATCAAAAACAAAAAACTCTAAAAATTAAATCATGGATATCACTTTATTTGAAGTCAATGTTGCCGCCCTTGTCAAAGGTTATCAGGACAAAGGCGATGATGGTGTAATTGCCTATAAAGGCAAGCTGGATGTGCGGCCGCCTTTCCAGCGCGAGTTTGTGTATGATGAGAAGCAGCGTGCCATGGTCATCGATACGATATTAAAAGGTCACCCGCTGAACGTGATGTATTGGGCGGTGCGGGATAAAATTGAAGACGGCGAACCCGAATACGAAATTATCGACGGGCAACAGCGCACAATTTCTATCTGTCAGTATGTTGCCGGAGATTTTTCTGTAAATATTGGTGGCAAAATGCTCGCCTTTATGAACCTTCAGGACGATATGCAGAAAAAAATTCTCGATTATAAACTCCTCGTTTATCTATGCGAAGGCGAACCCAGCGAAAAACTGGAATGGTTTGAAACCATCAACATTGCCGGAGCCGTTCTCACCAAACAGGAACTTTTGAACGCCACTTTTGCAGGCCCTTGGCTGAGCGATGCCAAGAAATATTTCAGCAAACCGAGCGGTCCGGCTTTCAACAGAGCCCACGATTTGCTCACCGGTTCCGCAAAACGGCAGGATTATTTGGAAACCGTGTTGAAGTGGATTTCCAAAGACAACATCCAGAAATATATGGGCGAACATCAGCACGATCCCAACGCCAATGCACTGAAACAGTATTTTGAAGCCGTGATTGGTTGGCAAAGAAATACCTTCAAAAAATACCGCTCCTCCATGAAAGGAGTAGATTGGGGATTTTGGTATGACCGTTATAAAGATGAGATTTTAGATACCGACGCCATAGAAAAACAAATCGCAGAACTGGTGGAAGATGACGAAGTGAAAAGCGAGAAGGGAATTTATCCTTATGTTTTAACGGACGATGTGCGGTATCTGGATTTAAGGACGTTCGACATCAAAACCAAACGCAAGAAATATCAACAGCAGGAAGGGATTTGCCCGGTCTGCAAACAGCACTTTGAATTTGAAGAAATGGAAGGCGACCACGTCATTCCGTGGAAAGACGGCGGACTTACCGTTGAAGATAACCTTATGATGCTTTGCAAAAAAGACAACCGCATGAAGAGCGGCAAATAATCCATTTAAATAATATGAGCAACTTTATCCACTTCGGTATCGCTGAGAAGATGTACAGCGAAAATCAGAATAAAATCACCTCACTTTTCAATATTAAATATCCCATTATTCAGGGCGGGATGATTTGGCATTCCGGGTGGAGGCTGGCTTCGGCGGTTTCCAATAATGGCGGTTTGGGTTTGATCGGGGCAGGAAGCATGTATCCCGATATTTTGCGGGAAAATATTCAGAAATGCAAAAGAGCGACGGAGCAACCTTTTGGCGTGAATGTTCCGATGCTTTATCCTAACCTGGAAGAAATCATCCAGATTATTTTGGAAGAAGGGGTGAAGATTGTTTTCACCTCCGCCGGAAATCCCAAAACCTATACGGAAACTTTACAGAAAGAGGGAGTAAAGGTTGCGCATGTAGTTTCCTCCACCAAATTTGCCATGAAATGTGAAGAAGCCGGAGTTGACGCGATTGTTGCGGAAGGTTTTGAAGCAGGCGGTCATAATGGTAGAGATGAAACCACCACTTTTTGCCTGATTCCGAATGTGAAAAGGCACATTTCCAAACCCCTCATTGCTGCGGGTGGAATTGCGCTCGGTTCCCAAATGAAAGCGGCGATGATCCTGGGTGCAGACGGCGTTCAAATCGGTTCCCGTTTTGCGATGACCCAGGAAGCGAGCTCCCACGAAAATTTTAAAAATAAGGTGATTTCCCTAAACGAGGGCGATACGCAACTTACATTAAAAGAACTTGCACCGGTTCGTTTGGTGAAAAATAAATTCTTCCACGATCTGGAAAAACTTTACGAATCGGGAAGAAATGTTGAAGCTTTAAAAGAAACATTGGGAAGAGCCAGAGCCAAGCGCGGAATGTTTGAGGGTGACCTGGAAGAAGGCGAACTGGAAATCGGTCAGGTTTCCGCACTCATCGATGAGATTTTGCCGGTAGAGCAGGTGTTCAAGAATTTAATCAAGGAATTCCAACAGTCACAAACAGGCTTTGATTTCTAGACCGTTAAACCTTATCATTATCTATTGTTTTCGTAATACACTTTTGCACGGTTGGTTTTATAATCCAGCCAATTAAACCGCTCCAGGAAATCAATTGCCGATTCCACACCTTTCAAAAACAGGGCTTTTTTGTTTTCTTCGCTCATGTTGAAATCCAGCCAATTCGCTTTGGTGAGATAGGTGTCAATATCTGCGATGCTGTATTTTTCGTAGAAATTGTTTTTCGTAAGAAAATCTTTATCGTAGTTGCTTTTCATGGTGTTTAGAATTCTTCCGGCATAATTCCCGAGAGTTTTGATTTCGGTATCAGGATTGGGTTTTACGTCATTAATTCTAATTCCAAAAACAGGTAAGCGCGGAATAATAATTTTTTCATTATGGAAAATATTGATTGGAAAGTTTGAAATGGATCCTCCGTCCACAAAAATTCCCTGGTTAGGTATTTCGTGTTGGTTGACAAAAATCTTAGCCCAGTTTTCAATAATTTTGACATCTGAACGGTCAATCTGTTGGATAACCGGCTCGAAGAATAGCGGAATCGCCATTGAAGAACGAACGAAAACGGCAGGATTTACATCAAAGTTAGGATTGCTCCAGTAAAGTCCGGCTTGTGCAGGAAGTTCGATTTTTCTTTCGGAGGATATGTCCACCGTGATAAAGGTGTAATCTGCCTGTAAATTTTTGAGGGTAAAATTGTACTGACGGTTGGTGTGATATTCTTGATTAAGAACATCGATGATCTTTTGATTTTCGGCAACATTCTCACTTCTGCCGTAAAATTTATAGTTTGAATTTCCTTCCACAGAACCGTCCTCATTAATGATGAATTTTGCAATTCTATCCAGCTCAAGTTTGGTCGAAATATTTTTCTTCTCAAGATTTTTTACTAAAAATTTTAAGAATTCCTTTCCAGAGTTAACGCCATATTTTGCTTTTTTAAAACGCAGATAAAGATAAACATTGATTCCGACGAAAATAAGGAAGACCGCCAAACCAAGTAGATACACGCCGTTACCAATTTCGCCGAATATCGAAATGAGCGGATAAAAAATCATCAGAAACAGAACCAAAACCACAAAAGCGAAAATCGTACTCTTGAGCCAACCATCTTTGGAGATTAAACTTCTGATTGCTCTTTTAGCAATCCAATGTCCATCTACAAAGGAAAACATATCCATGTTCCTCACGATTTGGAAAAGTTCAGGTGTTGAACAACATTCCTTATTTTTACCCAATGCTGCCATAAAAAGAGTATTGATGGCTCCTGCGCTTGTTCCGGCAAGTTTCAGAAAACGGATACCGCAATATTCGAGAACAAAACAGAATCCAACCAGCGAAATTCCTAATGTTCCACCTCCTTCCTGAACCAATTCCACGAATTGTAGTGTGTTTCCATCTGCATCAATGGTATAAACGTCCGAAAAAATTTTATTTTGTTCTTTTACACTTTGCAGTTTTTGAAGTAAATCATCGCTATTGTGATCTTGGGAGATGTACTGCAGAATTTGTGTGAAATCAGATTCGTTCATGGCTTCAAGTTATCTATCATAAATCAAAATTACCAAGATGCTGTTGAAATCAAGCAAGTGAAATCACCCTTTTTTATTGAATGAAAAAAATGAAATGCAGTGAGATGAACTCTAGAAATAAAAAAAACCTCAAAAATGAGGTTTTACTTAAAGCGCTGTATTTTTCGCCATTGCTTTTTCCTGTTGTTTCTTTGCTTGTTTTTGCTCGTATTTTTTAACGATATAGCCAATTGCTAATGGAGCAACCCACATAAGGAGTCTTCTTAAAAGTACTGGATTCATAATTTTTTTTGTTTCTACAGTTTTAGCAATTAGTATTCCAAGTTTCAATTTTATGAAAATTTTTATTGCAGCTTCAAAGAATAGGGTGATTTCACGCTTGGCTATTGATTTTGTTTCTTTTTAAATTTGTTCTCGGGAAGTTGAAAATGATCAAACATTAGGAACCTACAGCAACTATAATAACCTAAAAACAAAATACTATGAGCTCAACACTTTTTAAGGAGGACATCGTCTTCTACCAAAGATTTTTAAAAGCAAACGGTTTCTATCCTTACGAAATCGATGGAAAATGGGGAAATAAAACTAATAATGCGGATATCGCTTTTACCCGAAAGTCAGATGAAATTAAGTCCGATTATGGCGCATTTGATGCGCGTAGCGAATCAAACATTATTACCTTGACGCCGAAAGTGCAGATTTTGGTCAGGAAATTTCTTAAAATTTTACGTACTGATCATCGACTGGATGTAAGAATTCTATCCGGTACCCGTACTTATTCGGAGCAAAATGCTCTGTAC